>DASPYE010000143.1:0-3552 GCA_035636935.1 Candidatus Dormiibacterota bacterium | reverse complement strand
CACCTTCGCTCCATACATCAGGGCTTGCGCCAGCTTGTTCATCGCGATCTGCCCCTGCGCGCCCTGCGCGCGCCCGGCGCCCTGCGCGCCCTGCGCGCGCCCGGCCCCCGATGGGACGACGACGATCGCTCGCGCGCCGGTGCGCGCTGCATACGCGGCCATCGAGGCGGAGGTGTTGCCCGTCGAGGCGCAAATGAACACCTGGTGCCCGGCCTCGAGTGCTTTGGCAACCGCCACGACCATGCCCCGGTCCTTGAACGAGCCCGTCGGGTTGAGGCCCTCGTACTTGAAGTAGAGATGCTTCAGACCAAGGGCGCGGCCGATGTTGCGGCTCTCGACCAGCGGCGTCGAGCCCTCCTTCAAGTCGACCTCCGGGGTGGTGGGTCCGACGGGTAGGTGCTCGCGATAGCGAGCGATGACGCCCATAGGCCCCGACCTCTTTTAAAAGACGCGAAGGAACGACGAGACGGCGTGCACAGGCTCGAGCCGCGCCATCCGCTCGCGCGCCTTCTGCAGGCTGGCATCAAGCGACGGATGGGTGGTGACCACGAGCTCGGCCGTCTGGTCGTGTGACCACGCGTCCTTCTGGATGAAGCTCGAGATGCTCACGCCTTCCTCGGCGAAGACCTGCCCGATTGCCGCAAGCACTCCTGGCTGATCGGCGACGCGAATGCGGTAGTACGCGCGCGTCTTCACCTCACCAATCGGAATCACGCCGATGCGGTCGTCGAAGCTGAAGGACGGTCTGCTCTGCACGCCGCGGCGGATCGAGCGGGCCAGATCGATGAGGTCGCCGACCACGGCCGACGCTGTCGGTCTTCCTCCGGCACCCTGGCCAACGAGCAAAACCTGGGCCACGAGGTCGCCCTCGACGAACACCGCGTTCTCCGCACCCTCGACCCGCGCAAGTGGGTGGTCGAGCGGAACCATCGCGGGATGCACGCGAGCCTCGACGCGACCGGGATGACGCTGCGTGTGAGCGATGAGCTTGATCGCGAAACCCAGCTCGCGCGCGTAGCGGAAGTCGACGGGTTCGATCCCCTCGATGCCCTCGCGATAGATGTCGTCAGGCCGCACCTTGATCTCGTACGCGATGGACGCGAGGATGGCGAGCTTGTAGGTGGCGTCGAAGCCGCCGATGTCGTCGGTCGGGTCGGCCTCGGCGTACCCGGCCTCCTGCGCTTCGCGCAATGCGTCCGCCATCGTCATCCCCTGTGAGGCCATCCGCCCGAGGACGTAGTTCGTGGTCCCGTTGATCACTGCGGACACGCTCTCGATCCGGTTGGCCTGGAGGTCGGTCCGAAATGTGCTGATCAGCGGGATGCCGCCGCCGACCGCGGCTTCGAAGTAAACGTCGACGTTTTTTTCCGCGGCCTGGTCGAGCAGCTCGGGACCGTGCCGCGCCATCACGACCTTGTTGGCGGTGATGACATGCTTGCCGGCCTGGATCGCGCGCTCCATGTACGAGCGCATCGGCTCGTCACCGCCCGCCACCTCGATGACGACCTCGATCGCGGGGTCGTCGAGGACATCCGCGGGGTCGGACGTCAGGACATCGGGCGAGATCTCGATCGCGCGACGCTTGCTGACATCACGAACGAGCACCTTGCGCAGGCACAGCTCGACCCCCGCGCGACGCGAAAGCTGCGGACCCCACGAGAGCATCCGATCGGCGACCTGGGAGCCGACGGTGCCAAGGCCGATGAGGCCGACGTTAAGGGGGCGGGCGGCCATAGGCGGCTATTCTCCCTGCGATGGCCCTGATCCTGCGCGAGAGTGACGTGCAAGACCTGATCGAGATGGCAGACGTGATCGCCTCGGTCGAGGACGCGATGCGCGAGCTGGGTGAGGGCGACGCGGAGAACGAGCCGCGCCGTCGAGTCTTCCCCCCCGGCGGGCTCCTCAACGTGATGTTCGCGTCCTACCCGGGCGGCAGGTGCACCGGCCTGAAGGCGTACACCGTCGCGGACGGCCACGTCCGCTTCCTGGTGGTGATCTTTGGGGTCGACGGCTCGCTCCAGGCGATGATCGAGGCTGACTTCATGGGGGCGTACCGGACCGGGGCCGCGACCGCCGTCGCCGTCAAGGCGCTGGGATTGCCCGGCTCGGCGACCGTGGCCTTGATCGGGACGGGATGGCAGGCCGCCACCCAGGCCCTCGCGCTCTCACATGTGCTCGAGATCAGCGAGCTCCGCGTGTACAGCCGCAACGAGGAACGCCGGGTGGCGTTCGCCGAGGAGCAGCACGAGCAGCTCGGCATCAAGACGGTCGCCGCGGCAACTGCTGAGGCGGCCGTCCGCGGCGCCGATATCGTGGTCACGTGCACGACCAGCCACACCGCGGTGATCGAGGCCGACTGGGTGGAGCCTCACGCCCTTGTCGCCGCCATCGGATCCAACTATCGCAACCGCGCGGAGCTCCCGATCGAGCTCGTGGAGCGGGCGCAGACCGTTGTGGTCGATCAGCTGGGAGCGGCGCAGCTGGAGAGCGGCGACCTCATCCAGGCGGCGGAGGCCGGCAAGTTCGACTGGGACCAGGTCGTCGAGCTGGGATCGGTCGTCGCGGGCCGCTGGGAACGGCCCGACCGCGCCGGCATCACGCTGTTCGAGTCACACGGAATCGCGCTGTGGGACCTGGCGGCGGGCACTGCGGTGCTCGCGGCGGCCCGCCGCCGGGGCGGTTACGAAGAGATCGACCTCCTCACCTAATGAGGGAGAGTCACGTCGACGTGCTGCGGCGCCAGGGCGCCGATCTGGAGCCAGGAGCCGACCAGAAACGCCGTCACGATGATGACGACGAGAGCGGCGCTGGCGGCTGAGTAGATCACCCACGGCGCTGGCCCGGCGGCGGCAAGACGGATCATCAAGTCCGACCAGTCCGGGCCATGCCGGGGTTTCCAGGTTTCCACCTCTGCCCGGATCATCCGGCTGACGTCTGCTTCGGAGGGCGTGGTCAGCCCTCCCCGAGTGGTTTTATCTTCCACGTAGGGCACCTTCACTAGTCGAACGCTCGGTTTCGCGTTGCTGGTCGCTTGCCATGGCTTTTCGCATTATCGCAACGGCCTTGGCGATCCTTGATGCCACGGTGCCGGCGGGCACGCCGAGCACGTCGGCGATCTCCTCGCGTGTCAATCCTTCGTAGTAATGAAGGACGACGGCAGCACGAAGCTTCGGGCTCAGCTGCGCCATGGCCTTCTCCACCACGTCACGCGCCTCGGCGCGGTCATAGTCGCGGCGGTCGGGAGGCACGTACAGGCGCGCGGGCAGGAAGCGGGCGAGCCTCTGCCGGCGCAGGTGGGAGATCGCCAGGTTGATGCCGATGCGCCTCAGCCACGCACCCGGCGGCGCGGTTGGCGTGTAGCGGTAGCGGGCGCGGTAGGCGCGGACGAAGGTTTCCTGCGTCAGATCCTCGGCCGCGGCCGAGTCGAGAACGACACCCCGGATGGAGCGGTACACCGAGAGGAACTCCTGGTCATACAGCTGCCGGAAGTCGGTCTTGGGATCGAGCTGTGCGCCCTCGGCCACGCGGGATAGTTTGACGGGCGGCGACGAC
>DASPYE010000142.1:0-4372 GCA_035636935.1 Candidatus Dormiibacterota bacterium | reverse complement strand
ATCTGCGTCGTCACCGGCGCCAATCCCATCGATGCCTACTCCGGCCTCCTCTGCGGGGGATTTGGGATCGCCTGCCCACAAGGCGAAAACTCGGCCTTGCAGATCTCCAACACGATTGTTTTCCTGACCCCGCTGATCATGACCGGGATCGGCGTTGCGCTGCCGTTCCGGGCGGGCCTCTTCAACATCGGCGCGGAGGGCCAGCTGCTTGCGGGTGCCATCGCGTGCACGGCAATCGGGGTCCAGTTCAGAGACCTGCCGTCGCCGATCCTGCTGCCCATGGTCCTGGTGGGCGGGATGGCGGCGGGGGCACTGTGGGCGGGGATCGCGGGGGTGCTCAAGGCGACCATTGGCGCCCATGAGGTCGTGACCACGATCATGCTCAACTACGTCGCTCAGTGGCTGCTCCGCTACCTCATCATCGGTGGGCCTCTGCAGCTGGGCGAAGGTACGTCGACGTCTCAGCCCATCGGTCAGGGCGCACGATTGGCGACGCTTCTGCCCGCCGACAACTCGCTCATCATCTTCGGGCTGCCCGCGAGCGTTTACCGCGTGCACACGGGGTTGCTGATCGCGCTTGTCGCTGCGGTCGCTTTTGCGTTCCTGCTGTGGAGGACCTCCTTCGGCTATGAGATCCGCGCGGTGGGCCAGAGCCAGAAGGCGGCTCGCTACGCGGGCATCAGCGTCCGCCGCACGATCATCCTCACCATGCTCATTGCGGGCGCCTTCTCGGGCCTCGCGGGAGCCATCCAGATCGCCGGCGTCGACCACAACCTGACGGACAAGTACTTCAGCGACACGACCGGGTTCGATGCCATCGCTGTCGCGCTGCTCGGCCTGGGCAGCGCTCTCGGCATCGTCCTCGCGTCGCTGCTGTTCGGGGCGCTGCACGCCGGCGGCGCGATCATGCAGAGCGACGCCGGGATCTCGAGCAACCTGGTCCTTGTCCTGCAGGCGCTCATCCTCTTCAGCATCGCCGCCAACTTTGTCGGCGCGATCCGGCGGGGCCTGCCCTTCGGTCGCACGTCGGCCGCGCTGCCACCCGAGCTCCCGCCGGCTGCCGGCCTGATGTCCGAAGCCGCCGCGCCACCACCGGACCCCACGTGAGCGCTCTCGGCGACGTCGGCCAGCTGCTCCTGACAGCAAACCTGTGGCAGGCGGTGCTTGCCGCGGCCGTCTTGCTCCTGCTGCCCGCCCTCGGAGGGGTGATCTCTGAACGCAGCGGCGTAGTGAACATCGCAATGGAAGGCATGATGCTCACAGGCGCGTTCTTCGCGGTCGTGGCGGACCTCGCCTGGCACAACGCCTGGCTGGCGACCGCGGTGGCGATCATCGCCGGTGGATTGATCGCTTCGATCCACGCTGTGGTCTCGATCCAGTTTCGCGCGGACCAGATCGTCAGCGGAATCGCGATCAACATCTTCGCGGCGGGACTGACTGTGTTCCTGGTCAACCGCATCTACGGCCTGCAAGACATCGGGCACATCGGGCCGAGCGAGGGTCTCCCCTACATCGACATCCACGGACTCGACCAGATCCCGTTCTTCGGCAAAGTACTGTTCCAGCAGAACGTCGTTGTCTATTTGGCCCTGATCCTGTTGGTCGGGATCCATATCCTTTTGTTCAGGACCAGGCTCGGGCTTCGCATCAGGGCCGTCGGCGAGCACCCGCAGGCAGCCGACACCGCGGGCATCAACGTTTTCCTCATCCGCTACAGCGCGGTGATCTCGAGCGGGCTGCTCTCAGGCCTCGCCGGGGCGTTCCTCGCGATCGGCGTCTCGAACACGTTCGTCCCCAACATGACGGACGGTCGAGGCTATATCGCGCTCGCGGCGATGATCTTTGGCAAGTGGACGCCGTTTGGCGCCTTCATCGCATGCCTGATATTCGGACTCGGGCAGGCGATCTACGACAACAACTCGACCATCCACATCTCGCCGTATCTCCTGAGCATGCTGCCCTACATCCTCACCCTCGTCGTGCTTGCGGGCGTCGTCGGCCGCAGCACGCCGCCGGCCCACGATGGCCTCCCCTACGTGCCGGGATCGGAATGAGCGACCAACAGCAGCTCGCGGTAGAGATGCGCGGCATCACCAAGCAGTTTCCGGGTGTGCTCGCCAACGATCATGTTGACTTCAGCGTTCGCGCGGGCGAGATCCACGCGCTGGTGGGAGAGAACGGCGCCGGCAAGTCGACGCTGATGAACATCCTGTACGGGCTCATCCACCCGGACTCAGGCGAGATCCATATCAACGGCAAGCCCGTCCACATGGCGGGACCGCGCGATGCCATCTCGCTGGGCATCGGCATGGTGCACCAGCACTTCATGCTCATACCGGTTTTCTCAGTCGGGGAGAACATCATGCTGGGCCGCGAGCCCGTGACGGGGACGGACTTCTACGACCACGCACGCGCGCGCAAGGCGATCAACGACCTGACCAAGCGGTACGGCCTGGCGCTCGACCCTGATGCCCGAATGGGTGATCTGCCAGTCGGGTTGCAGCAGCGAGCCGAAATCGTGAAGGTGCTGTACCGCGGCGCCAGTATCCTGATCCTCGACGAGCCGACGGGCGTCCTCACTCCACAAGAGACGAAGGAGCTGTTCGTCGTCCTGCGCGACCTCGTGAAATCCGGCAAGACGATCATCTTCATCAGCCACAAGCTGAAGGAGGTCCTCGACATCTCCGACCGCATCACGGTCATGCGTCGCGGCAAGGTGGTGGGCCACCTCACGACAAGGGACACGAGCGAGGAGGAGATCGCGACCCTGATGGTTGGTCGCGCGGTCCTGCTCCGCGTCGACAAGAAGCCGGCGAAGCCAGGCGCGGTCGTGCTGAAGGTGGAGGATGTCAGCGCTAACTCCGACCGTGGCGTGCCTGCGCTGAAGGGTGTCACCTTCGAGCTGCGTCAGGGCGAGATCTTGGGCATCGCGGGGGTCGAGGGCAACGGCCAGAGCGAGCTGATGGAGGTCATCGCCGGCACGCGACGCTCGACGGGCGGTCACATCTTGCTGGGAGATCGTGACATCACCACCTACGACGCTCGCACCGAGCGTGACGCGGGAGTCGCCTTCATCCCAGAAGACCGCCGCGGCACCGGGCTTGTGCTCAGCTTCTCCATCGCCGAGAACTCGATCCTCGGACGTGAGCGCTCCACGCTCTTTTCGTGGCGGGAGCTCGTCCTGAAGCTCGTGGCGATCCGCGAGTGGGCGCGCCGCCTGGTCAAGGAGTTCGACGTGCGGACTCCGAGCATCGACGTGGCCGCGCGCAACCTGTCAGGCGGCAATCAACAGAAGGTCATCGTCGCCCGCGAGATGGGGAGCAAACCAAAGGTTCTTCTGGCGGCTCAGCCGACGCGCGGCGTTGACATCGGCGCGATCGAGTTCATCCACCGCCGGATCGTCCAAGAGCGCGACGGAGGCACGGCGGTGTTGCTGGTTTCGGCCGAGCTCGACGAGGTGCGCTCGCTTTCCGACCGCATCGCGGTCATGTACGAGGGCAAGATCGTGAGCATCGAGAGTCCGGACACGCCAGAGGAACGCCTTGGCCTGCTCATGACGGGAGGCGGCAAGGCCCGCGAGGGCGCGGCTTGAGGCTCGGCCCGACCCTCTAAAGCTCGTCGAGCAGCGCGGGCAGCTCCGCGATCGTCGTGATCCGGCTCCAGCCTGACTTCGGGAGCTCGTCTTCCGGAACGTGCTCGTGCTGCCAGGTCACCTCGTAAGGGATGTGGACGGCGTGTCCGCCGAGCGACACCACAGGCACGACGTCTGACCGCAGGGAGTTGCCGACCATCAAGAAGTCCGCCGCGTTGATGCCGCGCCGCTGAAAGATCCGCTGGTAGGTTTCGACGTTCTTCTCGGTGAGGATCTCTACGCCGAGGAACAGGTCGCCCAGTCCGGATCGCGCGAGCTTGCTCTCCTGGTCGAAGAGGTCGCCCTTGGTGATGAGCAGCATGTCGAACCTCTCACTCAGTGCTCGCAGGGTCGACTCGACGCCGGCGAGCAGCTCGGTCGGTTCCATCAGCATGCGCTTGCCCCAGCCGAGGATCACCTCGAGGTCGGTGGCGGGGATGTTCGCCTTGGTCAGCTCGACCGCGGTTTCGAGCATGGAGAGAGTGAACGACTTCACCCCGTAGCCATAGATGGCGAGGTTCTTCATCTCCATCTCGGCGAGGTGTGTATCGATGTCGGCGTCGGGCACGTGGTGTGCGAGCAGCTCGCGAAACTCGGCCTGGGTGACGTGAAATCGCGTCTCGCTGTGCCACAGCGTGTCGTCGCCATCGAACCCCACCACCCGGACCGCCACGAAGCCGATTATCCGGGCTGCGCTACTCCGGGAGTCTTGATCATCGTCCAGTGCAAGCCGCCGTCCTC
>DASPYE010000141.1:0-9714 GCA_035636935.1 Candidatus Dormiibacterota bacterium | reverse complement strand
GCTGTTCAGCTGGATCGCGAACCAGGGTTGGAACGACGACCCGGAATCCTTCATTCATCCATTCGCCGACGACGAGGTGATGGCCGGGCATGGCGGCATCGGATTGGAACTGCTCGATGACGTGCCTGACCTCGAGCGGGTCGTGGTTCCAGTAGGCGGCGGGGGCCTCGTCAGCGGAATCGCAGCCGCGATCAAGGGGATGCGGCCGGAGGTCGAGGTCATCGGCGTTCAGTCCGACGGATACGCTCTGTGGGACCGCGCCTTCGCCGCCGGCGGCTCGGTTTCGATCCAGCCCGCGACCATCGCCGACGGCACAACCGCACCCTTCGATCAGCGCATGTACGACCTGCTCAAGGAGGGGGTCGATCGCTGGCTCATCGTGCCCGAGCCTCGGCTCAAGGCAGCCGTGCCACAGCTCGCGTCGGCGGCCAAGGTGGTCGCCGAGGGCGCGGGTGCGCTGGCCTACGCGGCGCTCGAACAGCTGACGCCTGGTCCGACCACAGTCGCCATCGTCAGCGGAGGCAACATCGACCCGGCGCTTCTGGCAAGCCTTCTCAGCTAGCAGGACGAGTCATCGCCCACGGCCCGCGCTTGATCGCGGCGACGAGCATCCAGACGAACAGCGCAGCGCCCGGAATCCACAGGATCAGGCTCGCCACGTACAACCCGGTCGGCAAGCTGAAACCGACCGCCGCGTCATACGCACGGCTGTCAAAGATGTTGATCAGGTTCAGCGGAGCTGTGATGGAACCAAGCCCGAGGAGCACGAGAACGGCATAAAAGACCCACCTCCATCGCTTGAGCGCGCCCACGATGAGCAAGGCGCAGATCGCGACCCCCACGAGCGTGGAGACCCAAAGCACCCCATTCATGAACGTGGTCATGGTCTGGATGAACTCCGGCGGCGGTGGTGTCATGTTGGGATTCAGCTGCTCCTGACGCTGAAAGCTCTGGGCCATGATCGTCGACATCATGCCGCCCATCCAGAACGGCAGGGTCAGGGTGTACACCGCGGAGATCGCGTACCAACCCGCCACCGCGTACTGCATCGGTAGCGTCCATGAGGTTGGTTGGCGAGCCGCCGGAGCGTGGTACCGGGGAGGCGCGAACGGCTGACCTGCGACGGGCGCCCATCCTGTTCCATTCCACCGATACCGGCCGTCATGAGAAAGCGTGCTGATCCAGCTCTGACCGTCCCAGTAGTACATGCCGTCCGGGGACACGCGCGTGCTCATGCGGTCAGCACTTCCTCGCATATCTTCAGTGCGGACTGGACGTCTTCCGCGTCGATGCCGTAGTGCGTGACGAAGCGGATGCTGCGGGATCCCGTCGAGTCGCTGAGCAGTCCGCGTTTGGTGCACTCATCGACGAACGCGCCGGCGGGCATCTGCTCGAGGTCGAAGTAGACGAGGTTCGTCTGAACGCGATTGAGGTCGCAACGCACACCCGGCAGCTCGGCGAGCCCTTCGGCAAGAGTGCGCGCATTCGCGTGGTCGTCGGCAAGGCGGTCGACCATCTTCTCGAGCGCGATGAGACCGGCGGCGGCGAGCACACCGACCTGCCGCATTCCTCCCCCCAGCCGCTTGCGCCAGCGGCGCGCCTCCTGTACGTCCTCGGCGGACCCGCAGAAGATGCTGCCTACGGGGCACGCGAGCCCTTTGGACAGACAGAAGGTGATGGTGTCGGCGCAGTCCGCGATCTCCGACGCTTCGACGCCCAGCGCCACCGCGGCGTTGAAGATGCGCGCGCCGTCCAGGTGGACGCGCAAACCCTGCTCATGCGCCGCGTCGCTCGCCGCGCGAAGGGCGTCGAGCGGCCACACGATGCCGCCATGCCGGTTGTGCGAGTTCTCGAATGTGATCGCGGCGGTGATCGGCTGATGGGGGTCGTCGCGGGGCCGGACCGCCCCCACGACCTGCCCAGGCGACATCACGCCCGCCTCCGTCGCCACGGGCCGGATCTGCACGCCGCAGACGGCCGCCGCGCCTGCGGTCTCGTAGTAGAAGGCGTGCGAATCGGCGTCCGCGATGAGCTCCTGCCCGCTCTGTGCGTTGACGGCGATCCCGATCAGGTTGCCCATGGTTCCGCTGGGCACGAAGGTCGCCGCCTCCTTGCCCATCCGCTTCGCGGCAACCTCCATCAGGCGGTTGGTCGTCGGGTCGTCGCCGAATACATCGTCGCCGAGGGGGGCTGTGAGCATCGCCTGGCGCATCTCCGGGCTTGGCATGGCCACCGTGTCGGAGCGGAAGTCGATCGCGGGCACCCGATTAATCTAACCGCCGAGTGTTCGCGGAAATGATCCTGGCGGGCGGGCGAATCCGCACGCTGGGACGGACCGGCCTGAACCCCCACAGCCATCTCGCGATCGCCGGCGGCAAAGTCTTCGCGTGCGGCGGGCCCGAGATCCTGAAGCTGCGGGGGCCGCGAACGAAGGTCGTCGAGCTCAAAGGATCCGCCGTGCTGCCCGGGTTCAATGACGCGCACGCCCACGTTGTCTACTACGGCCTGACGCGGTTTGCCGCCGACCTCGGCGGCGCCCGGGGGGTCGATGACATCCTCGACCGCCTTGGTGAACACGCCCGCAGCCTGAAGCCAGGCGAGTGGCAGCAGGGCATGGGCTACCGCACCGACGAGCTGACTGAACGGCGCCAACCTCACCGCACCGAGCTCGACCGCGTCACCGGCGAGCGGCCCGCATTCATCGACGAACGCGGCGGTCACTCGCGCGTCGCCAACTCCGCCGCTCTGGCGGCGGCGGGGATCACGTCGGAGACGCCGAATCCACCCGGTGGCCGGATTGGCCGCGACCTCAACCGCGTTCCGAACGGCCTCCTGCTCGAGTCGGCGATGCGTCTTGTCGCCGACGTCCAGCCGTTGCCTGGCCTCGCGCGCCGGATCGAAGGCGTCCTGCAAGCCCAGGACCTGTTGGTGTCGCGAGGCATTACCTCTGTCGGAGCGGCGGTCAACCGGGGGTTTGCCGATGACCTCCGCGCCTACGAACGACTTGCTTGCGACGGAAAGCTGCGGATCCGTGTCAACGAGTTCCTTTCGTGGGAGCTGCTCGAGGCGACCTCGCAGCTCGGCGTGCACAGCGGGTTCGGCGGTTCGCTGATCAGGGCGGGACCGATCAAGGTCTTCGTCGACGGGGGCGCCGAGCGCGTCGCGATGCGCTCAGGAGGCGGCGTCTGGCGCACGACGCCGGAGGAGCTGCGCGATATCGTCGCGCGCTCCACCGCCGCGGGCCTGCAAGTCGCGGCTCACGCCATTGGAGACGCCGCGATCGAGGCGATGTGCGATGCCGTCGAAGGCGCGCATGGCGAGCACATGCGACATCGCGTCGAGCACTGCACCATCTGCCCACCAGATCTCCAGGCGCGGCTGGCGCAGCTCGGAATGGTCGCCGTCATGCAGCCCATGGCCGCGCGCTTCGGCCGCGTCGCATCGACGATCTTCTTTCCGGTCCGCGACCGCTCGCACCTGGCGCCTCATCGCGGATTGCTGCGCGCCAAGGTTCCGGTCGCATTCAGCTCCGACCTTCCGGTCTCACCCGATCCGAATCCGTGGCCCGGGATCCGCGTCGCAGTCGACGACCAGGTCAACGGGATCAGCCTCCTGGCCGCTCTGCGCGCCTATACGTCAGGAGGCGCTTACGCGAGCTTCGAGGAGAACATCAAAGGCACGCTCGAGCCGGGCATGCTGGCCGACCTGCAGGTCTACAGCGGCGACCCGCTCGACGAGGAGTCCGAGGTGAGATGGGACGAGCTCCGCCCAAGAGCCGTGGTCCTGGGCGGAGAGGTTGTCTCGGGTTCCCTCAGGCCTCGCTGATCTCGCCCATCTCGACAGCGCCGCCTGCCTCGGGCGCCATGGTCTCCGGCATCGCCGGCATGGTCTCGGCCGCGGGCGCCCGCCTCGGCGTGGAGCGGCGCCGGGGCGCCGCAGTCCGCCGGACGGTGGTGGTCGTGCGAGCGGCTGCGCTTCGCGTCGCGGTGGCACGGCTCGAAGCCTTGCGCTGGGCGGTTCCCGCCGCTTTCTTGACACTTGTCGCCGCGCGACGGGTCTTGGTCGCTGCACGTTTGGTGGTGCTTGCCGCGCGACGCCGCGTCGACGCCGCGCGCGTGCCGGTCCCGCGCGCGACCTGGCGCGCTTGCTTGGTCAATCCGTCGATGCGCTTCAAGACATTGTTGACGTCGGCTCGCGTGCTCGCCTTCTTGGCCTGCGCCTGAAGCTGCTTGATCGCGGCGCGGGCCGTCTTGTCAGCGTCTTTGATCCTCCGCTCGACCTGACGGCGGAGGTCAGGCGGAACACGCTTCTCCGCTTCCCGCAGCGCCCGCCGGCCCGCGCTCACCGCGCGCCCGACAATGCCGGATCGCCTGGTTGCGCGCTTCCTCTTTGCCATGCAGCACCTCCATGAACCAACCGCGCGGAGCGATTAACGCACCGCGTTAAAATGGGCCACCCGTGACATCAGCCCCCGAACGACACCTTATCAAGAAGTACGCAAACCGCAAGCTCTACGACACTCGCACGAGCAGTTACATCACGCTCGATCAAATCGCGCAGCTCGTGCGCGACGGCCACGAAATCAAAGTGGTCGACCGCGACAACGGCGGCGACCTGACGCAGGTCACCCTTTCTCAGATCGTGCTGTCGGAGGAGAAACGCGGGCCTTCGCGAATCGTCGGTGCGGGCGGCGAGATGCTCCACGATCGCGGCCAGGCACTGCTGGACTATGTGAGGAAGACGCTCAACGTGTCTGCCGATTTACGGACCGAGGTCGGACGCCGGCGCGAAGGCCTGGAGACGATGGCGGACGACGCGATCGAACGCGCGCTCCAAAGACTGCGCATCCCGACGCGTCGGGACATCGATCGCATCAACGACCGCCTCGATCGCCTGACGGCGCAGCTAAAAAGAGCAGGACTCTCTAACGGTTCTGTGACGCGACCGCGTAGACGAAAGGCTTCTCGCTGATCACGGAGCGGATCACGACGTCGGTTTCCACGCGATAGGTAGCCGACCGCACCCGCCGGTCGGCACGCAGCTGCTGCGACATCAGGTCAGCGACGCCGGAGAGCCGGCCGGCATCGCCGATCACGGAGATCTTCCACGGCGGAACGACGATCACTCCATCTACCGCCACGCCGTCGCTCATCTCGGCGATCGGCACTCCGGTGACGACGCGGCGGTCGTTGACATCGATCGCCTCGGCGCCTCCCGCCGCCAGGTTGTTCAGCGTGTCCTGAAGGTCGAGCGCCGTGAGCCCGCTCGCATCGATCACCACCACGATCCCGGGCCCGTGGACCCGGACCAAGCCTTCCAGGGCGCGCAGCCGGACAGCTTCATCCGTCAGGACCTGGTCGGCGGCTCCGCCGCCGCCGGACTGCAGCGTCGCCCGTCGCTGCGTCAGATCGGCTTTCTCAAGGCTGAGTGAGTCGTTGGCGCGATGCAGGTCGTCGATCAAGAAAGCGAGCGACGTCGCGTCGACACCCACGAGGCTTCGCGCGACCTCGGCCTCGCTGCGGATCTGGACCGTTGCCACGAGAGCCACCAGCAACGCGATCAGCCATACACCGACCGCGCGAGTGCGGCTGGGCGTGGTGTGCGCGGTCTTAGGCCGGGTGGACATTGGGGATCTGGAGGCTTGAGTCGTAGGCGGGCAGGGAGATGTCCGGGCTGCCGGTAAAGCTCAGCCGCAGCTGAAACTGGACCTCCCGGGCGCGGATGTCCGGCAGGGAGGATTGGTCGCCGAGGGCGTCCGACATCCGGTTTCGATCACCGACCGCAGCCACCGTGATCGGCGACGAGAGCGGCGGTCCCTGGTCGATCACGATCTGTCCCTCCGAGCCGGAAAACGCGGTCAGGGGTGTCAGCCTTCGACCGTTGACGGCGATCCCCTCAGCGTCCTGGAAATAGAGCAGGTTGACGACGTCCTGCACATCCTGGAAGTTCACGAGGTAACCCGCCGCGCCGCCAGACCCGGGCCCGGCGACCCCGTTGCGCAGCCTGACCACGATCCCGGGGCCGTGCATCGCGACCAGGCCGGCGTGCGCGCGCAGGTCGGCGACCTGGTTCTTCAGCGACTGCGTCGTCGCCGAACGTGCCGCCGCCTCGGACTCGAATGCGTCGATATCGTCGCGCAGCTGGGCGATCTGGCTCCGATAGCCGGCGTTGGTCGATTCGAGCTCCTGCACGCTGCGCTGGAGCGCCTGATAGCGGGCGACCTGGTTGGAAGGGGTGAGAAGCTGCGCCCGGATCTGATCTGCAAGCACGAAGCCGGTGGCCAGGGCGACGAGCGCCACGAGCGCGATGCTGGCGAGGCGGCGAGGTGACATCAGCGCCAATTCTCGGCTCGAGAATGCATCCCCGCGCGCCCTCGGGCCACCCGAGAGTTACTATCGGAAGCCGTTACATGGCGGTCGAAATCCGCGCTTCCGCCTTCCAGACCGCCCAGCGTCGCTTCGACGCCGCAGCGGACGTCATCGGCCTATCCGACGACGCGCGGCTAAGCCTGCGCGAAGTCAAGCGCGAGCTGACAGTGCACTTTCCCGTCCGCATGGACGACGGCTCGGTCCATGTCTTTACCGGCTGGCGAGTGCAGCACAACATCAGCCGCGGCCCCGCGAAGGGCGGGATCAGGTACCACCCCGACGTCGACCTCGACCTTGTCAAGGCACTGGCGATGCTGATGACCTGGAAGTGCGCGGCCGTCGGCATACCCTATGGCGGGTCGAAGGGCGCGGTCGCGGTCGATCCGCACAAGCTGAGCCAGAATGAGCTCGAGCACCTGACCCGCCGCTACGCGACCGAGATCGCAATCCTGATCGGACCGGAAAAGGACATCCCCGCCCCTGACATGGGAACGAGCCCCCAGATCATGGCCTGGATCATGGACACCATCTCCATGCATCAAGGCCACTCGGTGACCGCGTCCGTGACGGGCAAGCCTGTCGACGTCGGAGGTTCAGAGGGCCGCGTTGAGGCGCCGGGTCGCGGAGCGACATACCTCACGCTCGAGGCGCTCAAGTACCTGCACATTGACGAGGAGACGCCGACCGTTGCCGTGCAGGGGTACGGCCAGGTCGGCCGGTCGACGACACGCCTACTCTCCGAGGCCGGCCTGAACGTGGTTGCGGTCAGCGATTCACGCGGCGGCGTCTACAACCCCAAGGGTCTCGACCTTGCGGCGCTCGACGAACACAGGCAGGTGCGCGGCGGCGTGAGCGGCTTCAAGAAGGCCGACACAGTGACCAACGCCGAGCTCCTCCAGCTGCCCGTCACGGTGCTCGTCCCCGCCGCCGTGCAGGACCAGATCACAGAAGTCAACGCGGGAGGGATACGCGCGCGCCTGATCACCGAGGGCGCCAACGCCGCGGTCTCGCCCGAGGCCGACCCCATCCTTCACGAAGGCGGAATCTTTCTCGTCCCCGACATCATCGCGAACGCGGGCGGCGTGATTGTTTCCTATTTCGAGTGGGTGCAAGACCTTCAGGCCTTCTTCTGGGAGGAGGAGGAGATCAACACCAAGCTGCACCACGTGATCACGCGCGCGTTCTACGAGATCCTCCACACCTCGGTGAACAAGCGGGTGGACATGCGGGCAGCGGCATACGCCCTCGCGGTGCAGCGGGTGGCCAACGCGACGACGGTCCGGGGTATCTATCCATAATCGGGAGTTAGTGACTCCCTTCCGTCCCCATCGTGTCCTCGTCACCGGCGTCTCCAACCCTCTCGGCGCGGAGGTAGCGCGCAGGCTCGCGACCCAGGTCCCCGCCTTGTTCGGATGCGACGTCGCCGACCCGATCAGCGCGCTCGAGGAGATGGACTTCGTCCACGCGGACACGCGTCTTTCCGTCATCGGCAAGTTGATCAGGCAGCTGAGGATCGACACGGTCGTTCATCTCGCAGTGCTGATCGACTCTCCGCACGACTCGCGGTCGGTCCATGAGACCAATGTGATCGGGACGATGAACGTGCTCGTCGGGTGCGCCGCCCCGTCCAGCGCGGTCCGCCGGCTGGTGGTCAAATCCAGCCAGGCCATCTACGGCGCGGGCCCGAACGACCCGTCGTTCTTCTCCGAGGACATGGTGAACTTCGACAAGGGCGCCTCCGGCCTTACGCGCGACCTGCTCGAGATGGAACAGCTTGTAAGCGAGTACACCCTTCGCAACGAGAGCTGCGACCCAACGGTCCTCCGGCTGGGGTTGCGCGTCAGCGAGGGCACGAGGCTCGCGCGCTATCTGTCACTGCCAATCGTGCCGACTTTCGCGGGCTTCGATCCCCGGCTGCAGCTAATGCATGAGGACGATGCGGTCGAGGCCATCGTCCGCGCGACCATGGGCCATCACCCTGGCATCTTCAACGTAGCTGGTGAGGGGGTGGTGCTCTTGAGTCAGGCGATCGGCGTGATGGGTGGCAGCCCCGCTCCGATCCTTCCACCGTATGGACGTTGGTTCGCCAGGCTCGCGCTCAGGATGTTCGCCGGCATCGACCTGCCCGCGCATCTCGCCGACATCATGGCCTTTGGCTCCGTGATGGACTGTTCACGTCTCGCGTCTTCGTTCGCATGGAAGCCTTCGTACAGCTCGCGACAGGCGATGGACGCGCTCGCTGTCGGCAAGCAGGTCGAGCTCATCGAGGCCCCTTCGCCGCCGCAGGAGTACGAGCTCCAGGTCTATCTCCAGCAGCGCCGCCGCCGCGAACGCAACCTCTTGAGTCAGAAGAATTGATCGCCGAAACAACGCCGCGGCAAAGGCGCCGCACCAGCCGCAAGGCGGAGATCCTGGCGCCGCCGCCCCAAGGTTTCCGGCTGCCGAAACCGATCCGGCGGCTGCAGCGCCAGGCGCCGGTTTACCTGCTCCAGACCCTCAGCGGACTCTCCACTCGCTTGCGCGAGATCACGGGTCGTGAGGTCCTCGACATGAACCGGATCATGGAGGTGGTCCAGTTCATCTATCAGCAGCGCGAGCTGGCCCGACGGGGTGCGAACTACGCAGTCGACGATTTTGGATTTGACGCGCAGTGGACGGAGTCCTTCATCACCGTCTTCAAGTCGCTTTATCGCGACTACTGGCGGGTCGAGACCGCCGGCGTCGAGCATGTGCCGGCGACAGGCCGTGCGCTACTGGTTGCCAACCACGCGGGGGTCCTCCCATGGGACGGAACGATGATCAAGACCGCGGTCTTCTCGGAGCATTCCCATCCGCGGCATGTCCGCGCTTTGGTGGCGAGCCAGTTCATGGGCATGCCGGTGATGAGCTGGTTCCTTCGGAGAACGGGCCAGGCCGTTGGCCATCCCGATGACACGCGCCGGCTCCTGGAGCGGGACGAGCTGGTCCTGGTGTTTCCCGAGGGCACGCGCGGCACGGGCAAGAGCTTTCGCGATCGCTACCGGCTCCGCCGCTTCGGGCGCGGCGGCTTCGTCGCGACGGCAATCCGGGCGCGGGCGCCGATCATCCCGGTCTCGGTCGTCGGATCGGAGGAGATCTACCCGATGGTCGGTGACCTCCGGCCGGTGGCCAGGCTGCTGGGCCTGCCGTATTTCCCGGTGACGCCGTTCTGGCCCTGGCTCGGCCCACTGGGGATGATTCCCCTGCCGAGCAAGTGGCGGATCCAATTTCACGCGCCGATCGACGTGTCCGACCTTTCGCTCAACGACGCGGATGACCAGCACCAGGTGATGGCGCTCGCCGATGAGGTGAGGGACACGATCCAGCG
>DASPYE010000140.1:0-1781 GCA_035636935.1 Candidatus Dormiibacterota bacterium | reverse complement strand
TTCACTGGCGCGTCGAGCCAGGGGAAGCAACGATCGGCGATCCCGGCCGCGATCTCGGCGCCGTAGCCCCAGGAGAGCGCATCTTCGTAAGCGACGATCACCTTGTTGGTCTTTCGAATCGACGCCTCGATCGTCTCCCAGTCCACCGGCGACAATGACCGGAGATCGATCACCTCGACACTCACACTGTCCTTCTCCTCGAGCTCCTTGGCGGCGACGAGTGTGCGCTGCACGACAGCGCCGTACGTCACGACGGTCAGGGCCGTCCCTTCCCGTACGACCTTCGCTTTCCCGAACGGGATCATGAAGTTCGGGCCGGGATTCGGGGCTTTGTTGTAGGTCTGGCGGTAGAGGTGTTTGTGTTCGAGGAAGATGACGGGGTCGTCGGAGCGGATGGCGGTGCGCAGCAGCCCGTTCGCATCCAGGGCGGTGGACGGACAAATGACCCGCAGCCCAGGAACCGACGTAAAGACCACAGCGCCAGTCTGCGAATGATAGACGGACCCACCCTTCAGGTAGCCGCCGTACGTCACGCGCACCACGACCGGCGCGCTGAACGCATTGGCGGACCGCCAGCGTATGGTCGCGAGCTCGTTGCGAAGCTGATGATAGGCCGGCCAGATGTAGTCGAAGAACTGGATTTCCACGACGGGCTTGAGGCCCCTGGTCGCAAGCCCGACGGCTCGGCCAATGATGTTTGCTTCGGCCAGGGGTGAGTTGTACACGCGGTCGCTGCCGAACTGGCGCTGCAGCCCCCAGGTGACTTTGAAGACGCCCCCCTTACCCTTCACTTCCTTCAGGTATTGCTCGCGGCTGACGTCGGCGACGTCTTCGCCAAAGACGAGAATGCGCGGATCGCGCGCCATCTCGTCTTTCATGCAGGCGTTGAGCAGGTCCACCATGGTGGTCGGCTCGCCGGTGAAGTGCGGATCGTCCTCGGTATCGAATTGCTCGGAGGTAGGATCGACGTCGGGCGAATACACCCACTGGAGGGCGGTTTCGGGCTTGGGCTGGGGCGAGGCGAGCGCCATGTCGGTGGCGACCTGGATCTCTTCTTCGGCTTGCGCCTTGATCGCCTCAATCTCAGCCTCGGTGGCAACACCCTCCTCGATGAGTCGCTTCGGGAAGGCCGTCACGGCGTCGCGTTTGGCTTCTTCTTCACGCTCGCGCGGCGGCTTGTAGAGGATCTCGTCGTCGGACAGGGAGTGCGAGTAGGGGCGAATCACGTGGGCGTGCACGAGCGCGGGGCCCTTGCGCTGCCGGCACCATTCCGCGGCGCGGGAGAGGGCAGCATGCGACGCGATCGGATCGCAGCCATCGACTTCCTCGATGAGCAGATTCGGGAAGTTCGCGACGAGCTTCGACACGGACCCGCCGGCGGTCTGCACCTCGATGGGCACCGAGATCGCATATTTGTTGTCTTCGATCAAAAACAGCACCGGCAGCTTCAGATTGCTGGCGCTGTTCAGCGCTTCCCACCATTCGCCTTCACTCGTAGTGCCGTCGCCAGCGGAGCAGTAGACGATTTCGTCACCATGGATCGGCTTGTCCTTCAGGTCGCTGCGGTCATAGCGGAGCCAGGCTTCGGCACACCCAACGGCTTGCAGGAACTGCGTTCCCGTCGGGCTCGATTGGCTGACGATGTTCAGCTGCTTGTGACCCCAGTGGGACGGCATCTGCCGGCCGCCGGAGTTCGGGTCGTCGGCGGCGCCGACGGCGGCGAGCAGCATTTCCGTCGGCGTCATGCCGAGCGTCAGACAGAGCGCCCGGTCCCGGTAGTA
>DASPYE010000139.1:0-11739 GCA_035636935.1 Candidatus Dormiibacterota bacterium | reverse complement strand
CCTGGGTACAGTCTCTCCATGCCCAAGTCGACCATCACCTTCGTCTGCACCGAGTGCGGCGGCGAGAGCCTCCGTTGGGCCGGCCAGTGCCCGCACTGTCGCGCGTGGAACACGCTCCAGGAGTACCAGGTCCGGAAGGCGGCCAAGGACTCCAGGACGCGTCCGGTGCAGCCGGCGCGGGCAATGCCTCTCAGCGAGATCGCCCCTGAAGACTCGCCACGGACCAAGCTGGCTTGGGGCGAGCTCAACCGGGTGCTCGGTGGAGGCGTCGTCCCGGGCAGTCTCGTCCTGATCGGCGGTGAGCCCGGGGTCGGCAAGTCGACACTTTTGATGCACGCCGCCGCCCAGGTGGCCAAGCGCGGCAAGGTCCTCTATGTCTCGGGCGAGGAGTCCGGCCAGCAGGTACGGATGCGGGCCGAACGCCTGAGCGCCCTCGAGCCGGGCATCCTGCTCCTCGCCGAGAACGACCTCGACGCCATCTGCGAGGCGATCCGTGCCGAGGCCCCGCTGCTGGCGATCATCGACTCCATCCAGACGGTGACCGACGCCGGCTTCGAAGGGAGCGCCGGCAGCGTGACCCAGGTTCGCGAGTCGGCCGCCAGGCTGATGCGGCTGGCCAAGGAGATCAACGTCCCGGTCTTCCTCGTGGGGCACGTCACGAAAGACGGTTCGATCGCTGGACCCAGGGTCCTGGAGCATATCGTTGACACCGTGCTGTACCTCGAAGGCGACCGGCGCCAGGAGCTGCGCCTGCTTCGGGCGACCAAGAACCGCTTCGGCTCGGCCGAGGAGATCGGCGTCTTCGCCATGGGGGAGCTCGGCATGGAGGAGGTGCCCGACCCCTCGTCGGCGATCCTCGCCGGCGTCGCCCAGGCCGCCCCGGGGACGGTCATCGTGTCGGTGCTCGAGGGCACCAGGCCGCTCCTGGTCGAGGTGCAGAGCCTTGTCAACAAGAACGAGCACACGATGCTGCGCCGGGTCGCGAACGGCATCGACGTCAACCGCCTGCACATGATCCTGGCGGTGCTCGAAAAACGGATCCAGGTTTCTTTCGGCAAGTCCGATGTTTTCGTCAGCGTGGCGGGTGGCATCCGGATCACGGAGCCGGCCGCCGACCTCGGTCTCGCCCTGTCGATCATCAGCAACGAAAAGGACAGGCCCATGCCGGACGGCCTGCTCGTGATCGGAGAGCTGGGATTGTCGGGCGAGGTGCGTCGCGTGGGGCACCTCGAGCGCCGCCTCCAGGAGGCGGCTCGTCATGGCCTCACGCGTGCGTTGATTCCGGCCGGCTCGCGTGCCGGTCGGCCTTCCGGCCTCGACGTGGTCGAGGTCCGGACCGTGGCGGAGGCGCTCTCCGCCGCATTTCCTTCACCTATTCAGTCCGGCGCATTCATAAAGGAGGCCGGTCTGTCGGTCTCTTGAGGAGGTAACCCGTGAAGCGTTCCGAGTATCTCGCCCGATGGGCAGGGGCGGGGCTCGGGGTGGTCGGTGGTTTCTTGCTCGGTTATTTCATGGTCCGGGGCCTGGGCACCAGCGCCCACCCGGGCTGGGCGATCATCGGGCTGACCACGCTCGAAGGTTTGATCTTCGCGTACCTCGGCACGCCATATGTCTTGGGCGGCTGGCGCGGGATCAACTTCCGGCTTACGAGCACCCCGCTGCCGGACCTGCTGAGTGGGCTCCTGGGTATGGTCGTCGGTCTGGTGATCGCTCTCTTGATCGGTTTCTTCGTGCGCGACCTTCCCTACGGATACCCGCTCTCGCTCGTGCTTGCCCTTCTGCTCGGAGCGCAAGGGGCCTCAGTCGGGCTCACGCGCCGCACCGAGCTCAGCGCGCTGTTCTTTGGTGGCGGCAAGGCCGAGCTCGACACGCATCGCCTGCCTGGCGTGCTCCTGGACACGTCGGTCATCATCGACGGCCGCATCCTGGACATCGCAAAGACCGGCTTCGTCGACATGCCTCTAGTCATCCTCAGCTCCGTGTTGCGCGAGCTGCAGCAGGTCGCCGACTCGGCGGATGTCACCCGGCGCCGTCGCGGCAGGCGAGGCCTGGAGGTGCTGACCGACATGCAGAAGGAACCGGCGATCAACCTTCAGGTCACCGAAGACGAGACGCCGCCCGACGGCGAGATCGACGCCCACCTCGTGCGTACTGCCAAGCGCAAGAGCTGGGCGATCATGACCAACGACTTCAACCTCAACCGCATCGCGCGCCTGGAAGGCGTGGCGGTGCTCAACCTGAACGAGCTGGCGCAGGCCATGCGCCCGGTCGCCATCCCCGGCGAGGAGATCGTCGTCACCGTCGCCCGCGAAGGCAAAGAGCCGGGCCAGGGCGTAGGCAGCCTGGACGACGGCACGATGGTGGTCATCCAGAACGGGCGTCGCCTCCTCAACCAGACGATCACAGCGGTCGTCACTTCGGTCATCCAGACATCGGCCGGCCGGATGATCTTCGCCGAGCCTCTGAACGCCGATTCGCGCAGGTCTCCGAGCCGGGTCAAGCCGCGCGAGGAGTCAGCTTAGGTGCCGACAGTAGGCGCGATCGTCGCGGCGGCCGGCACCGGCTCGCGGCTGGGGCGCGGAAGCAAGGCTCTCGTGCGCCTCAATGGCCGTACCACCCTGGCTCGGGTGCTGGAACTCTTTCTCGCTCTCGACGAGGTCGATCGGATCGTCGTCGTCGGCCCGCCCAGCCGGCTCGAGAATGCGGAACGCGAGGTCGAGGCGCTGCATCCCCGCAAGCCGGTCGTGGTGAAAGCCGGCGGCGAGAGCAGGCAGGATTCGGTGAAGGCAGGGCTGGCGGCGCTGGGCGACTGTGACTATGTGCTCGTGCACGACGCGGCGCGGCCGCTCGCCACGGCGGCCCTCGTGCGTCGAGTGCTGGCGGCGGCGATGGAGTCTGGTGCCGCGTTTCCAGCGATCTCGCCGCGCGACGCTGTCAAGCGCGTGGAGGGAAACCGGCTGGTCGAAAGCCTCGATCGCTCGCGGATCGTGCTCGCGCAGACGCCCCAAGGCTTTTCGCACGAGCTGCTTGCCCGAGCGCACCGGGAGGCGGCGGACGCGGGCCTGGTCGGTGACGACGATGCCCAGCTGGTCGCGGCGACGGGTCACGCGGTCACGGTCGTGCCCGGCGAACCCGCCAATATCAAGCTGACGACCCCCGAGGACCTCGAGGTGGTGGAGGCTCTGATCCGGGAGCACGAGACAGTAGGCCGGTGAGGGTCGGCATCGGCTACGACGTCCACGCGCTGGTGGCGGGGCGTCCGCTCGTGCTCGGCGGCGTGCGAATCGAGCACCCGACCGGGCTGGACGGATACTCCGACGCTGACGTGCTGACTCACGCAGTGATCGACGCGCTCCTCGGCGCAGCCGGACTGGGTGACATCGGCACGCACTTTCCGGCGGACGATCCTCAGTTCAAGAATGCTTCGAGCCTCCGCATGCTCGAGAGATCGGTCGCCATGCTGAACCAGGCCGGCTATCGAGTCGTCAATGTCGACTGCATCGTGATCGCCCAGGAGCCCCGCCTCCATTCACATCTCGCGGCCATGAACTCGAACCTCGCGAGTCGACTCGGCACGGTCGACGTGAATGTGAAGGGCAAGTCGCCAGAGGGTCTGGGCGCGATCGGCCACGGCTCTGGCATCGCCGCGCAAGCAGTCGCGACAATCGACGAGACCTGATTCGCCGGCGCCTGGCGGAAAAGTTCGCAATCCATTGGCGTTTCCTGCTCCTTTGGGCATGAAAGTGCCGGAATTCGGTTAGGCGACACTTATCTCGTGAAGCTGCGACTCCACAACACGCTGACCGGCACGAAGGACGATTTCGTTCCGCTCGAGAAAGATCACGTCCGCATTTACACGTGCGGTCCGACCGTGTGGCACTACGCGCACGTGGGCAACTTGCGCGCATTCCTTTTCTACGACCTGGTGCGGCGCCACCTGCGCGTCACGGGCTACCGGGTTACGCATGTGATGAACCTCACCGACATCGACGACCGCATCCTCGACCAGGCGATGCACGCGGAAACCACGATCGTCGAGTATGTGGCGCCGTACGCCGCGGCGTTCTTCGAGGACATGGCGACGCTCCGCGCCGAACCCGCCGAGCACTACCCGCGCGCCACCGAGCACATCCCGGAAATGGTCGACATGATCTCCACGCTCATCGCGCATGAGAACGCGTACGTCGCCGACGGGGACGTGTACTTTCGAATCGCAAGTTTTCCCGCGTACGGCGCCCTGTCTCACCTGGACCGCGCCGGGCTCAAGGCCGGCGCTCGGGTCGCGACCGACAAATACGACAAAGAGTCTGTGAGCGATTTCGCACTGTGGAAGAAGCCGCAGCCGGCGGACGAGAAGCTCGGTGCGGTGTGGGACGCACCGTTCGGCCGCGGACGTCCCGGCTGGCACATCGAATGCTCGGCGATGAGCAAGCGGTACCTGGGCGACACCCTCGACATCCACGCTGGTGGCGTGGACCTCACCTTCCCGCATCACGAGAACGAGATCGCGCAATCCGAAGCCGCCAACCACAAGCAATTTGCGCGCGTGTGGCTGCACTCGGAGTTTCTCGCCGACGCGACTGGGGAGAAGATGTCGAAGAGCGCCGGTGGCTTCACGACGCTCCGCGACCTGGTTGGCGCGGGCCACGATCCGCTGGCGATCCGTTTCTTCCTGATCGCCAACGCGCACTATCGCTCGCGCGTCCACCTCAGCTCAGAGGCGCTTCACGCCGCGGGCGAGCAGGTACGCCGCTTGCGCGAGTTTGCCGACCGCGTGCGCCGCACACCTCCCGGCGCGACCGACGACGCCCAGCTGGCCCAGCGCACCGCCGACGTCCGCGCCGCGTATCGCGCCGCGCTCGATGACGACCTCAATCTGCCGCAGGGCGTCGGATTGGTTTTCGACCTGATCCGCGAAGCGAACGCAGCACTGGACGCCGGTCGCCTCGGACCGCTCAACAAGGCTTCGCTGCAAGCGATGCTCGATGACGTCGATGCGCACCTCGATGTGATCCGCGCCCAGGAGCCCGGTCTGGCCGACGAGGTCGAGCGGTTGATCGCCGAGCGGGAGGACGCCCGCCGAGCCCGCGACTTCGCGAAAGCAGACCGGATTCGCGACGACCTCCGCGTCCACGGGATCGTACTGGAGGACTCCAAAGAAGGAGTCCGTTGGCGTCGCGTCGCGCCAGGCGGGTGATTTTGTGGGGCAGCTGATTCACGGCCGAAACGCGGTGCTCGAAGCCGCGCGCGCGGGCCGCGTGCTGAAGGTCTATCAGGCCGCCGGGCTTGGCCACGACCCGCGGCTCGAGGAGCTCGCGAAGCTGTCGCGGGTCGAGGTCGTGCCCGCGGCGCGCCTGGACAACATAGCGCCGGGGGTCAACCAGGGCGTGGCCGCCGAGCTCAAGCCGCGCCGCGAGTGGACCCTGAAGCAGCTCCTTGACACCCACCCTTCAATGCTCGTCGCGCTCGATTCGATCATGGACCCGCAGAACTTGGGCGCGATCTTGCGCAGCGCGGAGGTTGCAGGATGCGACGGAGCGCTCGTCCCCGAGCATCGCAGCGCTCCTCTGTCGCCCGTTGCGGTCAAGGCGAGCTCTGGTGCCACCGAGCTGCTGGCGATCGCCCGCGTCTCCGGACTGCCGTCGGCGATCGTCGAGGTCAAGCGGGCAGGGATCTGGTGCGTCGCGCTCGACCCGCGCGGCGAGCAGTACGCATGGGACTTCGATTTCACCCAGCCGGTCTGTGTCGTCGTAGGCAGCGAAGGCGCCGGCGTGCATCGGCTGGTCAAAGAGCGATGTGACGCCAGGGTGAAGCTGCCGATCGCCGGCCACATTGCGAGCTTCAACTCGTCTGCGGCCGCCGCCGCGATCCTCTACGAGGTCATGCGCCAGAGGGCCTCCCGCTCCACCTCCTCCTAGACTGAAGCGGTGCCTGACGCAAGCGATGAGCTGGAAGGTGCCTCCGCGGACATTGTGTTGACGCGGGACGCGCGCGAGATCCTGCAGCGCGCGGTCAAGGTCGCGTCGGCGCGCGCCTCCATGCATGTTGCGCCCAGCGATATTTTCAACGCCACGCTGCAGGTCCCGGGCAACCTGGCCGACACCGAGATCCGTGCCATGGGGTTCGACCCGAAGTCGATCGCGCCGCTGATCCAGTCGAATGGCGCAGACGTGAACGCTCTGACGCTACGCCAGCTGCTCGTCAACGCAAATCGCGAGGCGCAGGTGCTGGGGCACTACCAGGTCGATTCGATACATCTCTTGCTTGCAATGCTGTACAGCGACTCACCGGCGACGTCGGGGCCGCTGCAGCAAGCGGGGCTCACCCTTTATGACCTCCGCCGGCATCTCCAGACAGGAACCCGCGCTGGTGTACCCAACTACCGCGACACCTCACGGCCCGACGCCGCGTTGCGGCGGCAACCCTGGCCTTCGCTGCGCGGTGTCCTTGGCATCAGTCCGGTGTTCATCGGCATCGCTGGCGCGACCGCGATTTCCGGCGTGTTGCTCTGGGCGAACTTCCTGCCGCGCTTCATCCCGCTGTGGACGCTCCTTTTCGTGGTCGGCGGATGGATCATGTCGCTTTGCATCCACGAGTTCGGCCACGCGTTGGTGGCCTACCTCGGCGGCGACCGATCGGTGGTCGGCGCCGGCTACCTGTCGCTGAACCCGCTCCGCTACACAAACCTGACGATGAGCCTGGTCCTGCCGGTCATCTTTCTTTTGATCGGTGGCATCGCGCTGCCCGGCGGCGCGGTCTACATCAACCATTCCGCCTTACGCACCCGGGCCTGGAGCGCGGCCGTCTCGATCGCCGGCCCGGTGGGGACGGCTGTGTGCGGCCTCCTCATCGCGGTGACCTTCGGGGTGGCAAAGCAGGCGGGTTGGATCACGTCGGGGTCGGGAAACTTCTTTGCGGCGCTGGCCGTGCTCGGATTCTTCATGTTTCTCGCGGTCGTCCTCAATCTGATCCCGGTGCCCGGGCTCGACGGCTTCGGGATCATCCGGCCGTGGCTGCCGTCTTCGATCCAGTTCGCCGCGATGCGCTACAGCATGCTTGCGATCTACGGGGTTTTCATCGCCCTGTGGTTCGTGGCGCCCATTAGGCAGGCGTTCTTCGGGGCCGTGTTTCAGCTCACGGCTCTCGCCGGCATCGACCCCGGCCTGGTCTTCATCGGCCAGCTCAACATGAGATTCATGTAGTCGCGTGCAGAGGCTGATCGTCGACGGTTACAACGTGATTCACGCGTGGCCATCGCTCAAGCGGTTGCTGTCCAGCGCCTCGCTCGAGGCGGCGCGCGACGAGCTCATCAAGCGACTGTCGGTGCTCGGCATGATCAGCGGCGAAGAGCTGACCGTGGTTTTCGACGCGCATCACTCAAAGGCGATGTCGAACTCGGAGGAGACCGTCGACGGCGTGCGCGTGATTTTCACCCGCAAGGGACATTCCGCCGATCACTCGATCGAGAGGCTCGCCTACCAGGCGAGCCAGACGGCGGACGTGATCACCGTCGCCACGTCGGATCGATTTCAGCGCGATCTCGTGCGCGGAATGGGCGGCGCGGTGATCAGCGCGCTCGAGCTCGAGCGACGCGTCGACGACGCGGACCGGGAGATGACACGTCGGGTCCAGCGCTACCAATGAACATGGTTCGCCGCACGCGGATCGTGTGCACGATCGGGCCGTCGAGCGCGTCGCCGCAAGTGATGCGAGCGATGGTGCAGGCCGGCATGGATGTCGCGCGACTCAACTTCTCGCACGGCGACCCCGAAACACATCGCGCCGCAGCGAAGGCGGTGCGCGAGGCGGCCGACGATGCCGGCCGGCCCGTCGCGCTGTTGGGCGACCTGCAGGGTCCGAAGATCCGGACAGGCCCGGTCGAGGGCACGTTCCAGCGGCTGGTGCGCGGACGATCGGTCGTCCTGGTCGGTGCCGGCCCGCATGCGCCGTCCAGCGGCTTTGCCGCACCCTCCCAAGGTGGGGAGGTGGTGCAGGTATCCCACCTGGAATTGGTGCAGGCGTTGCGGCCTGGAGATCGGGTTCTCCTCGACGACGGCAGGATCGAGCTCGCCGTCCGTACGGTGAACGACGCGCGGGCGGAGGCGTCCATCGTCCGCGGCGGACTGCTGGGCGCCCGCAAGGGGATCAGCGTTCCCGGCCGGCCGCTTCCGCTTCCCGCGCTCACCGAAAAAGACATCGAGGACCTCAAGCTAGCTGTGGAGCTCGAGGTCGACTACCTCGCCCTATCGTTCGTGCGCCGACCGGAAGACGTCATCGAGTGCCAGCAGCACGTCACCGGGATGAATCGCTCCATCCCCGTGATCGCCAAGCTCGAAAAGCTCGAGGCGATCCGCAATCTCGCCAAGATCCTCGAGGTCGCGGACGCGGTCATGGTCGCGCGGGGCGACCTCGGCGTCGAGCTCAAGCTCGGCGAGCTGCCCGCGGTGCAGAAGGACCTTATCGACCACGCCAACCGCGCCGGCGTGCCAGTCATCACGGCGACCGAGATGCTCGAGTCCATGGTCACCTCGAACCGCCCCACACGCGCCGAGGCATCTGACGTCGCCAACGCAATCTGGGACGGCACCGACGCTGTGATGCTCTCGCAGGAGACCTCGATCGGCGCGCACCCTGTGGAGGCTGTGCGCGCGATGGCCCGGATCTGCCAGGCGGCGCAAAAGCACCCGGCGTACGAGCGGGCGCGCCAGTTCTGGCGCGAGCCTGGCCAGGTCGGCAGCGCGATCGCGCACGCCGCTGCGTCCACCGCCGCCGAGCTGCAGGCGCGGGTCATCATCGCCTTCACCGAATCGGGCACCACCGCCCTCCGTTGCAGCAAGGCGCGCCCGGGGGTGCCGATCATCGCCGCGAGCCCGCATCCGGAGGTGCTTCGGCGCACCGCGCTGTATTCGGGGGTCGTTCCGCTGCTGGTCAGCCCCGGGCGGGATACCGACGAGATGATCGCGAACGCGACCGAGGCCGCTGTGCAGAGCGGCATGGTCCGCCCGGGCGATCGCGTGGTGGTCGTCGCGGGTGTTCCGGTCGGCCGTCCGGGCCAGACAAACCTCCTGAAGGTCGAGACCGTTTAAGGAGGCTTAAGCCGGCGGTGATGCGCTGAGAATATGGCCGTGGCGCCCGCCTCCCATGGTCTGCTCGGCCGCATTCAAAGGGCCAACGACGATGCCTCTCACCGGTTTGGCCCGCACACGGCGGAAGTTGAGGCCTTCATCGTCGCCGCCGCCCACCTGACGCCTTGGCAGTGGCGGGAGGTCCTCGCCACCCGCCGCCTCGTAGGCTCGGTCAGCAAGGAAGGCGGCGGCTCGCCTGACTCGGCGCGCTCGATCCAGGCCGCGATCCGCAGCAGCGACACGCGCATCTCCGAGCCGATGGCCAGGGCGGGCGAGGTGCTCTTCGACACCCTCGTGAAGAAAAGCGAGGAAAAGCAGGTCGCCGCGTGGCAGGCGATGACGGCGCTGGTCATGCGGTCGCAGCTGCCATCTCTCAAGTTCGCCGTCCACTACGCGCCATTCGCGGCGGTGATTCCGCTGTCGGGTTCGGACGTGCTCGATCCATTGACGCGGCGCTTCATCGCCAAGCTCGACGGACTGAGCATGGAGCAGTTGCTCGCCCTGGCCAAGCGCTGGCGGATCGAGCCCGGCGCCTCGCGCATCTTGCTTCAGGCTGTGGCCAAGAACCGGCACGTGAGGAGCGAAGAAGCGGTTGCGATTGGCGCGCTCTCGCTGATCCCGAACCAGCTGACGGGCGACGAGGGGTGGTCGGCGGTGAGAACGCTGGTGCATGGCGGGCGGGTGCTCGGCGCTTCCGGCGACCTTTCCATTCAGGAGGTCGTAGAGCTCTGGACTCCGCTCGAACCGGTGATCCCGCTTGCATCCCTCAGCCAGGTGGAGGAACAGGTGCCGGCGGCCGAACGCGTGCGCTCCGCGGTGAACAGCGCGATCAAGACGATCACCAGGCCGCCCCGGGGCAGGGTCGCACCTGCCTCGGCGGCGAAGGCCCCGGCGCCATATGGACCCAACCATGCTGAGGTGGCCGCTTTCATCAGGGGCATCTCAGAGCTGTCCGCGATCCAGTGGCTGCGCGTGCTCGACCGCCGCAAGCTTGTGGCGAGCGTCACGCGGGAGGGTGCAGCCGAGCCGGCCGGAGTTGTCCGGTCGATCCTCGCGATGCTGGACGGCACGCGCGACCTCGACAACTACTTGCGCTGCCGCGCGTTCGTCGCGGTCGAGCGTGCCAGTTTCGCGCTCGAGTCACACCATCACGCCAACCTCGAGCAGATCCGTCAGGTCCTCGTCCCGTTCGAGCCGACGATCGCGTTCGAAGGGCTCAACGGAGGCGGCTTTGCGCACAAGGTCGCCTCGCTCGACAAGGGGGATTGGAACCGCGTCGCGGCTGCTGCTCCCGACGCCAACGAAGAGGCGGTAGCGCCGCTGGTCAACGCCGGCACGGCGTTGATCGACTTCTTCGGCGGCCGCTCTGACGACGAGGCCGTGGCGGCGTGGCACGCCGTGTCGGCGCTGGTCCACCGCCATCACCTCACCCCGATCAAGTTCGCCGCTTCCTACGCGCCTTTCGCCTCCGCGATACCGGTCACGAACCCGCGCTCATTGGGGGCGATGGTGTCGCGCTACGTGACCGCGGTGGGGCGCCTGGGCGCGAGCCAGTGCGCCATCCTCGCCAAGACGTGGCAGCTCGACGATGAGCTTTCGGCGGCTCTTTCCCGGGCCGTCGCCGACGGCGGCGCCCGAGCCGGCGAAGAGGTTGCCGCGCTCGCGGCGGTCGTCACGGTGCCTATGCGATTGGCAGGGAACGGGGGATGGGCGGCGGTCAAGACCGCTGCTTTTGGAGGTCGGGTGATCGCCATCCGGACGCGACTGACGGCCCAGCAGCTGGAGGCGTTGTGGGCCCCGATCCAGGCTGCCATCCCGCTCGTCTCGCTCAACGCCCCGGCCAGGGCCAAGCACTAGGGGAGGCCGACTCACTAACCTCTTTTCACATGGCGACAGCGCGCAGCAACGGACGGTTGCCCAAGTTCCAACGCGTGATGATGGTCTCGGCGCATCCCGACGACCCCGACTTTGGCGCCGGGGGCGCGATCGCCCGGCTGGCGGACAGCGGGGCCGAGGTCACGTACGTCATCGTCACGGACGGGAGGCAGGGCGGAGAGGACCCGACGCAGAAGGACTCCGAGCTGATTGCGATCCGTGTCAAGGAGCAGCGTGCCGCGGCGAGGGTTCTGGGTGTGAAGCGGGTCGAGTTCCTCGGCTACAAGGACGGCCACCTCTCGCCCGACCTGAGGCTGCGTCGCGACATCGTGCGGATGATCCGCAAGTACAAGCCAGAGCTGGTCATCACGCACATCCCGGGCCGGGTGCTTGACGCTCCGATGGGTGGGTCGCACCCCGACCACCTCGCCGTCGGTGAAGCGACGATGGCGGCCGTCTATCCGGACTCGCGCAACCCGCGGGCTTTCCGCTCATTGCTCAAAGAGGGGTTTCAGCCGCACGAGGTCAAAGAGGTCTGGATCCCGTTCTGGACCCAGGGCGACTACCTCGTCGACATCACGCCGACGCTCGACCGGAAGATCGAAGCGCTGCGCAAGCACAAGAGCCAGCTCGCCAAGCCGGGCCGCGAGTGGGACGTCGAGAAGTTCATGCGCAAGCGCCACCGCGATGTGGGCAAGAAGGGCGGCTACCAGTACGCCGAGTCGTTCAAGAGAATCAC
>DASPYE010000138.1:0-24676 GCA_035636935.1 Candidatus Dormiibacterota bacterium | reverse complement strand
GACCGTATGACCTCGTGTAGCGCGAGCAGGGAGCTGTCGGGGATCATCGGCGAGAGATTCGGTGATCCAGGTGGTCCAGATTCGGGCGAAGCGACGAGCAGCGCAGCGAGCGCATTTGAAATTCGTAAGCGAGCAGCGCAGGACCTACTGGGGCCCCCTCCGGGGGAAGTGGGCTGCATGGGCGCCGAAGATCCGTCGATGACTTCCTCGACAGCTCCCTTAGCTCGGAGGGGGCGCTAAGCGACTTTCACTCCAGGCTTGGCGAACGTGATGTATTCGCCCGCGTCGCGGATTGTTTTCATCACCGACTTCTGCTGTTCGTCGGTGAGGGGCACCAGTGGTAGCCGGAAGGGTCCGGCGCGGAATCCCATCTCGTTCAGCACCGACTTGATCGGCACCGGGTTTGCAGCGGTCGTCATCAGCGCCTTGATCACGGGGAGCAGCCCATGGTGGATGTCCTGGGCGATCTCGTTGTCGCCTTTGCTGTGCGCGGCGATCAACTTCGCCATTGATCGACCCGCGATGTGTGAAACCACGCAGATCACTCCGTAACCGCCGACCGCGAGCACCGGCAGCGTCCAGCTGTCGTCGCCGCTCCAGACCAGGAAACCGTCTGGCTTGCCCGCACAGACCAGGCCGATCTGGTCCAGGTCACCGCTGGCTTCCTTGACCCCGATGATGCCCGGAAGCTCGGCGCAGCGCAGCGTGGTCGCGGCGGTCATGTTGATCCCCGTGCGGCCCTGGATGTTGTACATGATCGTCGGGCCGACCTCCGAGATCGCCTTGAAGTGCTGATACATGCCTTCCTGGGGCGGCTTGTTGTAGTAGGGCACGACAGCGAGCAAAGCGTCCGCGCCGGCCTTCATCGCAAGCCTGGAGAGCTCGACCGAGTGATGCGTATCGTTGCTGCCCGTGCCGGCGACGACGTTCTTGCCGGGAATCGCACCTTTGACGGTCCGCACGAGCTCGATCTTCTCGGCGTCGGTGAGGCTCGGCGATTCTCCGGTTGTGCCGGAAACGACGACGCCCTCCGAGCCGTCGGCGACCAGCATCGCGGCCAGCTCTCCGGCGGCCTTGTAGTCGACGGACCCGTCGGCCTTGAAGGGCGTGACCATGGCGGTCAGCAGGCGTCCAATGACTTGGCTCATGTCTTCACTGCTCCCAATGCTCCTAACTCGATTGCTTGCTCGGCGATCTGGACGGCGTTCAGCGCCGCGCCCTTGCGCAAGTTGTCGGACACGATCCACAGCAGCAGGCCGTGCCGCGTCGAGGCGTCCTCGCGAATCCTTCCGATATACACCTCATCCTTGCCCGCGACGTCGTGCGGCGTCGGATAAATCCGGGCGTGCGGATCGTCTTGCACCACGATGCCCGGGGCGTTGCCGAGCAGCGTGCGCGCATCATCGGCCGTGATCTTCTCGGTCGTCTCGATGAAAACCGATTCTCCGTGCCCGATCGGGACCGGCACACGCACGCACGTCGCCGTGATGCGCAATTCGGGATCGTGAAGGATTTTGCGAGTCTCGTTGACGATCTTGACCTCTTCCTCGTTGTAGCCGTCCGCCTCCAGACGCCACCCGCCGGGCACGACGTTGTACGCGAGCTGGTATGGATATGCAGCGACCGGCGGTTCCTTGCCTTCGGCGATTGCCTTCGTCTGCTCCTCCAGCTCGTCCACCAAGGCTCGGCCGGCACCTGATGCCGATTGGTAGGTGGATACCAGGACGCGCTCGAGACCGGCCGTTTTCTTCAACGGGTTCAGGGCGACCGTCAGGGGAATGGCGCAGCAGTTCGGGTTGGCGATGATGCCCTCGTTGTCGCGGATGTCATCGCCGTTCACCTCGGGCACGACCAGCGGCACGTTTTCCTTCATGCGCCATGCCGAGCTGTTGTCGATAACGAGTGCGCCGGACTCCGCCGCCACAGGGCCGTACATCAAAGCGATGTCGCCGCTCGCCGCGAAAAGCGCGACGTCGATCCCCTTGAACGCCGCCTCGCTGAGCTCCTCGACCTTCAGCGAATTGCCGTTGTACGGCACGGTCAAACCCTTCGACCGCTCGGACGCGAGGGCGATTACGCGTTCGCTCGGAAACTGCCGCTGCGCGAGGACGCGCAGCATCTCGTTTCCGACCATCCCGGTCGCGCCGACGACAGCAACGTTTAATCGCTTGGAGGTGGGCACGGCCAAAGTTTACTTCGATCCCGGCAAAATTGGAGGTGGCGGCGCGGGCATGTATTGCGCCGCGCGCATCTGCTGATGGTGCTGCACGGCGATCACGAACGCCGGGTGCACCCGGCGGATCTCGACCAGATTGTCGACCTGGCCGGTTTGGGCCGGCAGGATCTTGCCGACAGGTGCGACGAGCGGCCGCAGCAAGACGAGTCCAAGCAGCCCCACGAGCACGGTCAGGATTCCAAGCAGCAGAAGAGCAGTAGCGATCCCTGAGCCGATGCTGTCGCCGGTTGCTCCGGGCGAACCGCCCGAACCGGCCGCGCTACCGATGATGGCCGCCGCGATCCACATCGCGAAGGCGATTGGAATCAGGGCGAACGGAACCCATGTGGCGAGGCGGATCCTCGTCCGGCTCGAGCGCGTAAGCGGCAGGTATCCAGCTGCCCGCCGCGAGACGACCGCCAGGATGATGAAGATCGGCAGGAGGCCGATGCCGGTGCAGAGGAGGATCAAGAACGCGTAAGCCCAGCCCGGGACGGTCACGAAACGGAACTTGTGCCATGTCTCGGCGGGCGCCCCTGTCATTGCGCAGACGGGTGGAAAGTCGTTGGCCCTGAGCTGTGACGACCAGATCAGGACGCGGTCGGGCTGATTAACCAAGCCCCAATCCGAGCATCTCGTCCAGGGCGCGATAGAACCGGGGCTCCGCAGTCACCTTGCGGATCGCCAGCAACACGCCGGGGACATATGCTTCGCGGCTCGTCGTGCGATGCGAGATGGTCAGCGTCTGTCCGGGCAGCCCGAAGATCACCTCCTGGTCCGCCACGAACCCCGGAAGCCGCACGCTGTGCACGGCGACTCCGCCCTCTTCCCCGCCTCGCGTACCGGGGAGCGTCTCCTTCTCGGCAGTGCGGTGGGCGAACGGCTTGTCCTTGCGCCGAGCAGCGAGGCGGCGGGCAGTCGATAGCGCAGTGCCAGACGGCGCGTCCAGCTTGCCGGCGTGATGCAGCTCGATCACCTCGACGCCGTCGAAGTGCGGAGCGGCGAGCTCCGCCAGGTGCATCATCAAGACGGCCCCGATCGCGAAGTTGGGCGCCACGATCCCGCCCACGCCCTTCGCCTTGCACGCGGTTTCCAGCCTGTCGACATCAGAGCCCGATAGACCGGTTGTGCCCACGACCGGTGACGCTCCCGCGGCCACCGCCGCGAGCGCGTTGTGAAGCGCTTCCGAGGGCCGCGTGAAGTCGACGAAGGCGCGAGGTCGCTTCTCGTGCAGGAAGCCGGCGAGGTCGTCGCCGCGGCTGATCCCTCCGACATATTCAATTCCGGGCTCCTTGGCGAACGCCGCCTCGAGCACCGAACCCACTTTGCCTCGGTTTCCCGCGATACAAACCCTGATGGCGTCAGCCATCACGGTTGCCTCCCCACTTGTGGGGAGGAGCGCGCAGCGCAGGAGGGGCCGACCCGGATGGCGTCAGCCATCTTCACCTCCCCACTTGTTGGGGAGGTCGGCCCCATCCCCGGCCTTCGGCCGGTACTTCCCCATAAATGGGGAAGAGTTGCCGCCGGGAGGGGGCTTCTAGGCCGGCGATAAGCGTTGGTCTAGTCCCTTCTTGGCCGCCTGTCGCGTCCCCCGCCGTTGCGGCCTCCTCGGTCGCGGCCCCCGAACCCGCCCTCACGCGGCGGGGGCGCCGGCGAGGCAAGCGCCGTCGCCATCACCTCCGGGTTGATGCTCTCCTCGATCGGCTCGCCCTTGGCCGTCAGCTCCTCGATCGCGGCCTGCCGGCTCAGGTTGAGGCGGCCCTGGCTGTCGACCTCGACAGCTTTGACCACGATCTCGTCGCCGATGTTGCAGACCTCTTCGACGCGCTCCACGCGGTGGTCGGTGAGCTTGGAGATGTGAACCAGGCCATCCTGGCCCGGAAGCACCTCGACGAACGCGCCGAACGGCATGATCCGCACGACCTTGCCCCTGTAGATCTTCCCCACCTCGACCTCGTCGGTCAGGCTCTTGATCCAGTCGATCGCCTTCTGGCCGCCTTCCTGGTCGACGGCGGCGATGAAGACCCGACCGTCGTCTTCCACATCGATCTGCGCCCCCGTCTGTTCGGTGATCTTGCGGATCATCTTGCCTCCTGGGCCGATGATGTCGCGGATCTTGTCGGGGTTGATGAGGATCGTGGTGATCCGAGGCGCGTAGTTGCTCATCTCGGTGCGCGCTCGCGGCAAAACCGCCAGCATCTTGTCGAGCACGAAGAGCCGCGCCTCGCGCGCCTGCTCGAGTGCCTGGGCCATGATCTCGTGGGTCAGGCCCTTGATCTTGATGTCCATCTGAAGCGCGGTGATGCCGTCGCGGGTGCCGGCGACCTTGAAGTCCATGTCACCGAGTTCGTCTTCGACGCCCTGGATGTCGGTCAGGACCGCGAGTTTGCCTTCGCGGGTGACCAGGCCCATCGCGATTCCCGCGACCGGAGACTTGATGGGCACTCCCGCGTCCATCAACGCCAGCGTCGAGCCGCAGACCGAAGCCATCGATGTCGATCCGTTCGAGCTCAGAATCTCAGAGACCAAGCGGATGGTGTACGGAAAGTCTTCGACCGGTGGGACGACCGCGAGCAGCGCGCGTTCCGCGAGGGCGCCGTGGCCGATCTCGCGCCGGCCTGGCCCGCGCTGAGGTCGCGCCTCGCCGACCGAGTACGGCGGGAAGTTGTAGTGGTGCATGAAGCGCTTGAACTCTTCTGCCGTCAGGCCGTCAAGCTTCTGCTGGTCGGACATCGAGCCGAGCGTGGCGATCGTCAGGGCTTGCGTCTGGCCCCGCGTGAAGAGCCCCGATCCGTGCGTTCGCGGCAGCACGCCCACCTCGACGGTGATCGGCCGCACGTCTTTCAGGCCGCGACCGTCGACGCGCACCCCCTCCTCGACGACGCGCTGCCGAACTCGGTCCTTCAGTGCCTTGTCGAAGAGCTTGCCGATGATGTCCGCGTAGTCCGGAAAACGCTCGCCAAGCTCGAGGATCGCCCTTCCTCGCAGCTCGTCGAGACCATTCTCGCGGGTCTGCTTGTCGGCGCTGTAGAGGACCTGATCGAGCCGCAGGGCGAGGTATTCGCCCACGATCTCGAGCATGTGCTCGGGGTAGGTGGCGGAGATCCACTCCCGCTTCTCGAGCCCGATCTGCTGCTGCAGCTCCAGCTGGGCGGCGCAGATTCGCTTGATCTCCTCGTGGGCTGCAGCCAACGCGTCGAGCACCACCTGCTCGCTCACGCCCTTGGCCCCGGCCTCGACCATCAGGATCGCGTCCGCCGTGCCGGCGACGACGAGGTCGAGCTCCGAGTCCACCATCTGCGACATCGGCGGGTTGACGACGACCTGGCCGTCGAGGTAGCCCATGCGCACCGCGCCGACCGGACCCTGGAACGGAATATCGGATATCACGAGCGCGGTCGACGCGCCGTTGATGCTCAGGATGGTGGGGTCGTTTTCCTGGTCGACAGACAGCACGGTCGAGATGACCTGCACGTCCAGCCGGAAACCTTCCGGGAAGAGCGGCCGCAGCGGCCGGTCGGTCAGACGCGACGCGAGGATCGCCGTCTCGCTCGGGCGGCCTTCCCGGCGCATGAACGCGCCCGGGATCTTGCCTGCCGCGTACAGCTTCTCCTCGTAGTCACACGTGAGGGGGAACCAGTCGATCCCTTCCCGTGGCTCTTTGGACATCACCGCCGTGCTGAGCACCACCGTGTCGCCCTGGCGGATGATGACCGCCCCGTTTGCCTGTTCCGCCACGCGACCGGTCTCGATCGAGATCCGCCGCCCTGCGACGTCTACGTTTTTCGTGACTACTGCCACGCCAAATACCTCCAAATGTGGTGGGAGGGACCCGGCGGTGCGACTTATCGGGTCAGATTCCTAGCAGCTGCCGCTTGGCGGAACCAAGCGAGAGCTTCTAAGAGCTGACCCGCGCTACCGTACTGGGTCCGTCCCTATTTAATGAGCGCTCCGCGCGCCCGGCGGTTTGTTATCTCCTGATCCCGAGCTTGGCGACGAGGGCGCGGTAGCGCTCCACGTCGGTGTCCCTCAGGTAGTTGAGCAGTCGCCGTTGCTTGCCGACCAGGAGAAGGAGGCCGCGGCGAGAGTGGTGGTCCTTGGCGTGCGTCTTCAGGTGCTCGGTGAGCTCCCGGATGCGTGAGGTGTGAAGCGCGATCTGGACCTCGGGTGATCCCGTGTCGCCTTCCGCGCGCTTGTGCTCCGCGATCAGCTTGCCTTTGACTTCGTTCTCTACTGCCAAACTCAACAGGGGAGTATACGGGGGGACAATTACCTGACGTATTCGACGCTGCCGTCGGAGCGCGGGTCGGCCCCGGCGCGCCACTTCCCCGGACCATCGATCACGATCGCGTGGGCATGGCCGAACGAGTGGTGCTTGGCGGGCATGAGCTTCACCCTGGTGTCGTCGCGCGCCATCTGGCCGGCGCCGGGGTAGTCCGCCTCCACCGCCAGGGTCGACCCATCCACCAGAACCGCCATCCGCGGTCGAGCGACCGCCTCGGCCGGCTCCAGACCGTTGTTGACCAGGTTGCGCAAGACCTGGACCTGCAGCTGCGGCTGGCGCTCCCCTCCCATCGTGCCGAAGGCCGCCCAGGGTCGGCCTTCGCGTGCGGCCATCGCCGGGATCAACGTGTGCATCGTCCGCTTCCGCGGCTCGAGACGATTGACGTGGCCGGGGTCGAGCTTGAAATATGCGCCTCGGTTTTGCAGCAGCATCCCCGTCCCCTCGGCGACGATGCCTGATCCGAAGTCGTAGGCCACGCTCTGGATCAGGGAGACCACGTTTCCCTGTTCGTCGGCCGCGCAGAGGTAGATCGTGTCGCCGGCCCTTGGCGTGGCGTCGACACGACCTGCCAGGTCGTGGTGCGCATCAAGAAATGCGTCCGTGGGCGCGATCGCGAAGTCGGGGTCCGTGATGTACCGGTCGCGCAGCGCGTAGCTGGCGTCGCGCGCGGTCCGGAAATCCTGGCCCGCCTCCAACCTCACAGCCATCGACGCCGCGGTCAAACCGACTGTCGGTGGTGGCAGCTCGTAGACGACCAGGTCCCGGTAAGGAAAGCCGATTGGTTCGACCCATTGCGAGCGATGCATCGCGAGGTCCTGGCTGGTCACCAAACCTTCGCGCTGTTTGATCGCCGCCACGATCGCGGCCGCGACCTCGCCCCGGTAGAACCCATTGATGCCGTTCCTCGCGATGTCGCGCAGAGTGGTGGCCAGGTCGGGGTTCCGAAGCAGCATGCCCGCCTCCATCGGAGGGTAGAGCGCAAACGCGCTTTGCTCTCGCACCAGCCAGTCGGCGGCTCGCATGAGGTGCTCGGAAAGGTCGGGCGAGATGATGTAGCCGTCGCGGGCCAGCCCCGCCGCAGGCTCCAGCACCGCGCCCAGGCCGAAGCTGCCAAATCGCTCGAGCAGCCTTCCCCACGCCTCGACCGTGCCCGGCACCGTCACGCTGAGCGCGCCGCGTGCGGGCATCTCGTCGAAGCCACGTGACCTGACAGCGTCGATGGTCGCCAGCTCGCCCGAGCGACCGGCGCCGATCAGCCCAACTGGCGACGTATCGCCTGCCGCCCACACGATCGCCATCAGGTCGCCGCCGACCGACGTCATATGCGGGTAGACGACGCACAGCACCGCGTCCGCCGCGATGGCGGCGTCGATGGCATTGCCACCGTCGCGAAGGATCTGAGCGCCTACCTCACTCGCCGAGTGATGCGGCGTGGCGATGACGCCGCGCATTAGCGAGGCGTTATGAACTCGATCGCGCCGGGCTGAATCTCGAACAACGCAGGAAGGAAACCGACCGCCTCGCCGTCGAGGTCGATGCGAACCTTGGCGGGCGATGTGATGGAGACGCGTTTGCCATACATGAGCTCCATTTTGGGATTCGACTGCTCCAGGTGCTTTCCGCTGCGGATATCGTTCATGCCGCGCATGGTCTCGATCTTGCCGGCGTTCTTGATCAGGATCACGTCGAACACGCCATCGGTCGGTGAGGCTGACGGGGCCATCTGCATGCCACCGCCGAAGAACTGGCAGTTGGCGACCACGACCTGCTGAGCCTTGGGCAGCTCATGCGTCGCGCCGTCGATGTTCACGGTCATCGGCTTGTTCTTGAACCCGATCAATGCCCGCAGGCCGGCGAGGGTGTAGGTCGCGCTGCCAAATCTCTTCGTCCCGTTGCCGACAATGTGGACGACCTCACCACCAAGGCCCGCGTCGGCGATGTTGATGAAATGCCGCACCCCGGTCGCGCCGTCGGCGGACTGATACGTGACGCAGCCAGCGTCGAGCCGCCGGACCATGCCGCTGCGCAGGATTTCGATCGCCTGCTTCGGATCGATGGGTATGCGCAGGGTGCGTCGGAAGTCTCCACCCGTGCCGAGCGGCACCATCGCGAGCTTGCTGCTCGTCGGAAGGGGTGCGCCGTTGCGAAAGAAGCCGTTCACCACCTCGTTCAGGGTGCCGTCACCTCCGACTGCGACCACCACCGGCCGTGACTCGTGCACAGCTTTCTGCGCGATCTCCGTCGCTTCGAGAGGCCGGGTTGTGAAGGCCACCTCATACGGGAGCCCACTCGTGGGCAGCCAGGTCTCAACGCCCGCCCACTCGCGCCCTGCTTTGCCTGCCCCCGACGAGGGGTTGACTATGAACAGGATCGGTGAGCCGGGCTGAGAACCTATCTCGCGCCTCCCACGGCGCGCGGATTCATCAATCGCTCCGGATCGATGCCCTCTTTGACGGCCCGCCACACGCGCATCCATCCTCCCATCTCATCCGCCACCCATCGGGCGCGTGCTTGGCCGACCCCGTGGTGGTGGCTGATCGTCGCACCAAGCTCGAGTGCCGTACTCATCGCTCCTTCCCATGCGCGCCCGTAGGCGGCCCGGGCGTCTACTTCGGTGTCTCCAGAGCCGCCGAACGTGAAGTACGCGCAGCAGCCCTGCTCGTAGGCATGACTGAAATGGCATAACGCCAGGCCCCCGACGGCTATTGCGGTCTTGACCCTTTCGTGGAGCTGAGGAAGCACAGTCCAGTAAGCCGCCACCTCGATGGTGTCCAGGTACGCGCCCGCAGGTTCGAGAAAGGTCTTGAGCCGTTCGGCTGACAGGTCGAAGCGATGACGCTGCCACCTCTGCCACGGCTCGTCGCCGAGATCCTTCGCCTGCCGCGCGAATCGCTTGACCGCTGAGGCTTCTGCGCGAGCCAACTCGCTCTGCCCCGCGGTCGCCACGACCAGGACGCTCTCCGGACCCGAGACGTCGTAACCGCTGAAGGCAGAATCCTCGGGGTCGTAGAGGCGCATCACCAGCGGCCGGATGCCCGCCTGCATGATCGCGCGCATGCATTCGAGGCCAGACTCGAGGTCGGGAAAGACATATCCGTGACCCAGCGTTGTCTCGGGCTGGCGGTGGACCCGCAGCACCGCTCCGATCACGACGCCGAGAGCTCCCTCCGCGCCGATGAGCAGCTGGTGCAGCGCCGGGCCGGCGGCGGACCTGGGACCTGGCCGCGGGGCAGCAAACGTGCCGTCGGGCAGCACCACGGCGAGCCCAAGCACCATGTCCTCGATGCTTCCGTAGCGACTCGACTCCTGTCCGGAGGATCGCGTGGCGATCAGCCCCCCGATGGTCGTGCCGGGCAGGGAGCTCGGGTAGTGACCGAGTGTCAGTCCCCGCGCGTTGAGCTGCTGCTCGAGCGCGTATCCGTTGACGCCCGCCTCGCAGCGGCAGGTCAGGTTCGTTTCATCAATTTCCAACACTCGGTCGAACGCGCCCATGTCGAGCACGAGCTCGCCGGCGGCGGGCGCCAGCGCGCCGCAGACGCCGCTTCCGCCACCCATCGGCGTGACCGCCATCCCACGCGACGCGGCCCAACGCAGGACCGCCGTGAGCTGCTCGCGACCCGACGGGCGCGCAACCAGCACCCGCGGAGGCGTCTTGCCGTCCCGCACTTCCATCACCGAGAGTGGCCACAGGTCCCGCACAACACGCTCGTCGACCGCGGCGGCGCCGATCAGCTTCTCGAGCTCCGCCCTCACTGCTTTGCCGCGTTGCGGCCGGCCAGCCAGCCGGTGAGGATCGGGACGCCAAAACCGCACGGTCCTGCGTAGTCATAACCGCCGAGCACGGCACCGGCGGCATAGAGGTTTGCATACGGCACCGAGCCATCTTCGTTAAGCGGGTGCAGCCGGCGGTCGGTCATGAGCCCGATGCGCATCTCCTCCGACGCATCGATGTATTTCAGGTGATGCATGCGCGTGCCGAGGCTGTCGGCGGGGCGTCCTTCATGAAACACGCCCAGCCCAAGCAGCGGCTCGGTGGTCGATCGCGCGGCGTGCAGGCCACCACCGATGTGGCGTCCAGTGGCGAGCACGATCGCGTCGGCGTGAAATGTTCGGTCGGCGGACCTGGCGGCGGTGATGCGGCCTCGCGCGGTCTCGAACGAGGTGATCTCGCCGCGCACGGCGCCCAAACCAATCGCCTGCTGCAATCGCCAGCCGTGCGGCGACGGCGGCGAGGCGAGCAGCTCGAAACCGTCATCCGGAAGATTCGTGAACCCCGGTGGATAGGCGATCGCCGCACCTCGGGCTCGGGGAGCCGGAGCGCGCCGCCCGTAGAGATCGGTGAGGGCGGCGGCGGTGGGAAGGTCCGCGATCGAAACCTCCTCCGCGAAGGCATCGATGCCGTGGAGCTCCTGGAGGGCGAGGGCCGTGGACTTGGCGTCGTAGTCGCCGACTTCCGGAACACCGATCACCGCCACGCGCTTGCCGCTTAGAGCTCCGAGCTCGCCTCGTGCGACGGTGTCGGGGACCACGTTGCCGGGCCTTGCGAGCCCGTGGATGTCGGCGTACAAGCCACGACTTCGCCAGCCGCCCTCGAACCTCAATCCTTCCTTGCCGAGGGCCAACAGCAGCGTCGAGACGGCGGTGTCGAGCTCGGTCGCCAGCCCTACCGCGTCGAAGCCCAGGCGGGTCAGCGGATGGTTCGGTCTTTGCAGGATCGGCTCGATCCCGTCGACGATCTCCATCGCGCCTGCGTAGAGCGCGGTGGCCCCGGGCGCTCGGGCGACGACTGTGACCTCGGCGCCATCCCGGCGGGCCGCAAGGGCGGCGCAGTAGCCGGCGATGCCGCCGCCGATGACAAGAACTGTCGTCAATGAGAAACGAGACGCCGGGTGTCGGCGACGTCGCGATGCAGCTGCTGGACCAGATCGTCAGGGGTCGGGAACTTGATGTCGGGGTGCAGGTATCTCATGAACTGCAGCTCCAGCCTCTGCTGGTACAGATCCCCTTCGAAGTCGAGCAGGAATGCCTCCACCCGCAGCTGCGTGCCGCCGAATGTAGGCCGGTACCCGACCGAGAGCGCGGCCACGAACTCGCCCTCGGGCGCCACGGCTCGTCCTGCGTATGCGCCGAGAGCAGGTACGAGCTTGTTCGGCTCGATGCCTATGTTCGCGGTTGGAAAGCCCAGCCGCCTGCCGACGCGATCGCCTGCCTCGACGGGACCTGTCATCGCGTAGGCGCGACCGAGGAGCCTGTTTGCCGCCTCGACATCGCCCGCCCGGACCAGCCTCCGGATCTCGGAGCTGTGCAGGTCATGGCCGTCGATCTGGAAAGGCGGGACGACCTCGACAACATGCCCGTTCGCCCGCAGCCACTCCGCGTTTCCGGTTCGCCCGCGGCCGAACGCGAAGTCGAAACCGATGGTCCAGCGCCGGATCCCCATCGCCGATGCAAGCTGGTCGACAAACTCCTGGGGTGACATCGAGGAGAGCTGGCGGTCGAATCGCATCACGATCGCGTGGTCGACGCCGGCCGCGGAGACGAGGGCCAGCTTCTCCTGGAGCGAGGTGATCGACGGAGGGCAGTTCGCGGGGTCGAGCACGCAGCGCGGGTGAGGCTCGAACGTGATCAAGGCCGTCTGCGCCTTTTCGGTCCGGGCGGCGCTGACCGCATGGCTGATGACATCGACGTGTCCCAGGTGCACCCCGTCGAAGCTGCCGACCGTCAGGACGACGGGGCCGATGGGCTCCGTCGGCAGCCCGATGTGAACCCTCAGTGCAGTACCTTCTCCGGCACGAATGTCCGTCGCAGAGGATCCGTGTGACCAAGCGCGACGAGGCGACCGTCGGAGTCGTGCGCCCGCACCAGCCCAGGTCCTGGCTCCGGAAGCACACGCACAGCCCGGCCCTGGCGCACCTGCGCCTCCTGCGCGACGTTGAGCCTGACTCGTTCCATTTCCGGCAGTATGACTTCCGCAGGAAGCATCCGATCCGCGACCGATTCGGCGTCCGTGAGATCGCCGGCGCGCACGGCCTGATCGAGCGTCAGCGGCCCGTAAGCCGTGCGCACCAGGCGCCCAAGGTAGCCCCCGACCCCAAGCCGATCGCCCAGGTCCCGCGCGATCGAGCGCAGGTATGTGCCGCTGCCGCATCTGACCTCCACACGAGCGATCGCGTGCGGGCCGGCTTGAAAGTCGAGCAGCGAAGCGGCGTACACCTCCACCTCCCGCGCCGCGGGCCGCGCGGCCTCGCCCTGGCGCGCGAGCGCGTAAGCCCGCTGCCCCTCCACCTTCACCGCCGAGTACGCCGGCGGACGCTGAAGGATGCGACCCGAGAAGGAGGCCAGCGCTGTTTCCACATCGGCGGATGCGATCGCGCTCGAGTCGCCCACCGGCTGCGGCTCCGCCTCGGCGTCGTCGGTCTCGGTCACGAAGCCGAGATGGATGTCGGCGACGTACGTCTTCGGCAGCTTCAGCGCGAACTCGGCGAGACGGGTCGCGGACTCGAACAGGATCGGCAGCACGCCGGTCGCAAGGGGGTCGAGCGTGCCGGCGTGACCCACGCGACGCGCTCCGGTGAGACGCCGCAGCCGGTTCACGACTGCAAAGGAGGTCTCGCCTGCGCCTTTGTCGAAGTTGAGAACCCCGGTCCTGAACCTAGGGGCGTCAGCGCTGGGACGAGGTGGCAAGGATGGCCTCCTTGGCAGCCGAAAGTACCAACTTCGTCGCCTCCTCCATCCCCTTTTCGATCTCGGCGCCGGCGGCCCGGATATGGCCTCCACCCCCGAACGAGGCACACAGGGCGGCCGCATCGACCCCCCCTCGGCTGCGGACGCTGATCTTGGTCAGGTCGCTCGACACTTCCTTGAAGAGGATCGCGAGCTCGAGGCCGGCAATGCTGTTGAGCGTGTCGATGATGCCCTCCGACTCGGCCATCACGGCATTGGCTTCCTTGAGCATGCGGCGCGTCACCTTCGCCCACGCGAGCCGGCCGTCCATCTCGACCCGCATAGTCGCGAGCGCCAGTCCGTTGAGCTTGAGTGTGGTCTCCGGCCGCATCTTGTAAACCTGCGTCGCGATGTGTCCGGGATCCGCGCCGAGACGCGCCAGCCGGGCCGCGTCGTCGAGGGCACGAGGCGTGGTGTTCTCGTGCCGAAATCCGCCCGTGTCTGTCAGCAGGGCAACGTAAAGGTTCGTCGCGATGGACGGCGTGATCGGATAGCCGAAGTGGTCGAGCATCTCCATCACCATCTGCCCGACCGCGGATGCCTCGGCGTCGATGATGTTGATGTCTCCGAACCGCGAGTTCGAAGGATGGTGGTCCACGTTGACGAGCGTGGCGTGGGAGGCGATGCGGCGCACTCCGCTGCCGGATCGCTCGAGGTTGCCGGAGTCGAAAAAGAAGACCAGCTGAGGATCGATTCCGTGGGGAGGCTCCGCATGGACGTCCTCGAAGCCGGGCAGAAACGCATACATCGGGGGTAGCGGTGGCGGGATCAGGACCCAGACGTCTTTGCCTTGCGATCGCAGTGCTTCGGCAAAGGCGAGACTGCAGCCAAGCGTGTCGCCGTCGGCGTCCTTGTGGCCGAAGATCAGGATCTCCTGGTTCGCGTCGATCAGGTCCTTGATCTCGTCGTAGAGATGCGGCTTGTCGCGCTGGGCGGTGACTATTGCGTTGGCTCCTGCTGGTCGCTCTCGCCGTCCGGGAGCACCTCTTTGAGCAGCTCGTTGATGTGAACGGCGTACTCGATGGTTGGGTCGAGCTCGAACCGCAGCTCGGGTGAGTACTTCAGGTTCTGGAGCCGCCGGCCCAGCTCGTGTCTGATCAGCCCCTTGGCCGACACGAGACCTTTGATCGAAGCCTTCTTCTCGTCAGGATTGCCGAGCACGGAAACGCGCACACGCGCCTGGCGCAGATCGGGCGACATGCGCACGGCCGTGATGCTCACGAATCCGATCCGTGGGTCCTTGAGCTCGCGCCGGATGATGGACATGATCTCTTCGCGTACCTGCTCCCCCACCTGGTCCGCGCGGTAGCTGGTCATTTCGACCTCCACCTTTAGCAAAGCGACACGCCCTGCCTAGATTTCTTCCCGCTCGAGTCGATACGTCTCCATCGAGTCGCCGGCGAGGAAGTCCTCCCAGCCTTCGAGCCCGATGCCGCACTCCTGCCCGGCCGAGATCTCCCTCGCGTCTTCTTTGAAGTGCTTGAGAGAGCTGATCCGGCCCTCGAAGACCTGCTCTTTGCCCCGGAAAAGCTTGACCCAGCCTCCACGGCTGACTTTGCCCTCCACGACGCGGCTGCCGGCGATGATGCCGGTGCGCGGGATCTTGATCGGGGTGATGACCTCGACCGTGCCTTCGCGGATCTGACGGTACGTCGGCTCGCGCAAGCCCTTGGCGGCGCGCTCCACGTCTTCGGTGAGCTTGTAGATGACGTCGTAGTAGCGGACCTCGACCTTGGCGCGCTCGGCAGCGGCGGTGCTGGCAGGTGTCGGCTTCAGGTTGAAGCAGACGATGATCGCGCTCGACACGCCGGCCAGCAGCAGGTCGGAGTCGCTGACGGCGCCGACGCCCTGTCCCACGATCTTGATGGCGACCACCGGATCCTCGATCTTCTGCAGCGCGGCGAGGACAGCTTCCAGGGTGCCCTGGGCGTCCGCCTTGACGACCAGGCTGAGCTCCTTGACCTCACCTTCCTTGGCCCGGCGCGCCAGGTCCTCGAGCGTGATCCGCGGCGCGACGTCGCGCGCCGCTTCCTGGGTGCGCTTCTCCGTCAGCTTGGTCAGTGCGATCTGTCGGGCGGCCTTTTCCGAGCCGACGACCTGGAAGATGTCGCCCGCCTGTGGGACCTCGCTCATTCCGGAGACCACGACCGGCGTCGCCGGCGGTGCTTCGGTCACGTTGCGCCCGCGGTCGTCCGCCAGCGCTCTGACGCGGCCGTAGATGTGCCCGCACACGAAGTCGTCGCCAACCTTCAGCGTCCCGGCCTGGACGAGCACGGTGGCAACCGGACCCCGGCCCCGCTCGAGGTGGGCGTCGACGATGGTCCCGATGGCGTTCCGGTCCGGGTTCGCCTTCAGCTCCAGGATGTCCGAGGAAAGCACGATCGTGGTCAGCAGGTCGTCGATGCCTTTACCCGTCCTCGCGCTGAGATGCACGCACTCGTGCTCGCCGCCGTAGTGCCGCGTGACGATTCCCTGCTCGGCCAGCTGTTGATGGACGCGATCGGGGTTGGCGTTGTCCTTGTCGATCTTGTTGATCGCAACGATGATCGGCACCTTGGCGGCGCGGGCGTGGTGGATCGCCTCGACGGTTTGCGGCATCACGCCGTCGTCGGCAGCGACCACGAGCACGACAAGGTCGGTGACCTGTGCGCCCCGAGCGCGCATCGCGGTGAACGCCTCGTGGCCGGGTGTGTCGATGAACACGACCGGGTGCCCATCCGCGGTCTCGATCTTGTAAGCACCGATCCGCTGCGTGATTCCACCCGCCTCACCGGCGGCGACGCGAGTCTGGCGGATCGCGTCCAGGATCGAGGTCTTGCCGTGGTCGACGTGACCGAGGACCGTGACGATGGGCGGGCGCGGCTTGAGCTTGCCCGGGTCCTCGTTCGCGAGGGAGAAAAGCTCCTCCCTGGAGGTCGTGACGACATTGCCCTCGCCTTCGGTGGACTCGACCGCCACCACGTCCTCGCTCGCCACCGGCTCGACCGTGTAGCCGAACTCGTCGGCCACGATCTCGGCCGTCGCGAAGTCGATGACCTGGTTGATTGTGGCGAGGATCCTCGAGGCCATGAGCTTCTTGATGACCTCGACGGGGCTCACGCCGAGCTTCTCGGCCAGGTCCTTGACCGACAGCGTCGGCGGGAGGACGGCCCGGCGGTCGCCGTTGGTCTCGATCTTGGTCGCGACGGCCGGCTTGAACGCGGTGCGGGCAGCCTCGATCGCGCCGGGCGCCAGGGGCGCCGCGGCGTTGCGGGTCAGCCTCCTCTGCTGGAGGAAGTTGACGAGCTCTTTCTGGCTGATGCCAAGTTCGCGAGCAAGTTCGTGTGCCTTCATACCGGAGCTACTGATTATGCCGGTCAGGGCGAATTCGAAACCTGAGCCGCCTCCGCCCCCGCCCCATCCCCCGGCTGCGCCGGGTACTTCCCCATCAATGGGGAAGAGTTGGCGTTGTTACGCCAGCGCGGTCCAAACCTCCGGTGCGATCGGGGCTCCGAGCGCCCGTTCGAGTGCCTTCCGCTTGTGCGCGGCCGCGATGCAGTCAGCGTTTGGATGGAGGTAGGCACCCCGCCCCGGCGTTCTGCCGGTCGGGTCGAGCTCGACGGCGCCGTCGGAACGCCGGACCAGGCGGATCAGGTCAACCTTACCCGCCTCCTTCCTGCAGGCGACGCAGGTCCTGGTCGGCCCGGCCCCATCCCCGGCCTTCGGCCGGTACTTCCCCATGAATGGGGAAGAGTTACGTGCTTTCACCAACCGCTGGTGCTTCCTCGCTTGGTTTGATGTCGATCCGATAGCCGGTCAGCTTTGCGGCGAGGCGGGCGTTCTGACCGTCGCGGCCGATGGCGAGCGACAGCTGTCCGCGCGGCACGAGCACCGTGGCGGTGCGGGTGACGCGATCGATCGTCACCTTCTCGACCTTGGCCGGGCCGAGTGCCGCCGCCACGAAAGGCTCGGCGTCATCCGACCACGGAACGATGTCCACGTGCTCGCTGGCGAGCTCGCTCAGGATCGCCCGGTGTCGCACCCCCTTGGGTCCGACGCACGCGCCGACCGGGTCGAGACCCGGCTCGCTCGACGACACCGCGATCTTCGTCCGCAGACCTGGTTCACGGGCGATGGCGCGGACCTGCACCGTGCCCGCCTTGATCTCCGGCACCTCGGCCTCGAGGAGGCGATGGACGAAAGCGCGCGCCCCGCGCGATACACGGACCTGCGCCTGCCGCCGGTTGTGCTGCGTGTCGAGGATGACGACCAGGACCGGGCGGCCGGGTTGCAGCGGCTCGCCGGGGATCTGCTCTTCTGGTGGCATCACGCCTTCCGCGCGACCGAGATCCACGTAGACGATGCCGGACTCGATCCGGTCCACGATCCCGCTGGCGAGCTCGCCCCGATGCTCGGCGACGTCGCGCAGGACCTTGTCGCGCTCGAGATCGTGGATGTGCCGAAGCACGGCGTGCTTTGCAGTCTGGGCGGCCATGCGTTTGAAGTCTTCTGAGGGAAGCTCGGCGACGATGGTGGTCCCGTCAGGACGGACGACTCGGCTTTGCACGTCGAGCGTCCCGGTCTTCGTATCGAGCTTGACCGTCACGTCGCCCGGCGGGTTGAAGGCGCGCGTGTAGGCCGCCGCGAGGGCGCTTTCGACCGTGTGCAGCATCTCCTCAAAGGGGATGCCGACCTCTGCGCAAAGCGCGGTCAGCGCTTCGGCCAGCGTCTGCGTGGACGGTTCAGATTGCGACCGCGAGCCTGCCCGCGACAACGTCATCCCACGCTATATGAATGATCACCGGCGCGCGACCGCGAAGGCCCGGCGCCTGGACTGCGATTCCCGCTCCGTCGACCGCGACCAGCTGGCCTTCGACCACGGTCTCCGTTTCGCCGCTCTGATAGCGGACGTTCACGCGATTGCCGTGAAAGCGTTCGTACTCCTGGTGCGTCCGCAATGGGCGCTCCGCACCCGGCGAGGAAACCTCGAGGTCGTATGGCCCGTCGATCAGCCTGGCGTGATCGAGAAGAGGGCCGGCCACCCTGCTCACCCGCTCGCAATCCTCGATGGTGATCGGCACCGCATGGTCGATCGAGATACGGAGGGTTCGACCCGAGTGACCGGACTGGTCGAGCGAGTAGAGCTCGTAACCCATGTGATTCAGGGTTGGCTCGAGCAGCTCTTTGATCGTCGGTATGGGCCAGGTTGGCATGTCCGGTCTCTACGCAGACCTTACCAGGCGGGCGCGAGATGCTCGACCGCCCGAGAATAGGTTCGTCGCGCCCTCTCGCCCGCCTGGTTACCGGATGGGCTGGAGTCTCCGCCAGACGACCAGCAGCGGGGCCGCATTGAAGATCGAGCTGTAGGTGCCAGAAACGATGCCGATCATGAGCGCCAGCGCGAGGCCCTGCAGTGTCGGACCCCCCGCGATGAGTATCGCCGCCAGCACCAGGACAACAGTGAAGCTGGTGATGATCGACCTGGCGGTGGTCTGCATGATGCTCAGGTTCACGACCTGCTCGAACGAGAGGCGCTGACTCACGCGCAAGTTCTCGCGGATCCGGTCGAAGACCACGATCGTGTCGTGGACCGAAAAACCCACGACCGTCAGCACGGCGGTTACGAAAAAGGCATCGATCTCACCGATCGGCAGGTCCAAGACTCTGCCGAGGATGGAGAAGATGCCGGTCAGGATGAAGACGTCGTGCAACAAGGCCGCCAGGGCCGAGCCGCCGAATTGAAAGCCAGCTCGCCAGCCACCGGGCACGTTGCGGAAACGGATCGCCAGCAGTAAGAGAATTGCAACCGACGCGAGGACGACGGCCAGCAGCGAGTAAAAGATGGTCTCGCCGGCGATCGTGCCGCCGACCGACAGGATCTGCTGCACGTTCATCGGGCCCAACTGACTCTTGAGACCATCCTGCACGGAGCTGAGCTGAGATTGGTTCAGCACCGGGTAGCGAAGGATGTAGCCATTACCGGTCTGGATGACCTGGCCGTGGAGACCTTCGGCGTCGACCACTTCTTCCACCCGCTGCAGCGATGGATGGTTGCTGAAGTTGACCGTGAGCTCGGTGCCCCCTGCGAAGTCGATGCCCAGTGCAAAACCGCGCACCGCCATGGAGATGATGCCGGGAACGATGATCAACAGCGACAGCGCGAAGAACAGGTTGCGCAGGCCGATGATGTTCAGGCGGCGGACGCGCGGCGCGGCGGCGGCGGCCGGAGCGGGAGGAGCAGGTGCGGCGGCCGGCGCGGGCTCCGCTTCGCCGTCGGCGACGATGTCGGCCTTCTGTTCCTCCGCGCTGACGTCAGACAGCTCGGACACGATCCACTCCGAGCAGGCCTGCCCGCCTGAATCCGGCCCCCGCCAGCACGATCGCGAGGAGGTTGTGGGTGACGATGATCGACGAGATCAGGCTCACCACGACTCCGATCGCAAGCGTCTTGGCAAATCCCTGGACAGCCGCAGGACCGATGAAGCCAAGGATCACGCACGTGATCAGCGTCGACGTGTTCGAATCGCGGATCGCCGGCCACGCGCGTCTGACCGCGGCGTCCACCGCCGCGGAGATGGTGCGCCCTGCTCTCACTTCTTCTTTGAACCGCTCGAAGATCAGGACGTTGGCGTCGACGGCCATGCCGACGGACAGGATGAAGCCGGTGATGCCGGCCAGCGTAAGAGTCACCGGCACGACCTTGAACACCGCCAGCACCGCGCCCGCGTAGAAGACCAGCGCGAGGCTGGCCAGGAGCCCGGGCAGCCGGTAGTAGACGATCATGAAAATGACCACGATCGCGAGGCCGAGCAGGCCCGCGGCGAGACTGAGCTTCACCGATTCCGCGCCGAGCGTCGCGCTGACCTGCGTGACGTCAAGCGCCACGAGGTCGACGGGGAGCGAACCTGCGTTGATTCCGGTTGCCAGGTCCGCCGCGCTCTGCTGCGTGAAGTTGCCGCTGATCTGGGCCGCCCCGCCCGAGATCTCCTCGATCGTCACGGGGTTGGTGAGGAACTTGCCGCATACGGTGGTGGCCGTCTGCTGCGAAAGGCAGCCAGGGTCGTACGGTGCGTAGATCTTGGCCACGTAGTCCGCGTTCTCCCAGTTGTCGATGTCCTTCTGGGTCAGGTCGAGCCAGATGGCCAGATGACGTTCCGCGCAGTTGGCCGTCTGACTGGTGTTCGGATCCCCGGCGCACGCCGCGACGTTGGCGCGGGTCAGCTGGTCGAACAAGGTGGCGCCGTGCGAGCCGAACTGGATGCTGACCACCCAGGCGGTGCCGTCGCTGTTGATGTTGGGAGAGGCGCTCGTGATGTCGTCGCCCGTGAGCCCTGTCAGCTTGGGCTTGTAGCCGGGCTCCGGACCGCCGGTGACCTTGGCGTCGGCCACCCAGCTCGTGTAGACAAGCTTGGAGACCGCGCCGATCGTCTTCTGTGCCTGGTCGGCGTTGACGCCGGCAAGGTCGACCGTTATCCGGTCGTTGTTGGATCCGGCGCCGCGGATCTCCGGCTCGCTGACCCCGAGCGAGTTGACGCGCTTGTTGATGACGTCGATCGCCTTTTTCTGGACGTCCGCTCGGTTCTGCCCGGCCGGGAAGTTCGTCAGCTCGTAATCGATATGCGTGCCGCCTGAGAGGTCCAGGCCGCGGTGGAAGAACAGCTGCCAGCCGCCGAAGTTGGGAGGCAGTCCCGGTACGTTGCCGGTGATCGGATAGTGGTTCGCGATGCGGTACACGTAGCCGGCCCCGTCGACGAAAAGGGAAAAGACGAGAATTCCGACGACCAGCAGACGAATCGGCCAGCTGAGAACTAACTGCACGGCAGCCGATCAGTGTACGTACTACCCATCTACCGCTGCCGGAACACCAGGTTCAGCAGGACGGTCAACACGATCGAGAGGACGATGCTGGTGGCCACGGGAACGTAGACGGTCGTGCTCCCACTGTGGAATGCGAGGTCGCCCGGCAGATGCAAGCGCCCGAAAAGCATCAGTGCCCCGCCGATGACGACCAGGAGCGCGCCGAAGACAAGAACGATCCTCCCCGCCTCAGCCATATCTCAAATTAAACATCCGAACCTTCCCGGCCCGAAATCGCTTAGGGCTGGTTTCGGGCCGAAGCCGCACGGCTGGCGCCGTCCTCGCGTTTCACAGCAGGCGAGTCTGTTCGGTCGCGGAGGTAGGTGGCGCGATCCCGATATGGCGGTAGGCGAGCTCGGTGGCGACGCGGCCGCGGGCCGTCCTGGCAAGGAAGCCGATCTGGATCAGGTAGGGCTCGTGTACGTCCTCGATCGTCTCCGGCTCCTCGGACAACGAGGTCGCGAGCGTGTCCAGGCCGACCGGCCCTCCTTTGAACTTCACGATCACGGTGTGCAGCAGCTGCCGGTCGAGCGGTTCCAGGCCGATCTCGTCGACGTCCAGCATCTCGAGGGCGAGCCGCGTCGTGTCCACGGTCGCCCGGCCGTCACCCCGCACCTGCGCGTAGTCACGCACACGTCGGAGCAGGCGGTTGGCGATGCGGGGCGTGCCGCGCGCCCGGCGGGCGATCTCCGAGACCGCATCGTCGTGAATCTCGATGTCCAGGATGCGTGCCGACCGTCCGACGATCTTTTCGAGCTCCCCCTTGGTGTAGAAGTCGAGGCGGTAGACGGCCCCGAAACGGTCGCGTAGCGGACCGCTGAGCAAGCCCTGGCGCGTGGTTGCGCCGACGCAGGTGAAATGTGGAAGCGGCAACGTCGCCGCGCTCGCGCCGACACCTTTCCCGAGCACCGCATCGAATCGAAAGTCCTCCAGCGCCGGGTAGAGCGATTCCTCGACCACCGAGTTGAGGCGGTGGATCTCGTCGATGAAGAAGACGTCGCGCGTGCTGAGGTTCAACAGGATCGAACCGAGCGCGCCCTGGTGGTCGATCGCGGGGCCGGAGCTGACCTTGATCGCCACGCCCAGCTCGTTGGCGATGATGTGCGCAAGCGTCGTCTTGCCCAGGCCAGGCGGACCGCAAAGCAGCACATGCTCGACCGGCTCGTCGCGGCGGCGCGCGGCCTCGAGAAGGATGCTGAGGTTGTCGAGGACCTGCTGCTGGCCGATGTATTCGGCCAGCGACCGCGGGCGCAGCGTGATGTCGTACTGGTCGTCGTCGGGGCGCGCGTCGAGCAGTTTGTCCTTTGTCACTTGCGACCCAGAGCCTTGAGGGCCGAAGCGAGGGCTTCCTGGGTCGACGGTGCCGACTGCCAGTCCACGGACTCGAGGCCGGTGCGCGCTTCCTGGGACGAGAATCCGAGGTTGCGCAGCGCGGTCTCGACAGCCTTCGGCACCGCACCGTCACCCGTCATCGCAGCTGCGCGCGGCACAACCTCGAGCGCGGCCACCGCGTCAAGCCGCGGCTTGAGCTCGATGATCACCTTCGCCGCCGTGCGCTGACCGACTCCGCTCGCCCGCCTGATGGGAGCTGCATCCTCGCTCATGATGGCGCGCTTCAGGACCTCGAGGCTCGCCGCGCTCAGGATGTTCAGACCTACTTTCGGTCCGACTCCATCGACCTGGATCAGCATCTCGAAAAGCTCGAGCTCTTCGACCGAGGCGAATCCGTAGAGGTTGAGCTGGTCTTCGCGCACGTGCGTGTGGATGTGCAGCTCGACATCGCCCCCTGGTGGTGGCAGCTGCTGCCGCGTCTGGCTTGCCACAGCAACGATGTAGCCGACCCCTCCGACGTCCAGCACCACGAAATCCGGACCAGCTCTTCGCACAACTCCGCTGAGATGTCCGATCACCTGATCGCTGCCCTCGCGAACCTGCGGCTGCGTGCGTGGCACAGGGCGATCGCGATGGCGTCTCGCGCGTGATCGTCGAGGCGTCCCTCGGGCATCTTTACTTGCGCCGACAGCATGCGGGAGATCTGCGATTTATCAGCATTGCCGTAGCCGGTGAGGATGACCTTCACCTGGCTCGGCTTGTATTCGAAGACGGGAACGCCGCACTCCTCGAGCACGTTGAGGATCGCGCCGCGTGCCTGCGCGACACCGACCGCGCTTGTCGCGTTGCGGCCCATGAACAGCTCCTCGATCGATGCTTCGGCCGGAGGATTCTCGGCGAGCAGTGAACGGAGGTGGCTGGTGATGGTCAGCAGACGCGCCCCATCGCGTCCGGGGATCGTGACCACCGTGCTGCAAGCAAGCACAAGGTTGGGCTCGGCGAACAAAGCGAAGCCGGTGCCGGCCAGGCCGGGATCGATGCCGAGGATCAGCCCGTTGTTGCGGCCCGGCATTTGTCCTTCAGGTTGCAAGCCAATGTTCTATACCTGTGCTGAGACGCGTTCAAGGACGTCAGTTGGAATATCGAAGTTGGCGTATACCTGCTGGACGTCTTCATCCTCCTCGAGCGATTCCATCAGCCTCAGGACCGCCGCGGCCTTGTCTTGCCCGATCGGGACGGTCTGCTTCGGCTGCATCGTGATCTCGGCATTCTCCACCGTCACGCCGAGCGCCTCGACGGCCGCCTTCACCTTCTCAAACGCGTTGGGCGGCGCGGTGATCTCGACGGATTTGCCTTCCACCTGCACGTCGTCAGCCCCGGCTTCGATGGCGGCGAGACCCACCTCTTCGGGGTCTGCCTTACCGGCGTTCGCGGTGATGACACCCTTGCGCTCGAACATCCAGTTGACAGAGTTGCTCTCACCGAGGTTGCCGCCGAGCTTGCTCAGCCGGTGACGGATGGAGGCCGAAGTTCGGTTGCGGTTGTCGGTAAGCGCATCGACCATGACCGCCACGCCCGCGGGGCCATAGCCCTCGTAGCGGATCTCTTCCAGCCTCTCTCCGGCAAGCTCCCCCGTCCCCCGCTTGATGGCGTTCTGGATCTTGTCGGTGGGCATGTTGATCTCCCGGGCTTTCTGCATGGCAAGGCGCAGCCGGAAGTTGCCGTCGGGATTTCCGCCGCCTTCGCGGGCGGCGATCGTGAGCTCCCGGCTGGCGCGGGTAAACGCCTGGCCGCGCTTGGCGTCGACGACGGCCTTCTTGTGCTTGATGCCGGCCCATTTGGAGTGGCCTGACATCAGGAAACGCCTCCGAACATGCTTTCGCTCATTTTACTTCACGACAAATCGAATCCAGCGGCGCTTTCCGACCTGTACGACGACCGAGCCTGGCTTCAACGGATCGTCGCCGGTGGCGACCACACCGTCAATCTTGACTCCGCGCTGCTCGATCAGGCGACGCGCCTCTCCGTTTGATTTGGCCAGTCCGCTTTTCACCATCGCCTCTGTGAGGCGGATTGGGAATCCAGTTTCAAATTCATCAATGCGGTCGGGTGTCTCGTGCTTGCGGAACTTCAGGTCGAAATCATCTTCCGCGCGACGCGCGGCATCGTCGCCGTGCAGACGCTTCACCAGCTGATGCGCGAGGGCTGCTTTCGCGTCGCGAGGCTTCATCGCCAGCACCTCGGCCTGCTCCCGTTCGTCGAGACCCGAGATCAGTCGCACGTAC
>DASPYE010000137.1:0-2628 GCA_035636935.1 Candidatus Dormiibacterota bacterium | reverse complement strand
CCATTCCGGAGTACGGTTCGGATTGTTCTAGTAGTCACTCAAGCGACGTTTGGGAGACGCAAAGACATAGTCGCGGCCGAGATGAACTCGGCCGCCAATGCGACGCTGGTACCAGGTTCGAAAGCCGAGTAGGCTGAGGCGATTCCGTCCATAGAGAACAGGACTGGGGGTTAGGCGATGAAGGCGTACGTACTCATCAATGCGTCACCCGGGCGGGCACTTGAGGTGGCCAAGAAGATGGAAGGCGTGCCGGGCATCTCGGCCGCCGACGCCATCACTGGCGAGTACGACGTGATCGCCGTGTGCGAAGCCCCCGACGTCAACTCGATCGGCTCGCTGATCGTCGACAAGATCCAGAAGATCGACGGCGTCTTCAAGACGATCACCTGCCTTGCGGTGAAGTAGCGCGGGTGAGGACAGATGTCCTCCCCCGCGGAACCCCCTCCTCTCCCTGGCAGCGCTTGGCGTGTTGTAGGAAGTGGACGCTGGGGGACGGCCGGAATGAATCCGGCCTGCATGCACCGTTTTTATCTGCCTTGCGGTGAAATAACTCCCGCCGCTCTTCCTCTCCGCTAGCGGGGAGGATGGCCGGGGCCGCTCGCGGGCCCGGCCAGGAGGGGACGTGGCTCCGCAAGCGCGGAAGCGACCTCTGGCAGCCGCGACAGCCACGGCGCCATCGCAGGCATCCCCTGCTCGAAGCTGCCGACGGACGGAGACCAGGTCAGCTCGCGCCGGGAGTGCGAGTCGTCGTAGTAGCGCGGTTTGCCGAGGATGTCGACGGCGTAGATACCAGGCCAGAGGGCGCCGCCGCCAGGCGTCACAGTCTCAGCGGCGAGCGCCCTGAGGTAGGCGATGTCATACGGCATCGACGAGACCTCCGCCGCGAAACCGACCGCACGCGCCGCTGACAGGAGAAGGTCGCGCCAGGTGGAGTCGAAACCACCGATGAGGTACCGGTGCCCGGGCCGGCCACGGTCCGATGCCGCGAGACAAGCTCGCCCCACGTCCTCCGCGGAGACGAAGGTCTGCTTTGCACTGCCCCCGCCCGGAAGCCACACGCGACCGTGGACCGCCGCCGCGATCAGGCGCGGCAGGATCCAGTCCTCGCCCTCGCCGAACACCCGCGCCGGTCTGATGACAACCGCCTCGAGGTCGTCGCCGGCCGCGTCGAGCAGCCACTCCTCCTCGAACAGCTTCACCTTCTCGTAGGCGTATGTCGGCTTCAGCTCCGACTTTTCCACGATGCGCGTGAAGTGACCGGATCCGAATACGTCGGCGGTCGAGACGTGGACCATCCTGCGGACGCGGGCGCGACGCGACGCCTCCACGACGCGCTGCAAGAGGCGCGGCGGCTTCTTCCGATAACGGACGCGGCGGCCAGGACCAGCGGTCTGGGCGCAGAAAACAACGACCTCGACGCCGACGATCGCGTCGGCCAGCGTCTCGTCGTCCGCGTCCGCGTCGAGCTCGATGACGGGAACGTCGGCGGCCAGCGCACGCGAGATGTGCCGCCCGAGAAACTCGCCCGCGCCGATGACCAGGTGCAAAACCCAGCGATTCTAGGCGCGGCGCCTGTTAAGGGCGGTCGCTATCGAGTTGCGGACTCTGTCGACCACGCTGCTCACCCGGCGGCTCAGCTCCCACCAGGCCGGAACATCGGGCACGATCGGAGCGCCGATCGAGACCTCGACCCGGCTGAACGGGCGCAGGGCGTCCGTGCCACGCACGGCGACCGGGCAGATCGGCACGCCCGCCTGCAGCGCGAAGTAGCCGATGCCGTTCTTGAGCGGGCGCAGCGCCCTGCCCCGCGAGTAGCGCCCTTCCGGAAAGATCAGCATCACACCGTTGCGCTCCAGCACCTGGTACACGGTGCGCAGGCCTTGCTCATCGAGCTCACCCTTGTTGGGCGAGATAGGAAAGACCCCGACCAGCGGCAGCAGCTTGCGCTTCCATGCGCGGTTGAACACGCTTTCGCGCTTGGCCATCGTGTAGATCAACGGCCGTTCCGGAAAGAACGGGATGATGAACGCGGGGTCGAACCACGCCTGGTGGTTGGCCGCGATGATGTAGGGCGGCTTCGGGATGTTCTCGAGACCGGTGACGGTGACCCGGAAGAGATGGGTCACGACCCAGCGGGCGAGCCGCCGTATGAAGAGGTAGAAGCGGGGCGGCTCCATTGGCGTCGCGTGAACAAGAGGGTCGAGCGGTCCCGCGACGAGGTCCCGATACTCGGGACTCCTGTAACGGAATTGGTCCGGAGGACTAGCCGTCGAGGAATCGATGGAGGACGCGGTTGAATTCCTCCGATCGCTCAGCTTGCGGCGTGTGACCCGCGCCGTCGATCACGGCAAGCTGAGAACGCTCGATCAACGTGTGCGCGCGTTCGGCATGCGCCAGCGGAAACAGCGGATCGTCGGCGCCCCAGATCAGCTGGACCGGAATCTTGAGCTCGTTCAATCGCCGCGTTACGTCATGGTGTCCGCCCAAGAGCGCCCGGGGATTGACGAGCGACCGCACCGTTGATAGGTAGGCGTTGTGAAATCCATCGGTGGCGTACATCTCGCGCAGGTCGTCGAGGTAGGTGTCGTCCATGGTCCGGCTCAGGTCCGCGCTGGCGCCAGAGTAGCG
>DASPYE010000136.1:0-5578 GCA_035636935.1 Candidatus Dormiibacterota bacterium | reverse complement strand
ATCTTTGCTCCGCGGTCCAGCTTGGCGCGCATGAACCACTGAAAACCGACCGGGTGGGCCTCAGCGGGATTGGCGCCGTTGATCAAGATCAGGTCAGTGTTCTTGATGTCGCGCCAGTGGTTGGTCATCGCTCCCCTTCCGAATGTGGCGGCCAAACTGACCACCGTGGGACCGTGTCAAACCCTGGCCTGTTGCTCTAGATGTACCAGTCCCAGGCCGCGCATCAGCTTGGTGGCGAAGTAGCCCTCCTCGGAGCTGAACGCTGCGCCTCCGGCGAAGGCGATGCCCTCACACCGGTTGACAGTGTTGCCATTGCCGTCGGTGGCAACGAAAGTCGCGTCCCTCGACGATTTCATGTTGTTGGCGATCTTGTCGAGCACGAAGTCCCACGAGACGCTCTTCCACTCGGTCGCCCCTGAGGCGCGGTAGAGAGGTGAGTCGACTCGACGCGGCGAAGTCGCGAGCTGCATCGCGGTGGCGCCCTTCGGGCACAGGCGGCCCTCGTTGACCGGGCTGTCCGGGTCGCCTTCGATCTGGAGGAGCTGCGTTTTCCCGTCGCTGGTCTGGCGCGTGTACGCGACCAGCGAGCAGCCGACCGCGCAGTACGGGCAGATGGAGTGCGATTCCTTGGCACCGGCAATTCGCAGCGACTGCCTGACCTTGGTCGATTCAACCAGCGCGACATCGAAGCCGAGCCCTGAGACAGCGAGTCCCCCGACACCGGCGCCACCCACCTTGAGGAATTCCCGACGCGTGACGGTCGACAATCAAACCCCCCGAATGAAGTGACGCTAGCTCACGCTGGGGCCAGCGTCAAGTTTTCAGCCGGTTGACATCAGGAGGTCGCTGCGGTCGTCTGGCTCCGGATTGCGGAGGAGATCGATCAAGCGCGGATCCCACGCGATGATCACCCCATGCGCGCCGGCGGCCTCGTGGGCGCGGAGGCTTGCCGTCCATGAATCGCGATCCGATGGCATTGGCATCTCGACCCAGGTCTCGCCCGGCGGCATCAAGGTGACAATGCGGCCGCGGCTGAGCTTCTGCAGGAGGGCGATGGCTTCCGGATCGAGAAGTCGCAGCTGGACAGTTTCGGTGACCGCGGCAATCGCTGCCAGAAGGATCGCCTGCTCACGGCCGCTGCCTTCGAGCCCGATCATCTTGGCGCCGGCTGCTTCGAGCGCTCTCACATCGGCCAGGAACTCACCCGGATCGTCGATGGTGGCGGGCATGATGACTCCGACCTTGATCACACCGTCAATCTAGCGCGGCATACTCGGAGGCGTGACCGAGCCGACCGATGTGGTCCGGGGCCTGATGCCGCTGGCGACGACCCTTGGCATCCGGGCGGACTCTTACGCCGCCGAGAAAGTTGTGCTGTCGGTGGCGTGGGCGCCCTCGCTATGCACGGCAGGCGGCGTGCTCCACGGCGGTGTGATCATGGCCCTCGCCGATTCCGCCGGCGCAGCGTGCGCACTCCTGAACCTGCCGGACAACGCGTCCGGCACGACGACCATCGAGTCGAAGACGAATTTCGTCGGCTACGTCAATGGCGGACGAGTAGCGGCTACATCGACGATCCTGCATCGCGGCGGGACCACGATCGTCGTCGAGACAGCAGTCCACGACGAGTCCGGCAAGCTCGTCGCGAAGGTCACGCAAACGCAGCTCGTGCTGCGCTCGCGTTAACGCTTGACGGCGGCCGCCACCTTCTCGCGTAGCTCGTGCTTGAGCGCCGACGAATCGAGCGAGGCGCTGAGGTGACCGGCGACCGTTCTCTTCAGCCGGTCCGGCAGCATCCGCTCGAACGCGGCCCGGGCTTCGTCGGGACCCGCGATATACATCTGCAAGTAAGCCCCTGAAGCCATCTCGCGCTCCACGGTCTTGACCGCGCCCTCGAGATTTGCTTTGGCTTTGTTGTCGGCTTTGCGCTGGTTGCTCGCCGCCGAGGTTCCTCCCGCTCGCGAGTGACGGACCTCTTTCCCGTTCACGTGCTCCAGTGGAATGATGTCGTCCAGGATCGACCCGAATGTCTTGGCGTGCTCCTTGTCGACGACCGCGATCAGCGCCGGCGGGTGATGCTCCAGCTGGCGAAGGATCGGGGCGAGCAGGAGCTCGCCGACCTCGAGCCTTTCATCCGTCCCGTCCCGCAGCCTGATCAGCTCGAGAACGCCGTGAGGCTCGTCGGCGAAGCCCGCGAAAGCGGGGCCGCCCGCGGGCCGCACCACCGCGACGTGGTGTCGGAGGCGCCGCATCTCGTACTCCATGAGTTCGCGGTCTTTGGCGCTGAGCCGGTCGCTGTAGCGGTGCAGCAGGTCCCGAAACTCGATGTCATAGAAGCGCGCGTCATATCCCTCGGAGCGCGCGGGAAGATAAATGCTCACTGCGCGGTTGGAGGCTCGGCGAAGGCGCGGAGCAAGCACGAACAGCGCCAGCAGCGGGCTGTAGTTGGTCATCTCACAATCTTGAACGCATGCCGGTATCGTGGTGAGCAGACGTGTTCGAAGACGAGACGCCAGTTGCGTGGCAGGCGCTGCCTCGACATGCTCCGGTGGTCGCCTCCGACGGCACCGAGATCGGGACGGCTGTGAAATGGCTTGGCGACCAGGATGACGACATCTTTCACGGCATCGTCGCCCGCCGGCGCGACGGCGAGGCGGTCGAGATTCCGGCGAAGCGAATCCAGCGGATTACCGAGAAGCATGTGATCACAAACCTCGAGGTCAGCGAAGCGGAGGCGCTCCCCGGCTACAAGGGACGTTAGCGCCGAGCCTGGGCCTGCTTGGCTTCTTGCGCGCGCATGAACTGCATCGCCTCATCCACCGACGGCACATTGATCACGTTGTCGCGCGCGAAGCTCTCGGCAGCCGACCAATCCTTGGCGCGGATGCGTCCGGCGGCGGCCTCGCGATCGTACTCGGTGCGCCTGAGCTGGGCACCCGGGCCGAGCATCGCCCAGCAAGCGCCCGGCTCCCCGTAGGTCATGCCGATGCTGCCGGCGTTGACGACACGCACGCGGTCGACGACACGGTCGAACTGCATGTGCGTGTGACCGCACACCACGAGATCAGCGTCTACGCCGGCGAGGATCTCGCGCATGCGCTCCTCGGACGTTTCCGCGGTCATCACGTCGATGTCGTTATCTGGTACGGCATGGCAAAAGAGCACGCGGCCGACGCCGTCGACGGAGTCGATCTGCACAGTGCTCTCGAAGGAGGCCAGGAAGTCGCGCTGCTTCCGATTGATCTGTTTCGCGCACCAATCGGCGAAGGGGCCGGGAGATTCCGAGGGCTTGCCGTCGAACTCATCGACGAGACCGCGGTCCGCATTGCCGCGGACGAAACGAGCGCCGGGGATGGTTTGCAGCAGGTCGATCGTTTCCGCAGGCATTGGGCCGGACGCGACGTCACCGCAAAACACGACGAGGTCAGGCTTCTCACGCTCGACGTCCCGGAGCACGGCTTCCAGCGCGGGTAGATTGCCGTGGATGTCCGCCAGCGCCGCCACCCGCATCTACGCAGAGCTCAGGGCTGCGGGTTTTCGCTCAGGCGCGCGCCAGCTTGGGCAGCCGACTCGTCGGCGAAGGGCCCGTCGAGCCTGACACCTTCGGCGTGGCCGTGCTCGTCGAGCTGGGCACTGACGACGTACCAGCGCTTGCCAAGGTGAAGGATGCCCTGGTGCAGGTCCGTGGTCCAGCTTTTCGGCGTGATGCCGACCCGGTCCGGCATTAGAGTCTTCAGTCTACGTGCGTTCGGCGGCTGACGAAAGCTCCCATCAACGCGAGCCCGCCGAAGACGATGGCCAGCACGACGCCGAGCAAAAGCAGCGGAGCACTGAACCCATATCTCAGCGAGCTGATGAGCACGACCCCGCCCCCGACGCAGAGACCAAGGATCACGCCAAGGAGCCACGGACGTCCTGGGGAAACACCTGGCATACAGAGAAAACGCGCGAGACGCTTCCAGGGAGGGCATGAAAATGGAGTTTCGGTGCGTGGCGCGAAGGCGGCCGATGGTGCAACAGTTTCAGACGTCTTGTCCAGCTAGCCTTTCCGCGTGAACCAGGCGCCCGTCGGCATCTTCGATTCGGGCGTTGGCGGACTGTCCGTGCTGCAGGAGATTCACCAGGCGCTGCCGACCGAGTCCGTCTACTACGTGGCCGACTCCGCGAACGCGCCGTGGGGGGATAAGCCGGCCGCGTTCGTGCGTGAGCGTGGATTGAAGATCGCGCGCTTTCTGATCTCGCAAGGCGTCAAGGCGATAGTCATCGGTTCCAACACCGGGACCGCGGGATCGGCGGACGCGCTGCGGGCAGCCCTCTCGGTCCCGGTGGTCGGCATCGAGCCCGGGATCAAGCCCGCGGTCGCGGCCACGCGGTCCGGGATCGTGGGCGCCATCGTGCCCGCGGCGGTGGGCGGCTCAGACCGCCTCGCGTCGCTGCTCGACCGCTTCGGCACCGACGTCAAGGTCATCGTCCAGCCGGTCCCGGGGCTTGTCGAGCACATCGAGGCCGCGGACATCGACGGTCCTGAGCTCAAGCGAATGGTCGAGGGCTACATCCGCCCGATGCTCGACGCAGGGGCGGACACGATCGTTCTGGGTTCGACACACTACGTGTTCCTGAAGCCGGTGCTCGCTGAGCTCGCCGGACCAGAGGTGTCGCTGATCGAAACCGGAGAGGCAGTCGCGCGGCAGCTCGTGCACGTGCTGGACGAGCGACGTCTCAGGGCAGACGGTGCCGAACCGCGCGAGCGATTCTGGACCAGCGGTGATCCGGGCGCTTCGGAGAGCGTCATGACCAGGCTCTTGAAGCGATCGGTGGTCGTGGAGAAGCTGCCCGACCTGTAGGCGCCTCAGCCGCCGACTTGCAGCACCAATCCGATCCCATACGTGATGCCACCGACGATGACGCCGGCAAGCGTCATCTCGAGCCCGGCCGACCACCACGTGCGGAGCGTGAAGAGAGACTTCGACGCCCCGACCAGGAAGTGCGCGATCAGGGAAACGATCGCTGCCGTGATCACGCCTGTCGTCCCGCGCAACCAGAAGAACGGCATGACCGGGACCATCGCGCCGACAAACGTGCTGATGCCGGCGGCGATCGCCGACTGCACGGGCTTGCTTGCTGTCTCGAGGCCGCCCAGCTCCTCGGGTGCATGGACCCTGAGGAGCGCATCGGGATTTCCACCCAGCTGCTCGGCCAGGCGGTCCGCCATCTCCTTGTCGATGCCTTTGAGCTGATAGAAGAGCGAGACCTCTTCTTTCTCCTCATCGGGATGCTCGAGAATCTCCTGCCGCTCCCGCTGTACGTTCGCTGCCGCCACCTCCCCCTCCGAGCGCTCGGCAAGGTAGGCGCCGGTGGCCATCGAAAGTCCCGAGGCGATCGCGCCGAAAAGCCCCGCGGTCAGAACGAAGCTCGAGCCTCCCGTGGCTCCCGAGACGCCGGCGACGATGCCGAACACCGCGGCCAGCCCGTCGTTGGCACCGTAGATCGCGCCCGAGATCCATCCCGCCCCCGTGCGGTGCCACGACTCGCGGCCGAGGATGCGATTGAGCCTGCTCTGCACGCTCGAAGGCACACG
>DASPYE010000135.1:0-3233 GCA_035636935.1 Candidatus Dormiibacterota bacterium | reverse complement strand
TTCCACAGGAGCCCCAATGCCAACACCAGCCCGCCCAGGTCACTGCTCACTCTGTGGCCTGACCTCTCTCAGCGATCCCTGCATGCTCTGTGAGCGCGACCACGACCGGCGGATCGTCAAGACGCGGGCTCGGGCGGAGCGCGAGCGCACCAGAGTCCAGGTCGCGCTCCAGGTCGGGGATCTCGCGTGACAAGACGATTGGGAAAGGCAACCGTCGACGTGCGAGGACAGGCCGTGATGTTCGTCTTGTTTGATGATGGGAGAGCAACCTGCGAGCACGTGGCCGCGGGAGCGCTGTCGGTTTCCAGTGGTCATGGACACCTCTCGGCGCGGAGGCATCAGGCCGAACCTTTCACGATTCACCGATGCGCGCGCTGCCACCGCCTGTTCGGACCCTAAAGCCCAGGCGAGTGCCGGCTGCGGCGGTCAATTCCGGCCATTCAAAGGCGCGAGTGCCGGCCCCCGCGGCAATCGATCAGGAAAGGGGTCCTTATTGGGACGACTTTAGAACCGCGCTCCTGAACTCGAATCTGTCGTTCTGAACGCACGTACTCGGCGCGAGGCGTTAGTAGAACTGACAAATCTAACTCCGCGCTACCTGGTCGCTTGGGCGGCGTCGAGCAGACCAATGAATACCGGGTGTGGCGAGCCTGGCGCGGATCGGAGCTGCGGCTGATAGAGCGTGCCGACGAAGAAGGGATGGTCGTTTCGCTCGATGGCCCTGACCTCGCCGGTCGCGTCGGTGGCTGCGATGCGCATCCCATGTTCGCCGGCGATGTGCTGCAGCTCGGGCGCCAGCCCATAGGAGCAGGTCGTGTGCTCGACGGCAACGCGGTTGCCGTACAGCCGTGCGAGCAGCGAGCCGGGCGTGAGCTCGACGGTGATGGTCTGGTCTAGCAAAGAACAAGCGAGCAGGGTGATGACCGGCGTCCCTCCCGGGCCGTACTCTGCGTGGGCGGCATCACCAATCCCCGCCAGAGTCCGAGCGTGCTCGACCAGCACGTGCTGAAAGCCGCCTCAAGTGCCGACGAGCGGGATGTTGCGCTCGCGTGCTTCCCTGACGACGGAGTGAGCCGCCTCAGGATCGCGGTACGGGGAGCCAGGTCCCACGATGACGGCCGATGTAGCCGCAGCAATCCGGAACGGGTCGCGAATCGTGTCAGTGGGCACGACCCGGACTTCGATTGGGGTGCGCCGATTGTCCGAAGCATGTTCCAGAGCAGCGACGGTCGCGCGATGGTAGCGGTGATCGGCCGGCAGATCGATCAGGACTGTGACGACGACGGCGCGCACCGATGAACGTTAGCAGCTAGACGACGGGAGTTCAAAAGTAGCCAAAAAGGGTGGCTAGCGGGATTTGAACCCGCGACACCCAGATCCACAATCTGGTGCTCTGCCTGCTGAGCTATAGCCACCACGGCGCGGCCGAACGAGGCGGCCTGGGGAAGGAGACGATTCTACCCGGCCTGATGTACCAGAATTGAATTGATGTCAAGCGCCGCCGAACTCGACCAGATGATCAAGTCGGGCGAGCTGATCGAGTCGACGAATGAGATGACGCCCGAGTACCTCCGTGAGTTGAAGCACACCCTGATCGTGTCCGGCGACACCGAGCTCATCTCCGCCCCCGCGTACTACCTCGCCGCCAAGCGCGCTCCCTCGATCAACGCCTTCATGACCGGCATCGCGATCATCCAGGACGAGCTCGCGCACGCCCACATCGCTTATCACATCCTCGAGGAGCTGGGCGAGGACCAGGAAAAGCTGATCTTCAGCCGCGACCCGAAGAGCTTTCGCTACCCCTACGCGTTCGACGTTCCACTCGACAGCTGGACCGAGCTCGTGGTCGCGAACGGGTTCTACGACCAGGCCGGCTTCTGCCTCCTCGGCGACATCCACGACAAGTGCTCCTACGGGCCATGGAAGCGCGGACTGAACAAGGTGATGCTGGAGGAGAACTTCCACCTGCGCAACGGCCGTACATGGATGAAGCGCATCAGCGCTGCCGGCGGCGCTGCGAAGGACGAGCTGCAGCGCGCGGTCGACTGGATGTTCCCGCTCAGCGTCGAGTGGTTCGGCCTACCCGATTCGATGAAGATGCACTCGACGCAGCTCGAGTACCGCCTCAAGGGATTGACCAACGACCAGCTGCGGCAGTGGTGGCTGTCGACGGTCGTCCCCTACTGCGAGCAGATTGGTGTCGAGGTCCCCGCCCACAAGGAAACGCGCGAAGGGAAGGACGTGTGGGAGCTCGACTATCCGTTTCCCTCCGAGTTCGACGCCGAAGCCAAGCGCTGGGACTTCAATCAGCCCATCACCTGGGACGACGTCCTCGTCCGCTGGCGCGCCCGCGGGCCCCGCAACGCCGAGATGGTCGCGATGTTCCAGGAGGAATTTCACAACTTCCGCAAGACGCACAAGCGAGAGTCTTGAGCGAGCGCCTGTGGGCCGCGCTGGCGGAGGTCGAGGACCCCGAGATGCCAGTGAACCTCGTCGACCTGGGGGTCATCTACGGCATAAGCGAGCAGGACGGAGTGGTGGAGGTCGACCTGACGTTCACGGCAATGGGATGTCCAGCCTCCGACTTCATCCTCGAGGACGTACGCGAGAGATTGCTGCGCGAACCAGGCGTCAGTGAGGTGCGGGTGAACGTCGTCTGGGATCCACCGTGGACGACCGCCCGCATGACTCAGGCAGGCCGCGACGCGCTCGAGGCCTGGGGCCTGGCCGTATGACCTCGGGTTACAAGCGGGTCAGCGGAGACGCGGTGGAGTACGAGGTCTTTGCGCGCAAAGCGCGCGTCGACGCGCTGCATCTCGTAGGCAGCGTCGTCGCGCCCGACGACGACCTGGCAATGGCATACGCGCGGGCCACCTACGACGAAGAACGCTGGTGCGAGATGGCTATCGTGCGCAAAGAGCACGTGATCGAGCTTTGGCGACCAGGAGAAGCGTGAGGCCCCTCCGGCGCCTCATCCCGCGGCGCCCCATCCCCCGGCTTCGCCGGGTACTTCCCCATGAATGGGGAAGAGTTCCACCTGCCCTTTCATTGGGAGGAGTTACTTGAGTCTCTCCGACCTCGTCCTGAGCATCGCCGACAACAAGCAGATGCTCGGCCTGCGCTACGCCGAATGGGCCACGCGCGCGCCGTCGCTGGAGGCCGACATCGCCGCCGCCGCGATGGGCCTCGACGACCTGGGCCACAGCCGCGTTCTATACGGCTGCCTCGAGCCG
>DASPYE010000134.1:0-10172 GCA_035636935.1 Candidatus Dormiibacterota bacterium | reverse complement strand
GGCCGACGACGGAAATCCAGGTGTGACTGAGATCGAAAGACCTCGATGTCAGAGCGCCGGATCGCCGAACGAACACCATCCATCGGCTGCACGAAGTACTCGATCATTCCGTTCGTTTCGGGATGATCCGGGTTGAAGCGGTAGAGCTCGCCGTCAACCGCCAGATCGATTCCGGCCAGCTCTTGAAGGTGCAGAACTACAGCAGTCGCATCGCGCAGACCCTGCCGGCTCGGATGGGCCGTCAGCCATTGTGGAACCGGATAGCTGCCGACGAGGGTCGTCAGGATCATCCAGTCATGGACCCTGCACGTACTGAACGAGGACGCCATCTTCGCGTTGCGGATCGACCACCCCTACGGTGGTCCCGCGAGCGCCTGGCCTCGGGGCTTCGTCGACAAGCCTGAACCCGCGGCTTTGAGCGTCCGCCAGCGCTGAGGCCACATCTTCCACGCGCAGGGCAAGGTGATGCAGGCCTTCACCGCGACGGGAGATGAAACGGCCGATCTCGGACTCCGGAGTCAGAGGTTCCAGCAGCTCGACGCGCGTTGGACCTGCGCCAAAGAAGGCGACGCGAACTTCGGCAAAGCGTTCGTCGCTCTGGAAGCCCAGGCCGAGGCCGGCCTCGAAGTGAGGGCGGGATGTCTCGATCGAACGGACCGCCCAGCCGAGGTGATCGATGGCGGGCACAGGACGCGTCCTATTCAAGCCTTGCGCTCCCACAACAGCCGACCATCCGGAGGTCGGTATTGACACCGCGAGACGGGCGTCGACATAGTATGCCATGCAGGTGGAAATCCTTTTCCGTCCTCCCTTCCGCGACTCCTCGTGACCGGGTCGGAAGGTGCGACCCGAACGCTCGACGGAAAGGTGGCCGTGATCACCGGCGGAAACCAGGGCATCGGCCACGCCATCGCGCGAGCCATGGCGGACGCGGGTGCTTCGCTCGCCATCTGCGCGCGAACCAAAGATTCCTTGGAGCGCACGGCCGCGGAGATACGCGCCGGCGGCGTTGACTGCCTTGCCTTGCGCTGCGATGTAAGCGACCCTGAGTCCACGGATGCCATGGCGGAGTCCGTGCTGAACCACTTCGGCAAGGTGGATGTGGTCGTCGCCAACGCGGGCATCGCCGGAGCGATCCGCCCCATGCACCAGATCACATATGACGAGTGGCGCGAGTGCATTGCAATCGACCTCGACGGCGTGTACCTCACGTTCCGCCGTTTCATCCCGGGCATGATCTCGGCCGGAAGCGGAAGCCTGATCGCGACGTCCTCGATGACCGGCAAGCGCCCACTGCCCGAGCGAACTCCTTACGGCGCGGCAAAGATGGGGGTGATCGGCCTCGTCCGCAGCCTGGCCCTCGAGCTCGGCCCTCACAACATCAGGGTCAACAGCGTCTGCCCGGGCCCGGTCGCCGGTCAACGACTGGATCGCATCGTGAGGCAGCAGGCGGAGACGCTTCAGATCTCGGAGGTGGATTCGATGCGGATGTTCAGCGATATAGCCGCCCTGAAGCGACCCGTTCATGCCGATGAGGTGGCGGCTGCATGCGTTTTCCTGGGTAGCGACGCGAGCTCGGGCATCACCGGCGAGGACATGAACGTCTCCGCCGGCGTGGTCATGTACTAGAGCTTGAGCAAGGTAGAGCCGAAAGTCCGCGGTCTGCGCATGGCGGTCCTGTCCGATGTGGCCCGGCAGGCGGAGGTCTCCCTGACCACCGCCTCTCGCGCTCTGGACCCTGACAACGATCACCCTGTCAACGCACGAACTCGTGCGCGAGTGCAGGCGGCGGCGGAGCGACTCTCGTACCGGCCCAACCCGATGGCCCGGGCTCTGCGCACCAGGCGCCTGCCGACGATCGCGATCGTCGTCCACGACGTCAGCGACCCCTACTTCGCCGAAGTGGTCAAAGGCGCCACCAGGGCCGCCTCGGCCAAGGGTTTTCTGACGGTGGTCTGCAGCAGCGACCGCGATCCTGCCACCGAGCTGCGCTATGTCGAGATGCTTTGCCTGAGCCGGGTGTCAGGCGTGATCTTCGCGGGCGGCGGCCTCGAGGAGCCGCACTACCGGCACGCGATGACCGGATACGCGCGAAGCATCGCCGGCTATGGCGGCGCGATCGTCGCTCTTCAGCCGCGTGCCGAGCGCTGGCCGTCAGAGGTTCCCGACAACCGGACCGGCGCACGTCTCGCGACAGACCACCTTGTCGCGCTGGGTCATGTGAGGGTGGCCATGATCTCGGGCCCGGCAACGCTTCGAACAAGCCACGAACGCGAGCTCGGTTACGCGGATGCGATGCACAAGGCCGGCTTCACGCCCAACATCGTGGAGGCGGACTTCACGACAGCCGGCGGGGCCCAGGCGATGACCTGCTTGCTTGGTGATCGCTCGGTCACTGCGGTGTTCGTCGCCACCGACAGGATGGCCCTGGGTGCGCTCGCGGAGCTGAGACGACAGGGAATCCGGGTGCCGGACGATATCTCGGTGGTGGGATTCGACGATATTCCGGGCCTCGAGTTCATCCATCCCAATCTGACCACCGTGCGTGTGCCCATGCAGGATCTCGGCGCGGCGGGGGTGGCTCGGCTCCTGCAGGAGCTGGATGGACCGCCGAATGGCACGCGCGTACGTCTGCATCCAGTTGAATTGGTGACGCGCGAGAGCTCCGGCCTGAGAAGGGCCGCGGTGGGAGGACATTGAAATGGCATACGACCGGAAGCAAGCTGGGCACAAGGTCGCGCAGGCGAACCGGCCCGACTACCGATTGGAGGTCGGCCGTGCGGAGGTGCCCGTCGGCGAACCGCGGGGTTTCCGTGTCCTCGATGCGGCGCGTGGCGCGACGCTCCAGGCCTGGGTGGCGACTCTCATTCCGGCTGATCGCGGCCGGCGCGACGCCGCCGCGGTGGGCGCAGCCGAGTACATCGACGCGACCGTTTCGGAAGTCCCATCCCTCCGCCCGGCCCTGCTGAACGCGCTCGACCTGGTGGAGCGGATCGCGCGGACCAGGTCGCACCGAACGTTCGCGGGCTGCACCCCGGACGAGCGCGAGCGCCTGCTGCGCGAGTTTCAGCGCGACGGCGACCCCGACGCCTTTCAGATGATCAGCGATTTCACGTACGAGGCCTACTACGGCCATCCCGACGTGCTGGCTGCATTGGAAGCCACGACGGGATGGAGGGGGCTGGGCCCGATGAAAGGCGGTCCGATGAGACCATTCGATCCGAGTCTGCTGGCTCGCGTGCGCTCGATGCCGCCGCGGTGGCGGAAGCTGCCGGCAGAGAAGGAGATCCGCGCGTGAGCGAGGATCCTCGCGCGGACGTTCTGGTCATCGGGTCGGGCGCTTCGGGCGCCGCCATCTGCAAGCGGCTCTCCGACCACGGCGCCCGGGTCGTATGCCTCGAGCAGGGCGATTGGGTGGACCGCGCTCGCCTGCCCAAGGCCCACGTCGACTGGGAGGTGCGCGGCCGGAGGCATTGGGCGGCGAACCCCAATGTCCGCAGGTGGCCGTCGGATTATCCGGTGGGAAGTGAGGGCGACGATCCGATCGACGTCTACATGTACAACGCGGTCGGCGGGAGCCAGATCGGCTTTGCGGGCAACTACTGGCGCTTTGCACCGTCGGACTTCAGGGTCAAGACTCTCGACGGCGTCGGCGTCGATTGGCCGCTCACGTATGAGGAGCTGGCGCCTTACTACACGATCAACGAGGCCGAGGTTGGCGTCGCCGGCTTGGCCGGTGACCCATGCGGGCCCCCCAGAGACCCGCTTCCCAACCCTCCCGCGCCGCTGGGACGCCCGGGTGAGCTGCTTGTCGACGCCTACGAGAAGCTCGGCTGGTACTGGTGGCCGACCGAGCAGTCCATCACCACCCAGGCGTACCGCGGCCGGCCTGCCTGCGACAACCGGGGCTGGTGCACGTTTGGATGCCCGCAGGAATCGCTCTCGACCGCGGACCTGACCTACTGGCCGGGCGCACTCAAGAACGGCGTGGACCTGCGCACCAACGCGCGGGTGCGCGAGATCACACTCGGACCCGACGGCCGCGCCGTGGGTGCGCATTACTACGACCGGAACGGCGTGATACAGGAGGCGCATGCAGCCGTTGTGGTAGTTGCATGCGGAGGCCTGGGCACACCCAGGCTGCTCAAGATGTCAGCGTCGCCCGCACACCCGGATGGGATGGCGAACTCAAGTGGGCTCGTGGGCAAGAACCTCATGGTCCACGTGCAGAGCTTCGCGGTCGGGCAGTTCGAGCAGCCCGTTGACGGCTGGAGGGGAACGTGGGGCGGCACCGTCTCGACCCGCCAGTTCTACGAAACCGATCCCGAGCGCGGGTACGTGCGGGGCTTCATCATGAGCGGCTGCCCAGGGTGGTCCCCGCTCAACCTCGCGCTGCAGATCGCGCCGTGGGGATCAGGCCATCATGCCGCCTTCGACGAGCGCATCAACCATGAGATATCGATGTACATGTGCGGCGAGGACCTGCCGGAGGAGTCGAACCGCGTCGAGCTGGACTGGGAGCATCTGGACGGTTTCGGGATGCCCGGGTTGCGTACGCACCATGCGCTGAACGAGAACAGCCGGCGGCTCGGCAAGGACATGATCGCGCACGGCCGGCAGGTGTTGGAAGCGGCCGGAGCGAAAAGCGTGCGCGATTTCGGCCTCGCGCCGATCTGGGGCTGGCATCTGCTCGGCACGGCCCGCATGGGCGACGACCCACAAACATCGGTCACGGACGCTTTCAATCGCGCGCACGACGTGCCCAATCTATTCATCGCCGACAGCAGCAGCATGCCGACAAGCGGCGGGGTCAACCCCAGCTCGACGATCCAAGCTCTGGCTCTTCGCTGTGCCGATCACATCTGGGACCGTAGAAGAGATTGGTCTTCGGTAGAGTGAGCTGAAGAGGCACAACACCTGATCGTTGGTCCGGCCCAGACGGACCAACGTGCAAGGTCGCGGCTCATCAACGGCGCATCGATTCCGCCGCCCGACGAACCGCCTGGTGGATCTTCAGGTAGCTCCCGCAGCGGCACAGGTTCCCGGCCAGCGCATGACGGATCTCGTCATCGGCGGGGTCGGGATTCTCCAACAAAAGGGCACGGGTGGTCAGAATGAAACCCGGCGTGCAGTAGCCGCACTGAAAGGCACTGAGCTCCTGGAAAGCGGTTGCAATTGGGTCGCCGTCGTGCAGGCCTTCGGTGGTGGTGATGCCGGCGCCTGCCGCGGCGGGCGCGAGCACGAGGCAGCTGGAGATGGGTTGGCCGTCGATCAGCACGGTGCACACGCCGCAGACGCCGATGCCGCACGTGAGCCGGACGGAGCGGAAACCGGCCCGGCGCATTGCCGTGAGCAGCGTCTCGTCGGCACGCGACTCGAGCTCGACCGGGTGGTTGTTGACCTGAACAGCGATCTTCATCGGGCTAGTCAGTCGCCTTCCCACCCACCCTGTGGGGAGCTCGGCCGACGCAAGCCCTGCGAAGTCGACGAGCCGAGCACTGCCTCCGCGCTCATCGGCAGGTTGCGGACGGGGTGGCCAGCAGCCGCAACCGCGTTCCCGATCGCGGCCGGCACGACTGGCACCGCCATCTCACCGAGTCCGTGGCTGTGCTCCCCACCTTCGAGCAGGTCATACGTGAAGTCGGGGACATCGAGAATCGAAGGAATTTCGTAGTCGGAAAGGTTGCCGTTTGTCACCTGCCCACCCTCGAAGACGATGCCCTCGAACAGCGCGGTGCCGATCCCGAAGATGGTCGAGCCCTCGTTCTGAAGCTCAGCACCCGGCCGGTCGACGACATTCCCGGCGTAGACCGCGGTGTGCAGGCGCGTGATCGAGGTGACCCCAGTCTCAGGGTCGACGCGCACCTCCGCCGACGCGGCGGCCTGGTGCCAGTGCGACGAGGCGATGCCCTGGCCCGTATCGGGGTCGAGGCCGCCTGGGGTCACAAATGTCCCATCGCCACGCAGTCCCGCCAGATCAGCAAGCGGCCGGCTCAGATCCGGTGAGCCGGCGACGCCCGCCCCTTCATCGCTCAACACGAGGTCTTCGGGCGCCACCTCGAAGCGCTCGGCGATCTTCCGGCGCAGATCATTCGCCGCTTCGCGGATCGCGTTCGACATCATGAACGTAGACCGAGACGAGGTCGTGCGCGTGTCGAATGGCACAAGGTCGGTGTCGTTGGGGCCGACCGCGATCAGATCTGGGGACAGCCCCAAGGCTTCAGCAGCAAGGTTGCGCTGGGCGATGTCCGGGCGCTGGCCCATGTCGGTGGTGGCGGATCGCAACAGGATATGGCCGCCGGCATCGATCTCGAGGGCAACGCCGGTCCGGCTCGGTGTCTGCATGCCTTTGAGCATCACCGCAAGTCCCTTGTTCTTCCGGCCTTCGCTCCAGTCCACGGCTTCGGCGGCGGCCCGCAAGCAGGCGGCAAACCGGACGTCGCGCATCACCTCACCGGTGGCGAAACGATCCCCATCTCGGAGCAGGTTTCGCAGCCGCAGCTCTAGGGGATCGATCTCGAGTCGGCCGGCCATCAGGTCCGTCACGCGCTCGGACGCCCAGACGCCCTGTGTCGCCGCGTAGCCGCGGAAGGCTCCGGCGGGCGGCAGGTTCGTGTACACGCATCGCGAATCGACGGTGACATTTGGAATCCGGTACGGTCCGATCGCCGCGTAGCCTCCCTTCGTGCACACGCTCGGCCCGCAGTCCGCATAAGCGCCCGTGTCCCACCAGGCGTCGACGCTCTTCGCGACGAAAGTTCCATCCCGCGTCGCCCCGAGGCGGATGTGAAATCGGGCGGGGTGGCGGTTCACCGTGAGGAACTCTTCGCCGCGGGTGAGAACGGCGCGCACCGGCCTCCGCGCCTTGCGAGCGAGAGCGGCCGTGATCGGCTCGAGGCGCATGAAGGTCTTGGCGCCAAACGACCCTCCCATTGGAGCCACGACGATCCGGATCATCTCCTCCGAAAGCCGGAAGAGCGCCGCGAGGTCGCGCCTGACATTGAAAGGTGTCTGGGTCCCTGTAATCACGTGGAGCCTGCCCTCCTCCCAGTAGGCGAGAGTTGCGTGGGGCTCCATCGCGACGTGAGCAGCGGCTGCGACTGCAAAAGTGTCCTCGACGACGACGTCTGCAAGTTCAAAACCTTGTTGGCCCAGGCCGGACTGCAGACGGAAGCGGTGACAGATATTGCGCCCGTCCGGACGGAGCTCGGCCGGGATCTCGATACCGTCATGCAGCAGCGGGGCGGCATCGCCGGTCGCGTCCACCGGATCGAAGACGCCCGGCATCTCCTCGTACTCGACCTCGACCAGCGCGATCGCTTCCTCCGCTTCGCGAGGCGTGCCCGCCGCCACGGCCGCAACAGCGTCACCCACATGCAGCACCCGCTCGCGCGCCACGATCGGCTGGTCCTTGACCATCGGTCCGTAGAGGGGTTCTAGGTCGGCCACGTCGTCTCGAGTCAGCGTCACCACCTGCTGCGGTACTTCGGAGGTATTGATCGACAGCACCTTTGCGTGCGCGTGAGGGGAGCGAAGAATGCGGGCATGCAGCATGCCTTCGACTTGCTGGTCCTGTCCGTACTCGAAGCGGCCGGTGATCCTCGGGTCCAGCGTCACGCGGCGAGCGTTTCCAGGGAACGTCGCACCAAAACAGCGATCAGGCGCTTGCGGTAGGCGGCCGAACCCCGCACATCTGAAAGCGTCGAGGCGAGCTCCGAGTACTGATGGCCGATCTCAGTGGCGACATCGATCGTGATCCGATCCCCCAGCGCGACCGCGCAGGCCTGCGGAAATTCCTGCGGCCGGCCAGAAACCGCGCCCACGACCACACGAAGGCTCCGGCACCGGCCGGAGTCATCCACCTCTGCCGCGACCGCGACGCCGACGCATGGACGGTCTTCGCTCGAGCGGGACTTGAACTTGAAATAGGTCACATGACGCGGCGGCCGGGGCACGACGACATCGATCAGCAGCTCGTCGGCGCCAAGCGCCGTCTCGTAATGGTCCTTGATGAAATCAGCGACCAGGACATCCCTCTCGCCGGATGGGCTCCGGAGGCGAACGCGCGCGCCGAGTGCCACGAGCAATGTCGGCGGGTCGCTCGCGTAGTCGGCGTCGCAGAGCACGCCCCCGACGGTTGCCTGGTTGCGGATCCGAGGGCTGGCGACGCTGGCAAAGCATTCGGCGACACATGCCCATGGCGACTCGCGAATCTCACTTGACCTTTCGACCCGCCGGTGGGTGACCATCGCGCCCAGGTGCAGCTCGTCGCCGATCTCGATCCGGTCCAGCCCTGGCAAGCGCGCCAGGTGGATGAAGGCGTGTGGCCGGATCAGGTCGTTGGCGACCAGGATTCCTGTAAACGTCCCGCCGGCGACGACCGTCGCCGCATCCCCCAGGCGAACCTTGAGCGCGAGCGCCTCCTCAATGCTCGCCGGCGAGTGCCACTCAGGCTCCTCCACCAGCCAGCTCCTCGTCGAAATCTCGCATCGCCTGGGGCAGCATCGCGTTAGCGATCTCCCTGGCCCTGGGGTGGTGGATTCGCTGGGCGGCGTGATCGATCCGCGCCCTCGCCTGTTCGGGGGAGGCGCGGCCCTCGAACACCCACCTCGCGACCGGTCGGGCCATCGTCTCCAGGAAGCTCAGCGAGTCGGCGGCCTGGACGACGTCGGCGTCGTGCCATCCACCCGTCTCGTGGGCAAGGATGAGACGGACGACCTCCCGGACCTTGTGCTCGGCAAGACCTGCGTCCCTCAAGAAGTCGCCGACAAATCGCGCCGATCGCTCGGTGTGCGCCATATCGTAAAGCGGGTCGTTCCAGCCGCGATCCGCCTCCCACTTCGGGCTGGATTCGGGAAACGCCCGCTCCATATCGTGGCTGAGCGCGGCGATCTGCACCTCTTCGGACGCCGATGGCTCCAGCTCCAAGGTCCACGCCAGCGTCTGCTCGAGGTGCCGCGCCTGCGGCGAGCGCTCTCGCACCCAGGTCCTGACCGCCTCGATCATGTTGTCACTGGTCTGGACTGGAGCAGGAAGAGCTGGCCGTCCTCGAAGGCCCACTCGATGTCCTGCGGATGACCGAACTGACCCTCGAGCTCCCTGCCTATCTTGGCCAGCTCGGCGAGCTCGGCGTCGTTCAGGACGCGAGCCCCACCCTCTTCGGCGGAGAGCGCGTACTGACTCACCCCGCCGGCCGCATCTGTGCGCACGGCCATCTCCTGGATGGAGACACGCGCCACCTTGACGACGCCATCCCGGCTCACCACGTAATGGTCCGGTGTGGCGCTGCCTGAGACGACGGCTTCACCGAGGCCCCACACCGCTTCGATCATCATCTGGTCGTGCCGGCCGCGGACCGGGTCGATGGTGAACATGACCCCGGAGCGGTCGGGCACCAGCTGCCGCTGCACCACCACCGCCATACCGAGATCCGACAGGTTGCCTTTGCGCGCGCGATAGAAGAGGGCTCGCTCGGAAAAAAACGAGGCCCAGCAATCTTGGATTCGGCTCATGACCTCCCCGCTGCCTCTCACGTTCAGGAATGTCTCCTGCTGGCCGGCAAAGCTGGCCGCTTCCGAGTCTTCGGCGCAGGCACTCGAACGCACTGCGACGCCCGCAGCGGACTTCAAGCGGTCGAGCGCACCGATCACCGCGGCCGAGAAGTCGGTGGGCAGCTGCAGCTCCTGGACCAGCGGCTGCAAGGCACGCGAGCTTTCCAACGCCCCCTCGCCGGCGCCGGCGAGGTGCGAAAGCACCTGCTCGCGAGCGCCCGACGCATCGAGAAGCTCGGCCAGAACAGATGCGCGAATGACAAAGCCTGGCGGCACGGGCAGGCCCAACCTCGTCATCCTGGCGAGGCCGGCTCCCTTGCCGCCCGCCTCGTCTCGGTTCTCGCAGTCCTGATCGTCGAACCCGAGGACGGGCGGCAGCCGCAATGTGCTCAGTCCTCGAGGATGGCGACCGCCCTCACGGGCGCTGCGGTCGTGTTGACCCACTTGATCGGAAAGACGGCCAGCTTGAACCCGTGGCTCCGCCCGATCTGCTCCAGGTTGGTCAGGTTCTCGAGGTGCCAGTACGGCTCCTCGTTCATCACCCGGTGGGCCTCCCAGAATTGCTTGCGCTCGAACATCGCCCACACCGGCGGGTCGAACGTGATGGCGTCGATGCCCATG
>DASPYE010000133.1:0-6212 GCA_035636935.1 Candidatus Dormiibacterota bacterium | reverse complement strand
CGATCGGCTGGAGCTTCACCTCCCCACCGTGTGGGGAGATCGCCCCGGACGGCCGTGCCGGCCCGGGCGGGTGGGGAACTCCGATCGGTTGGAGCTTCACCTCCCCACCGTGTGGGGAGGTCGCCCCGGCCGGCCATGCCGGCCCGGGCGGGTGGGGACTGCGATCGGCTGGATCATCCCCGTCCGCGGTGAGCCACGAACTCGAGCAGGTCCGCGCGCGTGATCACGGCGACCGGCTCACCCGCGTCGATGACCAGGACCGCCTGCTCGCCGCGCAGCAGCGGCTCGAACGCGTCGTCGAGCGACGAGTCGACCGCGACCTGGCTCAGCGGCGCGTCCATCGCCGCGGAGACCGCGGTGCTCACCACCGCGGGATCGCGGTAGACGCGGTCGAGGAGCGTGCGCTCCTGCAGCGTGCCGACGACGCCCTGCCCGTTCAAGTCCTCCACCACAGGCACCTGGGAGATGCCGTAGCGCTGCATCAGGTCGATGGCCTCGCCCACCGACTTTCCCGCCTCGACGGTGACCAGCTGCGGCAGGCCGCGCGGGTGCGATGCGAGCACCTCGCGGATGCGGACCGCGCCCAGGCGCGCGAGGTAGCCGTTCTGGCGCATCCACTCGTCGCTGAAGAACTTGCTCAGGTAGTTGCGTCCTGTGTCTGGGAAGAGCACGACGATCACCTGGTCGCCACCGCGCTCGCGCGCGACCTCCATCGCGGCATGCAGCGCGAGCCCCGAGGAGCCGCCGACCAGGATGCCCTCCTCGCGGGCGAGCCTCCGCGCGGCGACGAACGACTGCTTGTCCGTGACCTGGACGATCTGGTCGACGAGCTTGATGTCCATCGTCCCCGGCATGAAGTCCTCGCCCACGCCCTCCACCTTGTACGGCGCGATCGGACCCGAGTAGAGCGAGCCTTCCGGGTCGGCGCCCACGATGCGGACCGAAGGCTTGCGCTCTTTGAGGTATTTCGCGACCCCGCTGATCGTGCCGCCGGTGCCCATGCCGGCGACGAACACGTCGACCTTGCCCTCGGTCTGGTCCCAGATCTCGGGGCCTGTCGTCTGGTAGTGCGCCTCGGGATTGCGCGGGTTGAAGTACTGGTTGGGCTGGAACGCGCCGGGGATCTCGCGCGCCAGGCGGTCGGCGACCGAGTAGTAAGACTGCGGCGACTCGCGCTCGACGTTCGTAGGGCAGACCACCACGTCAGCCCCGTAAGCCTTGAGGAGGCTGATCTTCTCCGCCGACATCTTGTCCGGCATCACGAAGACCATCTTGTAGCCCTTGATCGCGGCCACCATCGCAAGCCCGTGACCGGTGTTGCCGGAGGTCGGCTCGATGATCGTTCCGCCGGCCCGAAGCTGGCCGGTGCGCTCGGCCTCCTCGACCATGGTCAGGCCGATCCGGTCCTTGACGCTGCCTCCCGGGTTCAGCTCCTCGAGCTTGGCGAGAATCGTGGGCCGCAGTCCGGCGGTCACCTTCTTGAGGCGCACCAAAGGGGTGTTCCCGACGAGGTCGAGAATGCTCTCGCTGTACTTCAGTTTCGCCGCACCCCTAGCGGCGATTCTATCCCTCGGTCGGCGCGGTGCTCGGCGCCGAACCACCGGAAGAAGACGACCCCGGCCGCGATGCCAAGCGTCACCTTGCCGAAGATCATCAAGACCGCGCCGGCGATCGTCTGGTCGATCAACGCGGTGAACCCCTCGATCAGCCGCGGCGCATGCGTGTAGAAGTCGTAGAAGGGCGCGCGCGAGAAGATCAGGACGAGCGCGACGCCGTCCTGCGGCAGGGTCGCGAGCAGTATGTAGACGAGCTTGGCCCCCGCCGACATATGCCACCTCGCGTGCATGGCAGTGGCCTGCACGATCGGCCAGTACAGAAGGAGCCCGGAGCCGATGAACATCATGTGCTCCAGGACGTGCAGCCCCTCGTTGGAAAGAGTCGCGTCGTAGAGCGTGGGAAGGTGCCACGCGATCATCACCAGGGCCGCGATCACCTGGGCCGGTATCGGCTCCGTGACCGCACGTAGACCTGGTATCCGCACCAACGAGCCGGCCATCGCCGGGGACAGGCCCAGGAGCATCAGGGGCGGCGCGACGAAGGCCAGCAGAACGTGCTGCAGCATGTGGACGCTGTCGAGGTAGCCGTCGGCGATCGTGTCGATCGGCGTCTCCAGGGCGAGCCACACCGTGAAAAGCCCCGCGAGGAAGTAGGCCGTGTGCTGCCGCCGCGCGTCGTTTGCGCCGCGGGCCAGCCACGCGTGGCCGAAGAAAAGGATGAGCAGCCCCGCGTAGACGGTGGGATCGAGAGGCCATGTGACCTGTGCCATTTACGCCCCTCTCGCCGATCCTCTCCCCTGCAGGGAGAGGGAGATGGCGATCATTGCGATCGCGATCACCAGGAGGTGAGCCGCCGTGCACCACAGGCAGATCACGCCCAGCTGGACGATCTCCACATAGACCAGATAGAGGACCGTCAACAGGCCGGCCGCCGACCACGCCAGCTGAACTGGACTGAACCGCCAGGCCCAAAGCAGCGCGCTGACCCCGAACCAGACAATGCCCGCCGCCGACGTCGGGACCGAGGTCCCCGCGACCACCGCGTACGAGCTCGACAGGACCGCCTCGCAGTTGATCGCGCCGGACACCGGGCAAGCGGGCACGATCCCCGTGTAGTGGAGCAGCGTGAGGTAGATCGACACCGCCACTCCCGCCACGCTGAACCCGACCGCGGCGAGCCGAGCTTTGTCCACTAGCCCAGTTTCTTTTCGAGGTCCTGGATCGTCGTGCTGGAGCAAACGGTGGCCGGTTGGTCGGATGTCATCTTGCAGAGCGCCGCGGTGAGCAGGTTGGCTGAGCCGATGATCGCCTTGGCCTGGACCGAGCTCGGCTCCTGCAGGTCGTTCGCGACCACCTGCCAGCTCTTGCCCGCGAGGGCGTCAGGCAGGTACATCGACCCCACGAACACGTAGCGGTTCCCCAGGTCGACGAACGGGATCGTGCCCTGGGCGTCGTACTTGTTGAACAGCTGCTGCTCGGCCGCGGTCGGCGATTGCAGCGGTTTGCGGTCGCGATCGCTGGACTCGATGCCGCGAAAGTCGATGTACTGGCTGGTGTAGGTCGCGTTGCGGAAGGTGAAGGTCGGCGTGTTGGGATACTCGATGGTCGACGACGAGCTGGTGGCTTGCAGTCCCGAGAACATCCCGAAACGCGAGAGGGCGATGATCAGCGGCCAGCGCTCCGCGGCGCAGTACGGACAGAACTCGCCGCCCAGGTAAAGGACCTCGGGCTTGCCCGTCGCCCCGGTCAGCGGTGTACCCGTCACCGGCTTGATCAAGTTGTTGGCCGTCCCCTGGCCGATGCTTTCGAACTCGGACGAAGGAAGGCTCGTCATCTGCGACACGATCTGCTGCGTGGTGTCCGTGGCCGGCGGTTTCGGGGCGAGCGGTGTCGTGTACCAGCGGATGACGAGGAACGTCGCGACCACCAGTGCGACGACCGCCGCGACGGCAGCCGGTCCCACCCAAACCGGGGTGCGAGAGACCGGCTTACGCATCGGGCGCCCGCGGTTGGCGCTCGTCTGCGCCCTCTTGGCGCCTGTCCGCCCGCGCTTGGTGCTCATCCGCCCGCGGTGATCGGCTGGGCCAGGATCCACAGGCTCGTGAAGGTGTACATGACCATCAGCAACAGCATGGGGTATTGACTCAGAAGCGCACTTTGAGCCGACTGAAACACCGAGTTCGCGCGTAGATGCGACAGCAGCACAGCCACGATATGACCGAGCACGATCAGGACGATCTGCGCGTACCAGACGGTCGATGCCTGGGCCAGCGCGAAGCTCGGCTTGAACGACACGACCGCGGGCCACAGGTGCCATCCCTTCTGCAGCGGGTCGTTGAGCAGCGGAACGATGTATTGCGCCTGCACCAGCATGTAGCTGTAGTTGTGCGCGGCGTTGTAGACGAGGGCGATCGGCACGAGTGTCAACGCGAATGCGGTCACGGTCGCCTTCATCTCGACCGGGCTCCGACCTAGAAATATGACCGCCTCCATGAAAGCGACGAACACCAAGAAAAACGCGACCGTCAGAAGCACGAGCCCGAGCGTGCGGACGAAAAAGAAGCCGAACTGCCCGAGCGGCTGCCAGACCGGTATCAAAGTGACCGTGAAGTCCTGCCATGCAGGTGTCGAGAGAATCCCGTCGAAAGCAAGGGTGCTCAGCATCAGGATCACGAACACGACGCGATCCCACCCGGCGGGCATCGGATTGAGAAGGCCGGCACCCCAGGGGCGCACGTAGACGGTGCTGATGCGGCCGCTCTCGTCGCGGTCCGCTTCGACCGGGCCGAAACGGCCGACGATGCCGAACAGCACCGTAAACGCCTCGCAGTGCTCGAGCCACTGGTCGCGGCCGAACAAAGACATTCCGGCGAGGGTGAAGACCGTGTATACGACCGCGGCCACCGCGACGATCTGGGGGCGGCTCGACATGCCACTGGTCAGCTCGAGGCAGGCAAAGGCAAAGTAGAGGGCAACGGCAGGCCACACCCCGACGTTGGGCAGCGTCCACCTCGGGGGAACAGGCATCAATCGAGTGACCAGGTCGTGGATTGCGGCCCAGGGGTTCACGAGGTACCAGACGTTGCCGACAAGACCCGACAGGATCACCGTCAAGGCCCAGAAGAAGATCCAGACGAAATACTCGGCCGGGTTGTAGAAGGCGGTGGGCGATCCAAAGAAGCCGGCGATCACCACGATCAGCAAGCCGAGAATCCCGACCGCGCCCCCGACGAGACGCGGCCCTTGCGTCCGCCCGATCGCTGTGAGCCATCCCACGGCCCGTCGCGGGTATGCCGTGGCCTTGGCGCCCACCTGGTCGCCCGCGAAGAGCACGACCAGGACAAACGAAAGAAAGACGACGCCTGAGGCCGCGAACAGGTAAAGGTAGAGCGGAACGCTCAGGTCGAAGCGCTGGCCGAAGCCATGCAGGACGATGTGGGCGTCGAGCATCAGGGACTTACCGTGAGCGTGCCGAGGTGCATGCTCGTCTCCTCCCACTCGATGTCGCAGGTGCAGGTTTTGTCGGCGGTGAAGCTCTGGGTCACCGTCTGCCCCGCCTTTGCCTCGAACGGGATGTCGTACTCGTGCAGGTGCACCTCGCCGTCCTGATCGCTGGTGATGTTGATCGTGATGTGGTCGCCCTGGTGCGCCTGCAGCTCAGTCGGGCTCATCTGCTTGGCGCCGGTCACCGAAAGGTTGAAGGTCACGTTCTGGCCGCCCTTGTGCTGGTTGGCGTAGATGAGCACGCCACCGGCGATGACGAAGACGACGACGAGCGCAACGACGATCAGGGCGCGAGCTGTACTCACGCGAACTGCCTCCTTCCATTGTCATGTGCGCGCGCGAGCGCGCGCGGTTAGCGATGACCTAGCGGTAGAAGGAGGGCGGCCCTCGCCGGTTGAAGCCGGCGGTGATCGTATCGTCGAGTGCCGCCGCGTCGGTCGCGAGCGGCCACGGCCGCAGCTCAACGACGTATGTATGGCGATGGATCGCGCCGGCGCCGAGGGTGAGGGCGGCGAGCGCCGGCCGCAATCGCGCGCCGAGCCACCGCAAGGCGAGCGCACCAACCAACGCGACAGGCAGCTGGCCTGCCGTGCCGAGCAGCAACAAGGTCGGCGCGGAGATGATGGGACCCCCGCCCGCAACCGCCTCGATCGTCTCCTGGGCGGCAAAGCACGCGAGCTGGATCGTGTACAGGGCGGCGACGAGGCGCACGAACGAGGGGGCAGCCTCCGGCTTGATGTGGCGGCCTGTCGCGACGCGAGCCGCACCGACGATGAACAGCGCGACCAGCAGCGTCAGCGCGGCGACGCCCAACCCGGTCTTCGCCAGCGACGGAAAGTAGGAATGCGCGCCGGCGCTCTGCATCTGCTGCGCGGCGTTTCCGAAGCGAAGCTCATACGCGAGCAGGTGGCCTGACTGGGATCCAATCAGGCCGAAAGCTGGAACGATCCAGACAACGCGCTTGACGCTCACGAGACGATGATAGGCACGCCAGGTAAGCACGAAAACTGAGATTCGGCTAACTTGACACCGTTTCGGGATGGCAACACAATGCCTTCCTGCCCATAAGGTCTGAGTAAGACTCGCTGCCGGCGCACTCTCGCCCCGAACGCTAGGTCGGGAAGAAGGCAGCGGGAAGATTGATCTGAGAGG
>DASPYE010000132.1:0-3184 GCA_035636935.1 Candidatus Dormiibacterota bacterium | reverse complement strand
ATCGGCAGAGGAAAATGCATGAAGTAGAAAAACATCGCGACCAGGTCCTGCACCCCGATCGAGTCCTGGTGATAGAAGGCATGCTGCACGGTCAGCGTCGGCAGCGTGCCCGCAAACACCGCCCGCTCAAGTCCTGCAAGGTCATACGGCGCAAATCCGGTCTTGGCCGCGAATCCGCGCATCGCCTCATACGCGAAGAAGAGCAGAAGGAAGGGAAGCCAATCGGCGAGAAAGGTTCGGCCGCGACCCATCGCGACGGCGATCAGGAGCAGCGCGAGCACGACCCACTCCGGCTCGATCGAGACGCCGCGCCACAGCATCACGCCGAAGAGGATCGAAAGGTAGACAAGAGAGCCGATCAGGAGGGCGCCAGGCTTGCGCATTCGTGCGCGCAGGTCAGCGAGTGCGGACAACGGCCACCGCCGCAATCTCGATCGTGACGTTGAACGGCAGCGAGTTGGTCCCGAGAGCCGCCCGGGTGTGCCTGCCCGACTCGCCGAGCACCTCCACGAGCAGATCTGATGCCCCGTTCATGACTTTGGGCTGATCGCCGAAGTCATCGGCAGACAGGACGAATCCGATCAGCTGCATGAGTCCTTCGACGCGATCCAGGCCGACAGCTGCCTCGATCTGGGCGAGCACACGCATGGCGCACAACCGCGCTCGCCGCGTCGCTTCCTCGACTGAGACCTCATCTGGACAGCGGCCCTTCAACAGCTGATCGCCGTCCGCCGAGACCTGGCCCGCGACGTACAGCAGCGCGCGGCGGTCGGCGATCGGCACCAGTTTGGTCTGGACGTAGGAGGCCGCCGGCGGGGGCGGCGCGGGCAACGCGATGCCAAGCTCGCGCATACGCTCGTGCGGATTCGCCAAGGGAATCCGAGTCTAGCGGGCTACCTGTAGCGGCCGCGCAGGTGGGCGGCGATCGCCGTGAAGATCACCGCGAGCGCTCCCAGCCCGAGGCCGATGTATGGCAGCTGCGGGGATGCAAGGAGCTCGTCGACGAGTGACCCATCGCCCAACGCTGTGGCTCGAGCGCCGCTCGCGACCGGCGACGTCGTGCCAGAGGGACCCTGAGGCGTACCACCCGTGTCGTGGTAGGCCCACAGCGACGCGGTGTGACTCGACGGTCGAAACGTAGCCACATAGAGGATCGGCTTCTCATCGTTGGAGACGGCAAGCGCGGTGATCGACGCCTCGGGCGGCCGCAGCGAGGCGAACGTCTGACCCGAGTTGTTCGTCCGCCAGAGTCCGCCCGACCCCGACCCCCCGCCGTCGCTCGCCACGTAGAAACGGTCGTAGTGGACGGTGATGAAATCGGTCTGCGTGTAATCGGTGGTGGGGAGCAGTCCACCGCCACTCAGCGGCGTGAACGTGGCGCCGTTGTCTCTCGAATGGAACAGGCCGGTGTTGGTGCCCAGGAGGAGCGGCCTCACATTGCCAGTCGGGGGGAGCGGACCGGACGCAAGCCTGACGGCGATCGTGCCGCTGATCGCGGGGCTGATCTGTTTCCAGCTCGCTCCACCGTCGAGGGTCTCGAATAGAGGCAGGCTGCTCCCCGACGAAGGCGAATCGCCGCCCGCAATGAGCCTCACAGGCGTATGGATCGCCTCCACCGCAAGGGCATTGATGTTGCGGTTCGCCAGCCCAGACTGCGACCAGGACAGACCGTCCGCGCTCAGGTAAACGCCGCGGTCCGTGCCCGCGGCCACAAGGGTCAACGCAAACGCGAATGCGCGGACCGTGCGGCCATCGAGGCCTCGCGCGGCGGTCCACGTGGCACCGCTGTCGCGGCTCAAGAGCACACCCGCCCCGCGCGTGCCGGCAAGCACAACGCCCTGTGTTGACGGGCTGAAGGCGACCGTGCTGATGGACGACTTCCCCGAATGCACCGATTTCCAGCTCGCACCACCATTCGTGGTTCGGAAGAGCGAGCCCCGCGCATCGCCTGCGATGACCAGCTGGTTGCTGAATGGATCCACGGCGAGCGCGAACAACGCAGATCGCGGTTGGTTCGGCAGCGGACTAAGAGCGACCCACGTCGAATCCGGCTGCGCGGCGACAACCACCGGCGATCCCGCGATCGCAACCACCCAAAGCGCCACGATCGTCGCAAGAAGACGTTGGCCAAACTGCGACACGAGTCTGCCGATTATCACCTCATGAGGCATTGGGATCAACCAATGGCGGGTCTTGCCCGCGGGCCTTTTGCCTACAATCCGCAGATGCTGTCCCGAGGAAAACGCGAGCTCAAGGCGAGGGCGCCTCGTTCGTGGATCAGGAAAGCGGGCGCCTGGCTCGATCGCGCTGCGTTCAGGCCGGCCACGCTTCCCGACGATCTCGTGACCGCGGTCGCCCTCATACCTCCAATCGCGGCCGGTCTCATCATCTTCAAGCTCCCCGCGCTCCAGATGCTGGCCATCGCGGCTGCGGCGGGGACCCTGGGCCTGATTGCCGCGCGCGTGTTGATGCGCGGCCAAGCACGGCATCCGGGAATCAGCGTGCTGCTCGCTCCGCTTTTCGGCGTCTCACTCGTTGGCACGGGCGCCGGCTTCATCGTGACGATCGAGGTGGCCGTCCTTGCGGTGGTCGTCGATTTCCTGCGCGCGCAGTACATGCCCGCGCTTCGTGCCCAGGCCGGTCTGCTTGCGTACGCGGTGATCGCGCTCGTGACGCGCGGCGGAACTTCCGCCTATGTCAATCCCGCGAGTGGCGGTGCGTTCGCCGATCCGATCGCGATCTGGTACCAGTTCTTCAGCCCCGGTTCTGCGCCATACGACCCGATCAAGCTCTACGTGGGCAATGTGCCCGGCCCAGTCTTCGCGACCTCACTGCTCGCCGTCGCGGTGGCGGCGGCCTGGCTCGCCTACGCCCGTCGTGTGAGCATCGTTGTGTTGTTCGCGTTTCTCGTCGGGTCGCTGGTTGCGATCTACACGTTCCATTGGGACCCGCTCTTCCAGCTCGACAGCGGCCCGACATGGTTTGTCGCGGCCCTCATCCTGGCCGACCGCCGCCTCCTCCCAGACGCATGGGCATTGCGGCCGGCCCTCGGCTTTGCCGCAGGGCTCTTCGCCGTCGGGCTGAGGCGGCCACCCCAGGGCACATGGTTCGGAAACCATGGCCTCGAGGTCGCGTTTTTCACGGTGGCCACGATCCAGGCGGTGATGGCCATCGTTGTGATCCT
>DASPYE010000131.1:0-2062 GCA_035636935.1 Candidatus Dormiibacterota bacterium | reverse complement strand
CAAGTTCGGCAAAGGCGACGCGGTCGCCGGCATGGCCACCGTCGTCGAAGGTGGCGATCTTCTGGTCATCACACAACGCGGCTACGGCAAGCGCACGCCTCTCGCCGAGTACCCGGTCAAACATCGGGCGGGACAAGGGGTCTTCACGCTCAAGGTCACCGACAGGGTGGGCAAGCTCACCGCGCTGCGTGTAGTGAGCGATCCCGAAGAAGAGATCCTGGTGATCACCGCCAGCGGCATGGTGCTGCGCACGCCGGTCGGGGCAATCTCGCAGATCGGGCGCCAGACCCAGGGCGTGATCGTGATGCGGCTTGCACCCGACGACCAGGTCGTGGCGATCGCGCCAGTGGCCGGAATCGAAGAGGGCGACGGCAAGGAATGAGCGACGCCGACCTTGCCTGGATCGGGATCTGGCTGCTGGTCGTGGCGGCGGTTGTGATCGTCGTCGAGATGGTGCTCGCGGGCATCTGGAGCGCGCGTATCGCCCGGCACTCGCAGGATCTTTCTTCGCGCCTTGCGGCCGAGCAATCGCGATTGCATGCTGACGTAGAGCGGCTGCGTGAGGCGCTCGCTGAAACAGCGGTCCTGTGGCGGCCGTACGCGCGCCTTCTGCGCTGGCTGAGCCATCCGTTGGCGATCGCCCTGATGCAGTCGTATGCGCGGCGAAGGGCGCCCCGTTGAGCGCGGAGCGATCACGGACGCAAAGTCGCAGCGACACCTTTGCCCAGCAGGCGGTCGAGGACGCCGTGGCTCGGGAGCGCGCGCGGATATCGCGGGAGCTGCATGACGGAATCGCCACTGAGCTTGCCGGCGCGATCTCATTGTTCAAGGTCTATCTGGAAGGTCGCAAGGGGCAGCCCGACGAAACCCTGAAAAGCGTGTTCGACATCCTCGAGCGATCCCTCACACACGTACGTGAGTCGCTGGCCGAGCTGCGCCCGGCGGCGATCGGACCGGATGGCGTGCTCGGAGATGTGCGTCACCAGGCCGAGGAATTTGCGCGCTTGTACGGCATTCGAGTCGAGCTCTCGAGCCACGGCACCGAAGACATGCTGTCGCCGCACCACCGAGAGGTGGTCGCCCAGGTTGTACGGGAAGCGTTGACGAACGTAAGGCGTCACTCGGGCTCCACGATCTGTCGCGTGAAGATGGGCTTTGCGGCGCGTCCGTTCTTGATCGAGGTTTCGGACGAGGGCCGAGGATTCGCCGCGGTCGGACCGTCAGGCTACGGGCTGATGGGCATGCGCGAGCGGGCCGCTGGAATCGGTGGCCGCCTCGAGGTTGTCAGCACCGAAGGTCGAGGAACAACCGTGTTCCTTTTTGGTCCGAACTAGCCCCGGTTTCAGTTCCAGGTCATATCCGAAAAGCTCGGCGTTTCATCGGCACGATCGGAAAGGTCAAGTCATCCGCGGTGACCGATTGCATCTTCTTGGTCACCTGATCGACCAGCGCGCGAGCGTGCCGATCATCGGTGCGGATTGCGTGGGCGATCTCCGACGAGGAAAGGCCATAGCTCAGGAGCTGGAGTACTTCGCCCTCGTCTTCCTTGAGCCGGCTCAGCGGCCGCTTCAGCGCCGCGACGAGACAGGCGAGGCTGTAGCCGAGGGTGTGGGCGTACGCGACATCCTCTTCCGTGTACCAGTGGTCCTGCCGGCAGCCGATCACGAGCAGTCCTATCGGTTGCCGACCCACCTCGCCGATCGGCGTGTAAAGAAGGGCGGGCCAGTCCAGCTCCCAGTCGTAGCTGTTCACGGTGCCTGGCTTTTCAAAAAGCGAATTGAGGACCAGGGGTCGCTTTTCGAACAGCGCGCGTCGCGCCAACGGCATCAGCGGGCGGCCCTGCAGAAAGCGGCGCGACACCTCTGACCCGGTGATCGGATGCATCGAGCCGTTGCGCAGGTAGCCGAGAACCCAGCGGTCATGGCAGACAGCGCTGAGGGCCAGTCCCAGCCGGCGTCTGGCGTCTTGTAGGTCTGGGAGCTGGCCCATGTCCAGCAGGTTATGCAGAGCCGGACGTCCTGACCTCAGCGCTGGTTCACCGTTTCCTCAGGAAACCCTGAAC
>DASPYE010000130.1:0-5215 GCA_035636935.1 Candidatus Dormiibacterota bacterium | reverse complement strand
GTGTTAAAACCATAAGCTGCGTCTCTTGCTGTGGCGTTACGCGCCGGCGGGCGCGCGTGGCTAGGTCGCGGGCAGTATACCCGATGCCCCCGAGCAGTCCAACCCCTTCCCTGAGTGCCAAACACTCGCGTTAACGAACGGACTCTGAGAGCCTTGCGCGCTCAGGAGCTAGGCCGCTTCGCCGTTCTTGCCGAGGCGCCAGCGGAGCCAGCTTTCGATGAAGGGGTCGATCTCGCCGTCCAGCACCGCCTGGGCGTTGCCAACCTCGAGCCCGGTTCGCACGTCCTTGACCAGCGTGTAGGGCTGGAGCACGTAGTTGCGGATCTGGGAACCGAACTCGGCGGGCATGATCTGGCCCCGAATCTGATCCAGGTGCTCCGCCGCCTCCAGCTGGCGGCGCTGGAAGAGGCGCGCCTTGAGGACCTTCATAGCCATCTCACGATTCTTCATCTGCGAGCGCTCGTTCTGGCAGGTGACGACGATCCCGGTCGGCAGATGCGTGATCCGCACGGCCGAGTCCGTCTTGTTGACGTGCTGGCCCCCCGCGCCAGTCGACCGATAGGTATCGATCCGAATATCCTGCGGATTGATCACGATCCCGGCCTCGTCCGCACCTTCCAGCTCGGGCATGACCTCGACCAACGCGAACGAGGTGTGGCGACGATGGTTTTGGTCGAAAGGCGAAATGCGCACGAGCCGGTGAACGCCATGCTCGGAACGCAGCAGGCCGTACGCGCGTGGGCCGCGGACGATGAATGTCGCGCTCTTGAGGCCGGCCTCTTCGCCGCGTGACTCGTCGATGACCTCGGTTTCGAACCGACGGCGCTCCGCCCATTTGAGATACATGCGCATGAGCATCTCGACCCAGTCCTGAGCCTCCACCCCACCCTGTCCGACCGAGATCGTGATGACCGCGTTGTGATTGGCGTAGGGGTCGGTGAACAGGAGGTCGAGCTCGTGCGCGCGAAGCTCCTTGCTTATCTCCGTGAGCTCTTGGGCGACCTGCTTGCGAAGCTCACGGTCGCCTTCTGCCAGCTGATCCAGCTCGACGACATCTCGCGCCCGCCTCTCGAGTCGATCCCAGGTCGCGACAAGCTCGCGATCTTCCGAGGCCTCGCGCGCCATCTGACCCGCGCGTCGTGGGTCGTCCCAGATACCGGGTTTCGTGAGCTCCTGGTCTAGCTCGCCCGCCCGCTTCTTCTTTGCGGGCAGGTCAAAGGTGCTCCTTGAGCTGCATGATTCGGTTCAGGATCTCTTTAGGTTCTAGCTCTACGTCCAATTCAGCACTCCAGAGAAACGGTCTGTAATCCGCGATTCAAGTTCTATCGGCCGTGACACCGCTTGTACTTCTTGCCCGACCCGCACCAACACGGATCGTTGCGCCCGAGTTTAGCGCCCGCGCCCGCGGGCACCGCCTCAGCCGACGCGGCCGTCAGCGGCGCGGCGCGTCTTTGCACCTGTGCGCCGTTTGATCCGTCAACCCCACCCGGGCCCGACTCCGTGACCTGACGAACCAACGGCGGCGGCGGCTCATTCCGCTGCACGTTGACCCGGTAGATCGCCGACACGATCGACATCTCGATCCTCTCGCGAAGCTCGTTGAACATCTCGAAGGCTTCGTTCTTGTACTCGACGAGCGGGTCACGCTGGCCATAGGCCCGAAGCCCGATCCCTTCCCGGAACTGCTCCATCTGCGTCAGGTACTCCATCCACTGCCAGTCGATGGTGCGCAGCATCACGTCGCGCTCGACCATCGGCATGAGGTCGGCGCCCACCTCTTCGACCTTGCGGTCATAGGCCTCCGTGGCGGAGGCGTAAAGATGCTCGATCAGCCCTTCGGTTCCCTTGGTCAGAGCCTCGTCCGGGATCTGAGAGCCTGGCGCAATCGGCAGATAGGTCGACAGGTACTTGACGAGACCGTCCAGGTCCCACATCTCGGCGTGACGTGCCTGGCAGTGCTGCTCGACGCCCTTGGTGATGATCTCGCGGACGTAGTCAAGAATGTTTTCCCGAGCGTCCGCGCCTTCGAGCACCTTCCGCCGCTCTTCGTAGACGATCTGCCGCTGCTTGTTCATCACGTCGTCGTACTCGACGACATGCTTGCGGGCGTCGAAGTGCATGCCTTCGACCTTCTTCTGCGCGGAAGCGATCGAGCGGGCAACCCACGGATGCTCGATCGGCTCAACCTCGAGGCTGTCCATCAGCCGGCCGATGCGGTCGGCCGCCGGGCCGAAGATCTTCATCAGGTCGTCCTCGAGCGAGATGAAGAACTTGCTCGAGCCGGGGTCGCCCTGGCGGCCGGCGCGCCCGCGCAGCTGGTTGTCGATCCGCCGGCTCTCGTGCCGCTCGGTGCCGATGATGTGGAGTCCGCCCACGTCCGTCACGCCCGCCCCGAGCACGATGTCGGTGCCGCGCCCGGCCATGTTCGTGGCGATCGTCACCGCGTTCGGCTGCCCGGCCTCGGCGACGATCGCCGCCTCCCGCTCGTGCTGCTTCGCGTTGAGCACGTTGTGCTTGAGGCCGCGTCGCTCGAGCATCTTCGATAGGCGCTCCGACTTCTCGACCGAGACGGTGCCTACCAGCACCGGTCGACCCTCTTGGTTCATCTCGACGATCTCGTCAATCACGGCTTCGAACTTCGACTTCTCGGTCTTGTAGATCACGTCTGGGTTGTCGGCCCGCACCATCGGCCGATGCGTCGGGATGACCACGACGTCGAGGCCGTAGATCTTGTGGAACTCTTCGGCCTCGGTCACGGCCGTGCCCGTCATGCCCGCCAGCTTCTCGTACTGCCGGAAGTAGTTCTGGACCGTGATGGTCGCGATCGTCTTCTGCTCTTGCTGCACCTTGATACCTTCTTTCGCCTCGACGGCCTGGTGAAGGCCGTCCGACCAGCGACGGCCGGGCATGGTGCGACCGGTGAACTCGTCGACGATGATCACCTCACCGTCTTTGACCAGATAATCGCGATCACGGAGGAACAACGACTTCGCCTTCAGCGCCTGGTTGATCTGGTGCGCCTCGATGATGTTCTCGAGGTCGTAGATGTTCTTGATCCCGGTCCAGCGCTCCATCTTGGCGATGCCGGTCTCGGTGAGCGATGCCGACTTGTGTTTCAGGTCGACCTCGAAGTCCTCGACTTCAGATAGGCGCGCCGCCCACCGCGCGTACTGGTAGTACTTCTCGGTCGACTCGTCCGATTGGCCCGAGATGATGTGTGGTGTGCGCGCCTCGTCTATGAGGATGGAGTCGACCTCGTCGACGATCGCGTAGTTGAGATCGCGCTGTGTGCATTGTGTAAGGTCGCGCGCCATGTTGTCGCGCAGATAGTCGAAGGCGAGCTCTGAGTTGGTCGCGTAGGTGATGTCCGCGGCGTACGCATCTTTCTTGCTCGCCGGCCGGAAGTGTTGCAGGCGCGGGTCGGGATGGGTCTCATCGACGTACTCGGGGTCGTACACAAACGTGCCCGCTGTGCCTACGTTGACCCCGACCGTCAGGCCGAGCGCGTGATAGATGGGTCCCATCCAGCCGGCGTCGCGGCGCGCCAGGTAGTCGTTCACGGTGACCAGGTGGACGCCTTTGCCGGCGAGCGCGTTGAGGTAGAGGGCCAGGCTGGCCACCAGCGTCTTGCCTTCGCCGGTCTTCATCTCGGCGATCTTTCCCTGGTGCAGCACGATGCCGCCCACCAGCTGGACATCGAAGTGGCGGAGGCCGATCGTGCGCCGGCTCGCCTCACGGCACAGCGCGAACGCCTCGATCAGCAGCTCGTCCAGCTCATGCCCTTCGCGCGCCTGCTCGCGGAGCGCGTTCGAGCGGGCTCGCAGAGCTTCGTCGTCGAGCTCCTTGAGCTCGGGCTCGAGCGCGGTGACCACCTCGGCGACCGCTAGGTGGCGCTTGACTTCACGCTCGTTGGGATCGAGCAGCCTGCTGAGAATGACCATGGGTGTGAGATCAGGTTACCCGGCCGAGACGAATCTAAATCTCGGTTACGGGATCACCGGCTCGATCACCGCCAGGGAGCCGTCCGGCCGTTCGACCAGGATCTGGATCTCCCCAGAATCCTCGGCGAGGTAGATCACGAAGGGTTGGCTGTCCGCCTCCAGCTCTGAGCGCGCCTCCGCTTCGGACATCGGCCGCAGCTTGAGCCGAAGGCGCTCGGGCTCCGCATGACGCGGCGCCCGGCGACCCTCCTCGGCCGGAACTCGGACCGGCGAGACCGACTGCTTGCGATGGGTGACCTTCTCTTTGAAGGCCACGACCTGGCGATCGATCTTGTCCAGAGCCAGGTCGAGCGCCGACTGCGGATCCGCCCCCCGCTCGCGCGCCTGGAGCACTGGCGTGCGGTGCCCGTCGAGATGCAGGTTGATCCGGCATACCGTGGTCGCGAGCCCGCTTCGCTTGCGCTCTTCGGAGAACTCGACCTCGGCTTCGGCGACCCTTCCAAAGTGGCGAGCGAGACGGGTCAGCTTGCGCTGCGCCACATCGCGCACCTCCTGCCCCAGACCGGTGGTACGGTCGTGCAGGACGACCTTCACAATTCGACTATAAGCGGCCGGGGAAAGGCTGTCTAGCGGGCTGCGGGCTTGTATCCAGGAGGGGGCGGGAACAGGGCGGTGATCTCCTTCGGGAGCGGAATGCCCTGGGAGAACATGCGATCCAGGATCTTGGGCCGCAGGCCTGTCGGTTTGAACTCGGCGATGACCTTGCCGTCGGGCGTGGCGCCCTTCTGCTCCATCATGAAGATGTCCTGGGTCGTGATCACGTCCTGCTCCATGCCCACGATCTCGGTGATCGCAGTAACCTTGCGCGAGCCGTCGCGCATGCGGTTCAGCTGGACAATGAGGTTGATGGCTCCCGCTACCTGCTGACGGATGGCGCGAATCGGGAGGTCAACCCCGGCCATCAGGACCAGGGTCTCGAGACGAGCCAGGGCATCGCGGGGGCTGTTGGCGTGGAGCGTGGTCATCGAGCCGTCGTGGCCCGTGTTCATGGCCTGCAGCATGTCGAGCGCCTCGCCGCCACGACACTCGCCGACCACGATGCGCTCCGGTCGCATTCGGAGCGAGTTGATCACGAGTCGCTGAATCGTGATCTCGCCTTCGCCGTTGATGTCCTTCGGCCGCGTCTCCAGCCTGCAGACGTGCTCCTGGTGCAGCTGAAGCTCGGCCGCGTCCTCGATGGTGACGATGCGGTCCTCGACCGGGATGAAGCCTGA
>DASPYE010000129.1:0-2676 GCA_035636935.1 Candidatus Dormiibacterota bacterium | reverse complement strand
GCGGGCGGCACCGAAGGTGGAATGACGACCGGCGAGCCGCTCGTCGTCCGCGTCGCGATGAAGCCGATCTCCACGCTCATGTCGCCGCTCAAGACGGTGGACCTGAAGACCGGTGGGCCCGCGCAGGCGCAGTCGGAGCGGTCGGATGTGACGGCCGTCCCCGCGATGGGGGTCATAGCCGAGGCAATGTTGGCGATCGTCCTGACCGAGGCGCTGCTCGAGAAATTCGGCGGGGACGCGTTGAGCGAGCTCAAGCGCAATGTCGACGGCTATCTCGCGCAGGTGCGCGTGCGAACCAACCCGCCGATTCCCCCTCTCCGCGTGTCGGAGAGGGGGTCAGGGGGTGAGGCGTGAAGAAGCACATCGTGCTCATCGGCCTGCCGGGCGCCGGCAAGAGCACGGTGGGGCGCCTCGTCGCGGAGCGGCTGCACGCGGGATTCGTCGATATCGACACGATCTTGATTCGCAAAGAAGGCAAACCGATCTCCATGATCTTTGCCGAGAAGGGCGAGCCGGTGTTTCGGGAGATGGAGCGCAAGGAAGTCGAAACGGCGCTGGCGAATGAACCAGCGGTCATTGCGCCGGGCGGTGGATGGGCCGCGCAACCGGGTGCGCTCGACGATGCAAAACCCCGCGGGTACCTCGTTTATCTGAAGGCGCGCGCGGAAGTGGCAGTCGGTCGCGCCGAGCCGTCGGGAACCCGGCCCGTTTTAATGGGTGATGACCCTTTGGCACGGATGCGCGATCTCTTCACGACGCGCGATCCGTTGTACGCCAAAGCGGATGCCACGGTCCTGACTGAAGCTAAACCTGCAGAAAAAGTCGCCGATGAGGTCGTAAAGCTTGCGCAGACGGGTGCCGGATGGTAAAGATGCGAACCCTCTACGGGTTGAACCGAGGTTGATAGGTGCCTGATAACGAAGAAGAAGTGAAACCTAAAAAGAAGAGAGCGCCGCGAAAGAAAAAAGTCGCGGACGAAACTCTCCCGACGGCGGATCCTGAAGAAACCGACGCCGCTCCTGCAAAGGGCGGCGCACTCGTCATTGTGGAGTCCCCGACAAAAGCGAAAACGATCGGCAAGTACCTGGGGCGGGGCTATACCGTCAAAGCGACGATCGGGCATCTGCGTGACCTGCCGAAGCGCGAGCTGGGCGTCGACGTCGACAACAACTTCGCGCCGAAATACGTCACCATCAAGGAAAAAGCGAAGACTCTGGCCGAGATCAAGAAGGCGGCCAAGGCTGCTGATCGCGTGCTACTCGCGACGGATCCTGATAGAGAAGGTGAAGCGATAGCCTGGCATGTGGCCTCCCAGTTAAATGGAAATGGAAATATCCGGCGGGTGCTGTTCCATGAGATAACCAAGGACGCAATCGCCGAAGCGCTGTCCAACCCCCTCGACATCGATCAGCGCAAAGTCGACGCGCAGCAGGCGCGGCGAGTCCTCGACCGCCTGGTCGGCTACAAGGCCTCGCCGGTGCTCTGGAAGAGCATCAAGACCGGCCTGTCGGCCGGTCGGGTGCAAACCGTCGCGCTGCGGCTGATCATCGAGCGCGAGGAGGAAATCCGGAAGTTTGTCCCTCAGGAATACTGGACCGTGGCCGCCGACCTGGAGAAGGATGGCCAGGCGTTCCAGGCGCGCCTCCAGAAGCTCGGGGGGCACAAGCCGGAGATCAAAACCGAAGCCGCGGCGCGCGCGATCGTCGCCGAAGTCGAAAAGCTGCCGTTTGTAGTGACGTCGGTTTCGACCGGCGAGCGCCGCCGCAAGCCCCCGGCGCCCTTTACGACGAGCACGATGCAGCAGGAAGCGGCCAAGCAGCTGGGCTTCTCGGCCGGTCGCACGATGCGTGCCGCGCAGAAACTGTATGAGGGAGTAGAGGTTGGGGATCAGGGATCGGTAGGTCTGATCACCTATATGCGTACCGATTCCGTTCGTGTGTCCGACGCCGCGATCAAACAGGCTCGAGAGTACATCAACGCCCAGTTCGACAAGCGCTATCTGCCGGATGAACCGAACGTGCATAAAGGCGGCCGGGGCTCGAAGGTGCAGGACGCGCACGAGGCGATTCGGCCGACGGAAGTCGGTTTCAAGCCCGACGACCTGAAGAAATACCTGGAACGCGACCTCTTTAAGCTCTACCAGCTGATTTGGCGGCGCTTCCTCGCCTCGCAGATGACGCCGGCGGTCTACGAAGCGACGAAAGTCGACTTCGATCTGGCCAACGGGCGCTTCCTGTTCCGCGCGACCGGCTCCCGCGTCCTATTCGACGGCTACCACGCGCTCTACAGCGAGGCCCACGAGGCGGAAGACGCCAAGACGCTCGACAGCCTCGCGCCGATCCCGAAGCTCGCCGAGGGCGACCGGGCGACGCTGAAACAAGTGGTGCCCAGCCAGCACTTTACCGAGCCGCCGCCGCGCTACAGCGAAGCGAGTCTCGTCAAGGAATTGGAGCGCCTGGGGATCGGACGGCCATCCACCTATGCCGCCATCATTTCCACGCTCCGAACGCGGTGGTATGCGACTGCCAAGGATCGCCGCTTTCAGCCCACGCCGCAGGGGGAGACCGTCTGGAAGGTGCTGAAGCGGTCGTTCCCGGAGGTCTTCGAGGTCGGGTTCACGGCGAACATGGAAAACGAGCTGGACAAGGTTGAAGAAGGGGACATCGACTGGCAGGC
>DASPYE010000128.1:0-6362 GCA_035636935.1 Candidatus Dormiibacterota bacterium | reverse complement strand
GGCCGGCGGGGAGACGGTGGCTTTGGCTCGCCGAGGACCTTCACCGATCCGCCTGCCTTTTCGATCGCCTCCCGGGCGCTGTTGCTGAAAGCGTGGGCCTCGACGTTCAGCTTGCGCTTGAGGCGGCCGGTACCGAGCACCTTGATGTCCAGACCCGCCCGCACGAGGCCCGCTTCGAGCAGCGCCGCAGCGTCGACCTTGGTCCCATCACTGAACCGGCTCAGCTTGGAGACGTTGACGACGGAGTAGATCTTCTTGAATGGATTCTTGAACCCGGGCAGCTTGGGGATGCGTTGCGAGAACGGCATCTGGCCACCCTCGAAGCCCAGGCGGAACCCTTCGCTGCGCGCGTTCTGGCCTTTCTGACCGCGTCCGGAGGTCTTGCCGCGACCGGATCCGGTTCCGCGGCCGACCCGCCGCGCCGCGCGGTGCGCACCAGGCGCTGGCTTCAGGTCATGCAGTTGCATCGCTCAGTTGCCCCTCTGGTGCTTTTTCGTCGAGCGCGCACGCCAGATCTTGTAACGGCTGCGCTTCGGCCGGACGAACGGCTCGCCCTCGACGGCGACCAGGAAGTCGACACGTCGCAGCATGCCGCGCACCGCAGGGTTGTCCGGTAGCTCCCGCGTCTGATTCATCTTGCGGAAGCCGAGCGACTCCACGGTCGCCTTGATCTGAGGCTTGGCGCCGATCGGACTCTTCATCAATGTCGCTTTGAGCGTTTTGTCAGGCACTGGTCGAACCCTCGCCGTTGACCTTCGCCGGCTCGGCGTTCTTGTAGGCGGCTGCGAGCCGCTTGCCGACCATCTGCTCGACCTCGCGCCCGCGGAGCTCCGCAACCTGCGGCGCGGTCCTCAGTTGCTGGAGCGCGGCCAGCGTCGCACGGACCGTATTGATGGGGTTGTTCGTGCCATGTGACTTGGTGAGGATGTCCTTGATCCCCGCGGTCTCGATCACCGCGCGCATGGCGCCGCCGGAGATGACGCCGGTGCCCGGCGCGGCCGGCTTGAGCATGATTCGCGCGGCGCCCCATTTGAGGTTGACCTCGTGGGGGATCGTCGTCCCGACCATCGGTACGGTGATCATGTTCCGCTTCGCGACGTCCATCCCCTTACGGATCGCCTCGGTCACCTCACGGGCCTTGCCGATGCCGGCACCGACGCGGCCGTTCATGTCTCCCACGACGATCAGCGCGCTGAACGAGAACTTCCGTCCGCCCTTGACGACCTTGGCGACGCGGTTGACGCGGACGACCCGGTCGGCGAGCTCTGAGCGCTCCCCGCTCGAATGCGGATACCGACCTCCACCTCTCTGGCTCAAAACTCCAACCCCGCTTCGCGCGCCGCATCGGCGAGCGCCTTGATTCTTCCGTGATACAGGAAGCCGCCCCGGTCGAACACGACCGCGCTCACCCCGGCGGCCTTCGCCTTGGTCGCGATCGCCTTGCCGACCTCAGCGGCCTGCGCGACGCCGTTGCCTTTGACCTTCATCTCCACAGTCGACGCGGCGGCAAGCGTCCGGCTCGCCCCGTCATCGATGAGCTGCGCGTAGAGGTGGTTGAGGCTGCGAAAAACCGCCAGCCTCGGGCGCTGCGGGGTCCCCGCGACGTGGACGCGCACGCGCTTGTGGCGCTTCGCGCGGTTCTCCTTGCGATCTTGCCGTTTGATCATGCGCTGGCCTTGGCCCCCTTGCCTGCCTTGCCCGCCTTGCGCCGGACCTTCTCGTCCCGATAGCGCACGCCCTTGCCCTTGTAGGGCTCGGGCGGCCGCATCCCGCGGATGTTGGCGGCGACCTGTCCGACGTCCTCGATCGAGATTCCGTTGACCGAGAACTTGGTCGGATCCTGGACCTCGATCGAGATGCCCTGCGGCGGCTTGAACCGGATGGGGTGCGAGTAGCCGAGGTTCAGCACGAGCTCCTCGCCCTGCTTGGCGACGCGGTAGCCGACGCCCACCAGCTCGAGGTTCTTGGTGAAGCCCTTCTCGACACCCTCGACCATGTTCGCCACCAGGCTGCGCACGAGACCGTGCATCGCGCGGTGGCGGAAGTCCTCGGACGGGCGCTCGAACACGAGCTCTCCGTCTGACTGCTTGATCGTGATTTCCGCCGGCAGGGTGCGCTCGAGCTGGCCCCTGGGCCCTTCGACCTTGACGTGGCCCGGCGCGAGGGTGACCTTCACCGACTTGGGCAACGTGATCGGCAGCTTTCCGATTCGCGACAACTCTTTTCCTTCGTCTCCTACCAGATATAGGCGAGCACTTCGCCGCCGACGCCCTTACGCAATGCCTGCCTTCCGCTCATGACTCCCTCAGCCGTGCTGAGGATGGCGATTCCGAGACCGCCGAGAACTCTCGGGATCTCGGTCTTGCGTGCGTAGACGCGTAGGCCGGGGCGGCTGATCCGCTTCACCCCGGAGATCACTCGCATGCGATCCGGGCGGGATTTGAAGATGATACGCATCGTCTGCGTCGGTCCGTCGGCCTCGACGTCGTAGCCGGCGATGTATCCCTCGTCCTTGAGGACGCGGGCGATCTCGAGCTTGAGCCTTGATGCCGGAACCTTGACCTCGGGGTGTCGGGCAGCGTTCGAGTTCCGGATTCGGGTCAGCATGTCCGCGATCGGATCGCTGACGATGCCCGTCGCGGCAGTGCGCTTGATGTTCTTGTTGACCTTGCCGGCAGGCGGCCGGCCGTCCCCTGTTCGTGCGACTGCTGTTGCCATCACCAGCTCGACTTCGTCACGCCGGGGATGCGTCCCTCGGCGGCAAATTCGCGGAAGCAGATGCGGCACATGCCGAACTTGCGCAGGTAAGCGCGCGACCGCCCGCACAGGCGGCAGCGATTGTGGAAACGCACCTTGAACTTCGGAGCCACAAGGTCTCGCTTCCAGCGCTCGATGGATGATTTCTTCGCCAAAACTCTCTCCCCTACCTCTTTGGAAACCCACAAAATCTGCGATTTTGCGGGGACCCCGAATAATCTCGCGGCGTGCCAACCATACGGTCCTCTTTCACCTCTTGCGGAACGGCATTCCGAGCCGAGTCAGCAAACTCCGAGCCTCGTCGTCCGTCTTCGCGGTCGTAATGATCGAAACCTCGAGCCCGCGCAGCTTGTCGATCTTGTCGTAGTCGATCTCCGGAAAGATCACCTGCTCGCGCAGGCCTAGCGAGTAGTTCCCGCGACCGTCGAACGCATCGGGGCTGACCCCGCGAAAGTCGCGGATGCGCGGCAACGCGACATTCAGCAACTTGTCGAGGAAGTACCACATGCGGCGCCCGCGCAGAGTCGTCTTGATGCCGACGGTCTGGCCGGCGCGCAGCTTGAACGCGGCGACCGACTTCTTGGCCTTGACGAGCTGTGGCTTCTGGCCGGTGATCGTCTGCACGTCACCTACGGCCGCGTCGAGCGCCTTGTCGTTGTCCTTCGCCTCGCCGATGCCGATGTTGACCACGATCTTGTCGACCCGCGGCACCTGCATGGCGTTCCCGTAGTCGAACTCCTTGGTCAGCTGCTGGGTCATCGTTGCGCGGTACGCCTGAAGCAGGCGCGGCGGCGCCTCCGACCTGGTGCCGGGCGCCTTCGGGGCCTGCTCCTTCTTCGGCTGCTGCTTGGCCTTAGCCATCACTGTGCCTCAGTCTTGCGCACGCGCTCGTATGGCTCGCCACAGTGACGGCAGACGAGCACGCGCGCTCCCGACTCGAGGATGGTGTGCTTGGTCCGCGTCGGCCGGCCGCAAGATGGGCAGACGAGCATCACGTTGGAGTAGTCGAGCGCGGCCTCGAAGTCGACGATGCCGCCCTGCGCGACCTGCACACCGCCGCGGCGCTGGCCGGCTTTGGTGTGCCGCTTGAGGATATTGACGCCCTTCACCACGATCTTGTGCTGGCCGGGAATGGTGCGCAGGACCTCGCCTTGCTTGCCCTTGTCCTTGCCGGCGATGACGATCACAGGGTCGCCCGGCGCAAGGTCGAGCCAGCGGCGCTTCGGTGCCGGCTTGTTCTTCAGCATGGTTTCAGAGGACCTCCGGAGCGAGCGAGATGATCTTCATGAAGTTGCGCTCGCGCAGCTCGCGGGCGACGGGCCCGAAGATACGGGTGCCGCGCGGGTTGTTGGCCGTGGCGAGAAGCACGGCCGCGTTCTCGTCGAAGCGGATCAGCGAACCGTCCGGCCGCCTGTACTCCTTGTTGACACGTACCACGACGGCCTTCACCACCTCGCCCTTCTTGACCTGGCCGCCCGGCTGGGCGGACTTGACAGTGGCGGTGATGATGTCGCCGACATAGGCGTACTTGCGGTAGTGGCCGCCGGCCACGCGGATGACCAGGAGCTCCTTCGCCCCTGAGTTGTCCGCGACCTTGAGCCGTGTCTCTTGCTGGACCACGCTATCGCGCCTTCTCCACGATCTCGAGCACGCGCCAGCGCTTCTCCTTGGAGATGGGACGCGTCTCGGTGATGCGCACGAGGTCGCCCACGCCGCACTCGTTCTTCTCGTCGTGGACCTTGAACCGGGTGCGCTGCTGCACCGTCTTGCGGTACAGGCGATGAGCCTTGGAGGAGCCGACCTGGACGATGACCGTCTTGTTCATCTTGTCGGAGATGACGGTGCCCAGGCGGACCTTGCGCCGGCCGCGCGCGGCCGTGGGGGCTGTCTGAGTGGCGGTGTCGCTCATTCAGCGTCCTCCTTCTTTTTGCCACGGCCTCGCTTGGGCTTGGGCGCCGCTTCCTCTTCGACCACCTCAACGACCTCGTCCGCTGCCGGCAACTCTGCCACGGCCACGGCTGACAGGGCTTCCTCAGCGCTCGGGGCAATCCCGAAGTCGCGCTCTCGGATCACGGTCATGATTCGCGCGATGTCGTGGCGGACCTTGGAGATCTGGCTCGAGTTCTCGAGCTGGCCGACGGCGTGCTTGAAGCGGAGCTCGTACAGCTCGCGGCGCGCCGTGCGGAGCCGCATGCCGAGCTCGTCCGCCTCGAGGACGCGAAGCTCGTCGACCTTCATCTCGAACCCCCGCTCTCAGCAGAGGAGACAAAGCGCGTCTTGATCGGCAGCTTCGCGGCCGCGAGCTTCATCGCCTCTTTGGCGACCTGCGGCGTTACGCCGCCCATCTCGAACAGCACGCGCCCAGGCTTGATCACCGCGACCCAGCCCTCGGGGTTTCCCTTGCCCGAGCCCATGCGGGTCTCGGCGGGCTTTTTGGTGATCGACTTGTCCGGGAACACGCGGATCCAGATCTGGCCGCCGCGCTTGACGTGCCTGGTCATGGCACGCCGGGCGGCTTCGATCTGCCGGTTGCTCATCCAGCACGCTTCCATCGCCTGCAGGCCGTAGTCGCCGAACGCCACTGTGGCGCCGCGCGTGGCGATGCCCTGGCGCCGGCCGCGGTGCATCTTGCGGTATTTGACGCGCTTGGGGATCAGCATCAGCTCTCCGCCTTCTTCGTGTTGCGGGTCGTCCCGGCCTTCTTCACCGCAGCTGGCGTGGACTTCGTACGCACCGCGGTCTTCTTCACCTCAGTCTTGGCTTCGGCCTTCGGCTTGGGAGCGGCCTTGGGCCGGGCCGGGGCGGCTGTCTTCTCTTCGACCTTGGCGGTGGCGGTTCGGGTCCGGCGCGGCGCTGCAGCGGCCGCGGCTTCGGGAGTGGCGACTTCGATCTGCACGGCCTGCGGCTCCGCGACCGCCTCGATGAGCTCGGCCTGCGGTGTCACCGGCTCGGGAGGGTTCGGCAGCGGCTCCTCTTCGGGCGTGGCCGGCAGCCGGCGCTGCGCGGGCGAGATCTGGTCCTTGTAGATCCAGACCTTGATGCCGATCGCGCCGAACGTCGTCTTGGCGGTCGCGCGACCGAAATCGATGTCCGCGCGCAGGGTGTGGAGCGGGACGCGGCCCTCGCGGTCATTCTCCCGGCGGGCCATCTCGGCGCCGCGTAGGCGGCCTCCAGCGTAGAGACGGATGCCCTTGGCGCCGGCGCGCATCGTGCGCAGGATGGACTGCTTCATCGCCCGCTTGTAGCTGATGCGGCGCTCGATCTGGGACGCGATGTTCTCCGCCACGAGCTGGGCATCGAGCTCCGGCTGCTTGATCTCCTGGATCGAGATCCGCACCCGGTTGCCGAATCGCTTCTCGAGGTCTTCCCGCAGCTGATCCACGCTTGACCCACCCTTGCCGATCACGATGCCCGGCTTGGCGGTGTGGATGGTCACGGTCAGCTGCGCGTTCGAGCTGCGCTCTGTCTCGATCTTCGCGATGCCCGCGTTGCGCAGGCGCGCGAGGATGACGCGGCGCATCTCGAGGTCCTCATGCAGCATCTTCGTGTAGTCCTTGGGGTTGGCGAACCAGTTGGCCTCCCAGGGACGGAAGAAGCCGAGGCGG
>DASPYE010000127.1:0-3438 GCA_035636935.1 Candidatus Dormiibacterota bacterium | reverse complement strand
GATGTGTACCGTGCATGGGACGAATTGCAAGGCGAAGGTCCGAATCACCTCCGCCGGGCGGCGGAGCACCTGGTGCCAAGCCTGAAAGAATTTGGGGCGAGCCTCGGTCCGGGTTGGCAGATGACGGGCAGCGGCTCGGCGTTCTACAAGCGCATCAATAACGAACAGGAAGGAAGGCAAGCCATAGGGAAGCTGGATTGCTGGACCGCGCTCACGCGCGCCGTCGGCGCCTGGGCGTGATCCGCAAAACCGCAGCCGTCGTCGCCGGCAAGGCGACCGGTGCCCTCAGCCGCTTCACCGGTCGCGGCGGCGGCACGACCCTCCCGGGCGATGTCGCGCGGGCGATCGACCCGCGCATCCTGACCAGGCTCACGAAGGATCTGACGTACGGCTCGATCGTGGTGACGGGGACCAACGGTAAGACGACCACCGCCCGTCTGCTCAGCTGGCTGCTGGAGGGGGCTGGTCATCGAGTCGTCGCGAATCGCGCCGGGGCGAACCTCATCTTCGGCGTGACGGCCGCGGCGCTGAATCGCGCGGGGTCCGATGGCAAGCTGAAAGCGGACTGGGGCGTCTTCGAGATCGACGAGGCCAGCCTCCCCAAGGCGGTGGAGGAGATCGAGCCCCGGGCGACCCTGGTCCTGAACCTCTTCCGCGACCAGCTCGACCGTTACGGCGAGCTCGAGTCGATCGCCCGCAAGATCGAGAAAGCCCTGGCCGCGCAACCGGCGACCGCGCGCGCCATCCTCAACGCCGACGACCCCCGCGTCGCCGAGATCGGTCTCAACCTGACCAACAAACCGCTCTGGTACGGCCTCGAGGACACCTCGGTCGCGACCAAAACGCTGCCGCACGCGGCCGACGCGAGGACTTGTCCCCAATGCGGATCGAGCCTGATCTTCGACGCCATTTACGTCGGCCACGACGGCGTTTATCACTGCCCTAAAGGACATTTCGAGCGCCCGCGCCCGGAGATCGCCGCCACCAGCATCAAGCTCGACGGCTTCGACAGTCTCGCCTTGACCATCGAAGGGACGCGGATCGAGATGCCGTTGGGCGGCCTCTACAACTCCTACAACGTGGTCGCCGCCTACGCCGCCGCGCGCAGCATCGACCTCGCGCCCTCGTACATCGCCGACCGTCTGCGCACGTTCAAGGCGGCATTCGGCCGCCAGGAGCGCGTCGAGTTCCGCGGCCGCCATCTGGTCCTGGTCCTCTCCAAGAACCCCGCCGGATTCAACGAGACCGTGCGCACCGCGGTCGAGCTCGCCGGTGGGGAGAACTTCGTCATCGGCTTGAACGACCGCAAGGCGGACGGCACCGACGTCTCCTGGATCTGGGATGTCGACTTCGAGATGCTGCAGGGCCGCGCCAAAGTGGTCATCCCCTCGGGCGTGCGCGCACACGACCTCGCGGTGCGCCTCAAGTACGCGGGGGTCGGTGCCGAGAGTCCTCAGACCGACCCAGCCAAGACACTCGACCTGCTCATCAAGTCCACGAGCGAAGGCGACACCGCCTACCTGCTGTGCACGTACACCGCGATGCTCGACCTCCGGGCCGAGCTCGTGAGACGCGGCTGGGCGTCGCCATACTGGGAAACGTGAAGTTCACCGTCGGGTGGCTGTACCCCGACCTCATGAACATCTACGGCGACCGCGGCAACATCCTCACGCTGGTCAAACGGGCGGAGTGGCACGGACTCGAGGCGAGCGTGATGGAGCTCGGCCGAGGCGCCAGCGACCGGATGAACGACGTCGATGTCTTCTTTTTCGGCGGCGGCCAGGACCGCGAGCAGGCCCTCATCTACGACGACCTCCGCGAGTTCAAGCAGGAATCGCTGCAGCGCGCCGTCGCGAACGGCGCCCAGGTGCTTGCGGTATGCGGCGGCTATCAGCTGCTCGGCCACTACTACCAGACCGCCGACGGGGAGCGTTATGACGGCATCGGGCTGATCGACGTCCGGACTGAGGCCGGCAAGAAGCGCTTCATCGGCGACGTCGTGGTGCAGACCGACATCGGCCTCACGCCAAGCACGCTGGTCGGCTTTGAGAACCACAGCGGCCGCACGTTTCTGGGTTCAGACGCCAGGCCGCTCGGCAAGATCATCCACGGCAAGGGCAACAACGGTTCCGACAAAACGGAAGGCTGCGTCCAGGGTGGCATCATCGGCACCTACCTGCACGGGTCGCTGTTACCGAAGAACCCGCACCTCGCGGATCACCTGCTTGCGGCGGCCCTCAGGCGACGGGGCGACGGCGCGCTTTCGGCGCTCGACGACTCGGCGGAGCTGGCCGCGCACGGCTGGATCCTGCAGCGCGCGCAACGACGGTAGTCCGGGCTCCGTTGCCGCCGTTCAAAACATGCGGCCGGCGCGGCACCAACGCCTCGCGCAACACCTGATCGATCGACTCGATCATCACGAACTGCATCTGCTTGCGCAGGTCGGCCGGGATATCGTCGAGGTCCGCCTCGTTGTGCGAGGGCATGAGCACCCGCCGCAGTCCGGCGCGGTGGGCGCCGAGCACCTTCTCCTTGATGCCGCCGATCGGCAGCACCTTGCCGCGCAAGGTGATCTCGCCGGTCATCGCCACGTCGTCGCGCACCGGCCGGCCCGTGAGGATGGAGGCCATCGCGGTCAGGACGGTGACTCCGGCTGATGGACCTTCCTTGGGCTGGGCGCCGGCTGGAACGTGGACGTGGATATCGTTCTTGTCGAACAGCGTCGGGTCGATCCCGATCTCGGCTGCCCGCGACTTCAAGTAGGACAGCCCGGCCGCGGCCGACTCCTTCATGACCTCGCCCAGCTGCCCGGTCAGCTTCAGCTCGCCCTTGCCTGGCGTGATGGTCGCCTCGACGAAGATGATCTCGCCGCCTGTGGGCGTCCAGACCAGGCCGGTCGCGATGCCCGGCCGGTCGATGCGCTCCGCCACATCGTCGTAGAAGCGGCGCTTGCCGAGCGCGGCGCGCACCCTCTTGGTGTCGTCCATCCGCTTCAGCTTCTTGCCCGACGCGATGTCGGCGACGTCGCGCCGGAGCAGGGACGCGATCTCGCGCTCAAGATTGCGCACGCCGGCCTCGCGCGTGTACTCGCGGATGATCAGACGGATCGCTTCCTCTGAGATCGTGACCTCGCCGGCATTCAGGCCGTGCGCCAGCACCTGCTTGGGAATCAAGAAGCGCTCGGCGATCTGTACCTTCTCCTCTTCGGTGTAGCCCGAGAGGTGGAGGACCTCCATCCGGTCGCGCAGTGCGGGCGGGATCGTCTCCAGGCTATTGGCGGTCGTGATGAACATCACTTTCGACAGGTCGAAGGGAACGTCCAGGTAGTTGTCGCGGAAGTCCTTGTTCTGCTCGGGGTCGAGGACTTCGAGCAGCGCCGAGGACGGGTCGCCGCGCCAGTCGGCGCCGATCTTGTCGACCTCGTCGAGCATGAACACG
>DASPYE010000126.1:0-8823 GCA_035636935.1 Candidatus Dormiibacterota bacterium | reverse complement strand
GCGCTCCTAGGTGTGGAAAAAGTTGAAGAGTGGGGTCGGAGCTAAATGTTAGGCGGAGCGGCGTTCGTGCTTCGGAGCGGCGCCATTGCCGTTGGGTTGCGCAAGCTCCTGCAGCCGGCGCAGCCGGTGGTTGACCGCAGATTTCGAGAGATTCATCCGCTCCGCCAGCTCGCCAAGGTTGAGCTCAGGGTTCTGGCTCCGCCATCGCGCCATCTCGCGGAGCGCGGGCGGCAGGCGGTCGAGCCTGCCCTCCGCCTCGAGCTGTCCGATGGCGGCGGCCTGGCGAAGCCCCGAGCCGATTGTCTTGCCGATGTTTGCGGTCTCGAAGTTCAGACGCCGGTTGACCTCGCCGCTCACCTCGCGGACCACGCGCACGTTCTCGAACTCCATGACAGCGCGGCTCGCGCCCATGATCGACAGCAGCCGCACGATGCCGTCACCGTCCTTGACGTAAACCACAGACTGGCCTTCGCGCTTGGTGATACCGGCCTTGACGCCCGATTCGTCGACCATGCGCGCAATCGCCGAGGCCCATGAAGGGGTCGGCGCAACGAACTCGAGGTGATACCTCGTGTTTGGTGCGTTGACCGAGCCACAGCCGAGAAACAGCCCGCGGAGCATTGCCTTGCGATCGCATGCGGCGTCCGGTAGGCCGCGCGCCGGCGGGTGTGAAAATGCCGGCACCAGCTCGGCGGGCAGGGTGAGCTCGATGAAGAACGACATTCTCTTGCGGGTTTTGACCGCCTGGTACTTGGCCTCCATGTGCGCGACCGCACGGCCGAGCCTCACGACCTTGCGCGCCACCGCGTTGCGAAGCAGCGAGAAATAGGCGGACCGGCCGCGCGGGCTGCCCAGCAAGCGCCCGCGGGAGCCGTAGTAGACGCCAAGCAGCTCGCTCAGCTGACAGCAGGGCCGTGCCGGGAGAAGCCCCGCCATCTCGTTTTTGACCTCGGCCGCGAACGAAATCGCGCGTACCTCCAGGAAGGTTATTTGACCTTCCCCCCTTTCGGATCCCCGCGAAATCAGAGGCTTCGGTGTGATTTTCGCGGGGGCCTCTGCGTGGAGTCTAACGCGCGACTGTTGCCCACCAGTGCATCTTTGTGGAACCGCGCGACAATCTACTGATGCCCGCCATGCGGATGATCGAAGCGGTGCGCGCGGCCATGACCGAAGAGATGGAGCGGGACGACCGCGTGCTGGTCCTTGGTGAGGATGTCGGGCGCAAAGGCGGCGTCTTCGGCGCCACCGATGGTCTCTACGCTCGTTTCGGTGAAGCCCGGGTGCTCGACACGCCCCTCGCAGAGTCGGCGATCGTCGGCGTGGCGATCGGGGCGGCGCTCAACGGAATGATCCCGATCGCCGAGATCCAGTTCGCCGACTTCATCCACACCGCTTTCGACCAGATCGTCAGCGAAGCGGCGAGGACGCGCTACCGCTCGAATGGAGATTGGTCGGTGCCGATCGTAATCAGGGCGCCGTTCGGCGGCGGGGTGCACGGCGGCCTGTACCACTCGCAGTCGATCGAAGCCTTCTACGCCCACGTGCCGGGTGTGAAGGTCGTCGTTCCCAGCATGCCGGCGGACGCGCATGGCCTCCTCAAGTCAGCCGTCCGCGACCCGGACCCGGTCCTCTTCCTCGAGCATAAGAAGGTGTACCGCCTGGTCACGGAAGAGGTGCCGGACGGCGACCACCTGGTCCCCATCGGCCCGGCTGCCGTCAGGCGAGAGGGCACCAACCTGAGCTGCTTCGCGTGGGGACTCATGACGCACTACTGCCTCGAGGCGGCCCGGCAGCTCGACGGTGACGGCGTGAGCGTCGAGGTCATCGATCTCCGCAGCCTGGCCCCGCTCGACCGCGACGCGATTCTCGAATCTGTCCGCAAGACAGGCAAGGCGATGGTCGTCCACGAAGACAACCTCACAGGCGGGTTTGGCGCCGAGGTCGCGGCCCTCATCGCGGAGCACGCGTTTGACAGTCTGGATGGACCGGTGGTCCGGGTCGCGGCGCCCGACATCCCGGCGATGCCGTTCAACACGCCTCAGGAGGACTTCTTCATGCCGAGCCCGGCCAAGATCGCGGGGGCGATGCGCAAGCTTGCCTCCTACTAAAAGGTCATCGAGCAGCCCGAGCCCCCACCCGCCCGTGCCCTCAGGGCAGGGGCACCCTCCCCAGCGAGTGGGGAGGGAAAGGCCGCGGGCACCGAAGACCCAGGTGCCCCTACCCCACATCGAGCAGGGCGAGTACAGCCTGCGCCGGGAGGCCGTGGCCGCCGGGATGCAAGCGGCGGGGCTCGACGCTCTGTGCGTCTTCTATCCGGCTCGCGTCGCATACCTGACCGGTTTCCATCACATCCCCACCGAGCGGCCGATCGCGCTGGTCATCGGCTCCAGCGCCCAGGCGTCGCTCGTCGTGCCCGCGGTCGAAAAGGAGCACGCCGAGTCCGCGACCACGGTCGACCAGGTCCGCATCTACTTCGAATATCCGGGCGCGGAGCATCCGATGGAGACCGTCGCCGAGGTCCTGAGCGAGATGAGCGCGCGCCCACAACGCACCGGGTCCGACCACGACGGTTACGTCCCGTACTGGGGGTACCGCGGGCCCCGCCTCAGCGACCTGACCGGCGTGGACCCGATCGACGCCGAGATGCTCATCGAATCACTGCGGCGCGTGAAGTCGGAGGCCGAGCTTGCTTGCATCCAGCTCAGCTGCGACTGGGCGGTGCGCGGGCACCGCCGCATGCAGGGCGCGATCCAGGTTGGCAAGACCGAGATGGAGTGCTACACGCCACCGGCGAACGAGACCCTGTTCGAGATGGTGCGGGAGATGCCCGGCTGGCGGCCGCGCGGCGCCGATGACACCGGGTTCATCGCGATGTTCGTCGCCGGCCGCTCCACCGCGATGCCGCACGGCTTCGTCAAGGGGCACGGCATCCAGGCGGGTGACGTGCTGGTCAGCGGAGCGGGCGCGAACATCGACGGATATCGCAGCGAGCTCGAGCGCACGATGATCGTCGGCGAGCCCACGCCGGAGCAGGAGCGCGCCTTCGCCGCCATGCTCGCCCTGCAGACACGCGCGATTGAAGTCATGGCGCCGGGTGTGCCGGCGGCAGAGGTCGAGCTGGCGACCGTGCGTCTGGCCGAGGAGCTCGGCTTCGCTGACAACCTCCGCCATCACGCCGGGCATGCGATCGGGCTCGAGGGCCACGAAGCGCCGTTTCTCGACCGCGGCGACGACGCCGTGCTCGAGCCCGGGATGGTCTTCACGGTCGAGCCCGGCGTCTACGTCAAGGAGCTGGGCGGCTTCCGGCACTCGGACACGGTCGTGATCACGGCCGACGGCCGCCGCGTGATGACCGACTATCCGCGCGAGCTGAACGACCTGACGATCACGCCCTAGCGTGATTCTCGGGATCGATTAACCTCGGCTTCGATGGGCTCGGACAGCGTCGCGCGACGCGGTCGCAGGCCGGGCGACCTGCGAGTCGTGGTGCGGCGGCCGGCCAAGCTCCCGCGGACGCTCGGACCATCTGCGCTCTTCGCCGCCTGCTACGGCAACGTCGGGTCGAGCATCTACTACGCGCTCGGCGTCACCGCGGCTTTCGCGCTAGGCCTTACGCCCCTCGCCCTGATCTTCGCCGGCTTCATCTTCGTGACCACCGCCCTGAACTACGCGGAGGGGACCGCCGCCCTTCCGCACGCCGGAGGCAGTTCCAGCTTTGCCCGGCGAGCGTTCAACGCGCCAATTGGCTTCATCGTCGGCTGGGTCCAGTTGCTGAACTACACGGCGACCGTATCCATCTCGTCCTACTTCGCGATCAGCTACCTGGGATTCCTCGGTCGTTACGTGAGCTTCCTCGAGCCGCTGAACGGCGGACAGACCAATCACGTGCTCGCGACCGTGGTGTTGATCGCTCTGCTCGTCGTCGTGAACGTGATCGGCATCCAGGAATCCAGCGCCATCAACCTGGTCCTCGCCTTCGCGGACCTGATCACGCAGTTCGTGCTTGTCATTCTCGGAGTGATCCTGCTGCTCCACATCCAGAACATCATCGACAGCATCCACCTTGGCGTCGCGCCGACGTGGGGCAACTTCCTGGCGGGCATCTCTATTGCGATGGTCACCTATACGGGGATTGAGACGATCTCGAACCTGTCCGAGGAAGCTAAAGACCCGGGCCGGAACGTGCCGAAGGCCACCTGGTGGGTCATCGTCGCCGTCCTGTTCGTGTCGGCCTTTCTGCCGACCATCGGCATAAGCGTGTTTCCGGTTGAGCTTCACAATGGGGTGTACACGACGCAGCTCGCGACCGCCTGGAAGGCCGACCCGGTGGCCGGCATCGTGACCGGGTTTGCCGACCAGACGCTGCGGTTCTGGGCGCAGGTGTGGGTCGGCGTGCTCGCTTTCACGATCCTGGTCATCGCGACCAACGCCGGCTTGATCGGCATCTCGCGACTGAGCTACTCGATGGCCGGCGTCGATCTCTTGCCGCACCGTCTGGCGCGGCTACACCCCAGGTTCAAGACGCCTTACGTCTCGATCATCGTGTTCGGGATTCTCGCCGCCCTCCTCGTGCTACCCGGCATCATCGCGGGCGGCAAAGAGATCGACCTGATGAGCGCCGTCTACTCGCTGGCCGCCACGTTTGCTTTCTGCTCGGCCCACCTGTCCGTCATGCGTTTGCGTTTCATCGAACCCGCCCTTCATCGGCCGTACCGGATGCCATGGAACATCAAGTTCGGTCGCGACAGCATCCCCGTCCTGTCTTTGGTGGGCGCGCTGTTCATCGGCACGGTGTTCACGCAGCTCCTGTTCGAAAACATCTCCAACACGACGTACATCTTCATGGCATGGCTCGTGTTGGGCCTGCTCACCTACCTTGCCTACCGCATGTATCGACATGAGCCGCTCTGGGAGCCGCTCGAGACGCCGCCGGTCCGCGAGCGCGAGCACGAGCATCTGCCGTTCGAGAGCTTGCCCAGGAGCGAGCGATTCAGGATGGGGCGCCGCGAACGGATCTCGGCCCACGCGGCCAGGGCTCGCCACATTCATGAAAGACACCGCCCGAGGTGGCAGCTCGAGATCGAGCTCTTCATCGCGCGGCACGGCGCGATCCGCGGAATCCTGATCGTCCTCGTGTTCGCCGCGATAAGCGGATTCGCGGTGTTCGTCGACCTCTCCCGCTACGACCCGTTCGGGCCAGGTCTCGGCTGGTCGCCCGGCCTTGTGATCGTCGCTTTCCTCGCGGCTTATGTGCTCAACCGGAGTCACGCGGAGGAGTAGCGACCCAGCGCACGCCCGTCCCGTGCGCGAGGCTGGTGCCGAGAAGCTCATCGTCCAGCCGGATCTCGAACCTTGCTTCGACCGTCATTCCCGGTTCCAGCCGGAGGTGAAAGACCGGCGAATCGCGGCCGGCGCTCCGTCGCGCCTCTGAGATGACCCCCTCGATGCGCCGCCGCCCGGCCTCGTCAACGTACTGCAGGAACACGGAATGGAAGACCACGGTCGCCACGTCAGGCACTTGCCTCGACAGCTCACGCTGCAGGAAATCGGCGGCGTCCGCCTGCTCCACGACAGCGGGCATCTCACGCGCGATCTCGATCGCCCCGTCGAGCAGCGCGAGGCGGCCCAGCTGGTCCGCCCAGATAAAGGAGCGTAGGGCGAGGGCGCCCGCGTCCGAGGTCGGGTCGATCGGGTGCAGGTCGCAGCCCATGCGCTGGACCACGGTTGCGTGGCGGTTGAGCGGCGGCGGCACGACGTAGGAGTGAGTGAATCGCACGGGCGAAGCGTCATCGCCCCATGCGCCCGCCGCCGACTCGTAGCGGTAGCGATCCCACCGGAGATTCAGCCCGGCGCTGGCTCCGATCTCGAGAATCCGCAAAGTGAGGCCCGCGCGGTGAGCCACCTCCAGAAATCCGCCGACCAGCGCGGCGCTGCGTCCTACCTCGTTCGTCTGACAGCCGCTTCCGAGGAGAGCGCGGACCTCCGCACGGTGATCGATCAGCGCTTGCCTGAACACCGGCCACGTCGTCGTTGGATCGCCATCTCCGCCTGTGGAGGGGTAATGCGCCGCAAGCTCCGGAAGCGTGTCGTCGAGGACCAGACGGTGGACTGCGCCCATGAGCCGCAACGCGAGCGCGGCGCTCCCAGGCTCCTCCTGGAAACCCTCCAACACGGCCCGTACCGGTCCTGCGAGCTCGAGGTCGTCGGCCGCGGATTCGAGAAGCGACGAGTACAGCGGAGAGTCGAGCTCCGCGCACCATGCCGCCTGGCGCCTCAGCCGTATGGCGAGCCTTTCAGTGGCTTCCGGCAATCGCGAGCTCCTGCGGGCGGTTCGCGTATCCCGGGTGCGATGGTTTGGCCACCCGGTACCAGGCCAGCGTTTCGGCCAGCGCGTCCTCCAGAGCCGATGGCTCGAAGCCAAGCTCCTTGCGGGCGCGGTCGATGACGTAGCCGGAGTGACGGCGCGGGTCCGGGCCGTACGGACTTGCGCCCTCCGGCAGATCGTCGAAGGGGATCGGATGCACCCGTACGGGTACACCGAACGCTCGCGCGATGCCTTCGATGAGAGCTCTCAGGCTGACGTCCTCGAACGCTGCGTTGTACGCGTTGCCCACGGTGTCCTTACGCAGGTCGCAGGCGAGCGCGCACGCGAACCCGATGTCTTTGACCCACGCCACGTTGGCGCGGCGTTCGTATGTTTCCGCCGGGACGAGCAAAGGCCCCCCGTCGGCGACGCGCTCGATGTAGGCGGCGATTCGCAAAGTGTGGTCGGCCGGTCCGAACACGGCCGGCGGGCGGACGATCGTCCACGGTAGATCGGTCTGGCGCGAGAGCACCGTCTCGCACCATCGCTTGCCTTCCAGGTAATCAAGCGCCTCGGGCGGATCGCCGTCCAGCGGCGTGAAGTCCTCCTCGCGCGCTTGCTTGCCGTGCAGAGACGGATACACACCGGTCGAGACAAAGACGTAACGCCGGCCCCGGAAACGACGGGCGACTGCGGCGATATCGTTCGGTTGAAAGCACGCGAGGTCGAGCAGCACGTCCGGCTCGGTCTTGGTGAGCGCGGCGGCGAGCTGGTCTTCGTCTCCTCGGTCGAAAGCGATGTAGCTCGTGAAGGTGCCGAACGGCCGCTCCGTGCGGCCGGCCGCGATTGTCTCCACCCCTCGGCGCATCAGCTCCTTGCATGCCGCGACACCGACGAACCCGGCCCCGCCGATGACCAGCGCTCGCGTCAATTCAATCTATGTCTCAATCTATGTCGCGGGTCACGAAGTCGACGTCGACGCCCTCGATTTTTCGCAACCGCTCCGACAGCTCTTGCGCGAGCACGACCGATCGGTGCCTGCCTCCCGTGCACCCGAACGCAACCACGAGATGCATCCGGCCCTTCTCCCGGTAAAGCGGCAGAAGGTCGCGGACGATCCTCTGCACGTCGTCAAGCAGGCGACCTGCCGCCGGCTGCTTCATGACGTACTCGTTGACCGCGATGTCGCGACCCGACAGATCGCGCAGGTCGGGAACCCAGTACGGGTTGTCCAGGAACCTCGCGTCGATGAGCAAAGCCGCGTCGGACGGCGGCCCGTTCTTGTATGCGAATGCCAGGCACGTGATGAGCGGACGTTCTCTGCCGCGCAGGTGCTGCGCGAGCTCGCCGCGCTGTCCGGCTTCGATGCGGTGATGCGCTCGTTCGAAGCTTCCCCCCAGATGGTGATCGTCTTCGCCATCGTGCACCAGCACGTACTTGATTGCTCGGCGGTCAGCCTCGCGCAGCAGATCTGCGCCGCCATCGCTGACCCCGAAGACAAGATCGCCCTGGCGCACCGCGTCGAGCTCCTCGACGCGCGTGTATCCCGCCGCCTCGAAGACTGCCACAGCATCGTCCATGCGTTCGCGATTCGCGGCGCCGACGATCACCAGCGTCACAGGGTTTCTTTCAGACGGGCCGCCAGGCGTTCCGGTATGCCGAGCTTGACGATCTCGCCTACCGGCGCCTCTCGGATCGCCTGCACCGAGCCGAAGTGTCGCAGGAGCGCCCGCTTGCGGGCGGGGCCGATCCCCTCCACCGAATCGAGCGGCGACGTGAGGGCCTTGCGGGCGCGGACCTTGCGGTGATGCGTGATCGCGAAGCGGTGCGCCTCATCGCGGATGCGCTGGACCAGGAACATACCCGGGGAGTTGCGCTCCTGGACGATCGGCTCTGCACGACCTGGCGCGAAGAGCTCCTCGCGTTCCTTGGCCAGCGCGAAAGTCGGGATGTCCGCGTAGCCCGCGGCCTCCATCACCTCGAGCGCGGCGCTGAGCTGGCCCTTCCCACCGTCGATGAGGATCAGGTCCGGGCGACTGGTGAAAGACCGATCGCCGACGCTCTCCGCCTCCTCGCGCCGCTGGGCGGACTCGAGGCGTTCGAGCCTCCGGCGGAGCACCTCCTGCAGCATCGCGAAGTCGTTCGGGCCAGGGGCGAACTTGATCCGGAAATGGCGGTAGTGGTCGTTGCGCGGCCGGCCGTCTTCGAAGACGACCATCGAACCGACCGCGGAGTCGCCCTGGATGTTTGAGATGTCGTAGCACTCGATCCGCTTGGGCGGACTCTCCAGGTCGAGCGCCTCGGCGAGCGCGGCGAGCATCGGCTCGGTGCGGCTGCGGTCGTAGTCGGCCTGGATCCGGATCTGCTCCAGCTCCTGTTTCGCCGTCTCGCCGAGCTGCGTGACGAGCGCGCGCAGCCGGCCGCGCTGCGGCACCTCGATCTCCACCGGCCTGCCGCGCTTCTCGCTCAACCATCCCTTGATGAGCTCGGGTTCCTCGACCGGCCCGGGCAGGATCACC
>DASPYE010000125.1:0-21464 GCA_035636935.1 Candidatus Dormiibacterota bacterium | reverse complement strand
GGGCCTGAACGGCGAACACCGCCGCCACGGCGGCGAACGGCGTGGCTCGGCGAGCCAGGACCCGGGTTCTTGACGAACCCCGCGCCGGCTGGCGCGTTTCGGTCCCCGGCCCTACCCCAGATGCCTCGCCCCCCCTGGCGGTATGGAAGGTGCGCAGGACGCAAAGTCTATCGGTGGACCCGAGCGCTTCAGCCGCCTTAAGAGATCGCGGGTGAGGCGGGCCTCCCCCGCGGAACCCGCTCCGCTGCATGCCACGTTTGGGTGGCGGCTGGAGGCACGCGTTGGGGACGGCCCGAGTAAATCCGGCCTACATCCGACCTCCTCTAGTCGGATACGGCCGCCAGGCAACGAAAGGTAGGTTGGCGGCCCGCCGCCCAGATCAGATCCGTCTCAGCGCAACCACCGTCACATCGTCCTTGAGCGCCTTGTCGCGAGCTCCGTGGGCCAGGATGTCGACCATCTCCTGCGCGGTCGCGGCTCGGCGGACCTCATGCGGGAGCTGGACATCCTTCGTGGCCAGGTCAGGCCGGAGGTCGAGGAGCCCGTCCGAGAAAACGACCAGCGAGTCGCCACGTCCGAGAGTTGCCTTGCCGGTCGAGAACTTGTTCTCCGGGAAGATGCCGATGGGTGCGCTTCGCTCCCCGAGCACCTCCTGCGACGTGACTCCGCGCAGCAGCCGGGCATGGCCGTGTCCCGCGTCGACGTATTCGAGATCACCCGAGCGGACGTCGAACGTGCAGTGGAACAGGGTGATGTACGCGTGGTTGGCCTCGAGCGCGGCCGACATGACCGAGGCCGCCTGTCTGATACCGGCTTCCAAAGGCACGACATCCGCGGCCCCGCGCAATGCGGCGCGGGCGGTCGCCATCATTAGCGATGCGGGCAGCCCTTTGCCCATGACGTCGCCCAGGGTCAGCGCGATCAGACCACCGGCCGACCGGTACCAGTCGTAGAAATCTCCGCTGATCTCGCGAGCCGCCGAGAAATGAGCCGCGATCTCGAGCCCGGCCTCCCGGAAAGGCGACGAGGGGAGCATGCCCGCCTGGAGCTCGGCGGCGCGGCGCATCTGCTCGGTGCTGTCGGCGAGCATCGCCTCGAGGCGGTTGAGGCTGGCGCGGTGCTCGATCTCGAGGCTGCGGCGCTGCAGGTTGTTCACCACGAGCAGATAGAGCTGGGTCGCGCCCACCGGCTTGACGTGGTACGCGTATGCGCCGTTCTCGAGCGCGGCGGCTCCGAGCTCGGGATCGTCGACTCCCGAGATCATCACCACCGCGGTGTCCGGACGCGTCGACCGGAGCTCCTTGAGCAGCCCGTAGCCTGACTCGTCCGGCAGCCGAACATCGAGCAGCGCGACCGCGTAGTCCTTCTTCTCGATCAGCGCCCTCGCCTCCGCTCCGCTGAGCGCCACGTCGCACTCGAAGCCTCGGCTGCGGAGGGTCCGGGCCATCACCTTCGCCAGGGGCTCCTCGTCTTCCACGACGAGGACGCGCTGGGTAGCTTCGGAGGCGGCCACGGACAAGGAGTGTAGGGTGGCTAAAGTCCCGACTTTCTGCCATATGCTCTTCCGTCTATGGCGCTCGAAGTCGAGACACGCACCTCCGGTAACGGGATAACCGTCGTCGCGCCCACGGGCCGGCTTGACGTAGCCGGCGCGCCGGCGCTCAAGGAGGCGATCTCGGAGGTGGTCAAGAACGGCCCGCCGAGGATCGTCATCGACATGGAAGGCGTGAGCTTCGTCGACTCGACCGGCCTCGGCTCTGTGATCTCGGCGTTGAAGCAGGTCCGCGGCAGCCAGGGCGAGCTGCGCCTGGCGGCGCCCAACCAGCAGGCTCGTCTCGTGCTGGAGCTCACCACCCTGGATCGGGTCTTCCCCTACTACGCGACTGTCGAGGAAGCCCTCGCCGGCTTTTAGGCCGATGAGAGCTGGGCACCACGAGTTTGAATTCCGGGCTTCGTTTTCCGAGCTTGCCGAAGGGCTCGACATCCTGCACCAATCGATCGATCGCCTGCGGCGAGCCACCGGCCGGCGCTCAGACGACAGGCCTCTCATGCTCTTCGAGACCGCGCTGGGCGAGATCGGCAGCAACGTCCTCACGCATGGCCGGCCGGCCGGGACTGCCACGGCCATCGATTACGCGCTGCGACTCGACGAGGGGACCGTGGTCGCCTCGCTCAGCGATTCTGGCTCGCCTGTGCACGAGCACCTTTCACGCGAGATGCCGGCCCACGACAGCGAGGCGGGGCGGGGCCTGGCGATGGCACGCTCACTTCTTGACGAGCTCGGCTATGAGCGGGACGGCGACCGCAATCGGTGGCGGCTGGTGAAGCGGCTGTGAGCGACCACAACACCGAAGACCAGGGCCGCGCGCTGATCCACGAGTTCCGCAACCTGCTCGCCGTGATCGTGAACTACAGCGAATTGATCGCCGATGAAGCCAACGACCCCGAGGCGATCAAGGCCGACATCCAGGAAGTCCGTTCCGCCGCGGAACGTGCCATCGTGCTGACCGACAAGCTTCCGCGACCGGAGCCCAAGCCGTCATGACGATTGCCCGCAAGCTGGCAGGTGCGTCGCAACGGCCGCAATCCGCCTTGATCCATCGCGATATCGCGCTGATCGTCGACGACGACGAGCAGGTCCTGCGGCTGGTCAAGCGTGTGCTGGAACGCGCGGGCTTCGAATGCGTGACGGTAAACGACGGCCGGGCGGCGCACGACACAGCCGTGGAATGGAGACCGGACATCATCCTGCTCGACCTGATGCTCGGCGACACGACCGGCGATCAGATCATGGCCGAGCTCCGCGACGACTTTCGGACGCGCCTCATCCCCGTGGTCTTTCTCACGGTTCGTGACTCGCTCAAGGACAAAGTCGAGCACCTGCTTTCCGGAGCCGACGACTATGTGACCAAGCCCTTCATCCCGGAGGAGCTGGTCGCGCGCCTGCGGGCGGTGATGACCCGCTCGACGACGGCTCGAGGCTTGAGCCCGTTGACCGGAATGAGCGGCAACAGCGATATCCTCCGCGAGATCAGCCGGCGCCTGGCTCAGCACGAGCGATTCGCAGTTCTGTATCCCGACATCGACTCCTTCAAGAGCTACAACGACCACTACGGCTTCCTGCGCGGTGACGACGTGATCAAGACGCTGGCCACGATCATCCTCGAGGTCCTCGAGGAGAATCACTCGAGCTTTCACTTCGCCGGCCACGTCGGCGGCGACGACTTCGTCATCCTGACCGAGCCGAGCCTCGCCGAGACGGTCGCGACGGAGATCACCAAGCGATTCGACGAGGCCATCCCCGCGCTCTACGACCCCAGCGACCGCGATCGCGGCTGGATCGAGTCCGAGGAGCGCAACGGCAACATCCTCAAGACGCCGATGGTGTCTGTTTCGATTGGCATCGTGATCGCCGAGCCGGGCAGCTACGGCAGCGCCGCCGCGGTCGCGGCTCGCGCGTCCGAGGTGAAGGGCGTCGCCAAGCGGATGCCAGGTTCGAAGTGGGTGCTCGACCGGCGTCGCGCCCCGGAGCGCTACAGCTGATGCGACTCTTTTCGAGAGCGAGGGACAAGCAAGAGGAAGAGGATTACGTCTCCAAACAGGCGGAAGAGCAACAGACCAGTGCTGGCATCCGACCCGACGCGAGCCCGATGAGCGAGGTCATGACCGACGTTCCATCCGGTCTCCCCATAGATGGCAGCGAGACTCCATCGCGCGTCAAGGTCGTCGTCCACCGGCTCGACGGTGGGCTCGAGGAAGGCGAATCGGAATCGCGCGTCATCAAAGGCGAGGGTTTTCTGATCTACTCGCCGGCCGACCCCACTCACGTGCGCGTCGTCCCGACTCGCGACATCAAGTACGTCGTATTCGGATCGGTCGACGATCCTGCGCTGGAGCCCGACCCCGGCGACAGCACGACTGCGCGCAAAGCAGTCTTGCGCTTCCGCGACGGCGAATGGATCGCGGCATACATCGCCCAGGGGGCGGAGCCGGACGGCGACGGCATCGCGATCAAGATCCGGCTGACCGAGCTGCAGAGGGTGATCCCGGCGGTCGCGGCGTTTCCGTCCCTGCTCGAGACGCAGTACGTCGAGAGGTGGACGGTGCCCGGAGCCGTGGCCGTTCCGCCGGCAGGCACCCCGCGGCGCAGGCGCTCCGACATCCTCGAAGCCGCGGCAAGCCAGGGACGCGACCTGACCAAGCTCGCGAACGACTTCCGCGACCGGCTCGCCCTCATCCGGGACGTCGGTCTCACCACCGGCGACACCCTCGCGTTCTCGCGCGCGGTGCGGACACACCTCGATCGCTTCCTGCTCGAGGACAGCATCAACCTCAATGCCCAGGAGAAGTCGGCGCTCGCCGACATCATCCTTCGCGCCGCGGTCGGCTACGGCCCGCTCGACAGCCTCCTCCACGACCGCTCGGTGAGCGAGATCATGGTCAACGGCCCCGACCAGATCTTCATCGAGCGTCGAGGTGTGCTGACCAAGGCGGACGTTCGCTTCGAGGACGAAAACCAGCTGCTGGAGACGATCCGCCGCATGGTCGCGACCACCGGACGCCACATCGACGGTCTCAACCCCATGGTCGACGCGCGCCTGCCCGACGGCAGCCGCGTCAACGCGATCATCCGACCGGCGGCGATCCACGGCCCCGCCCTGACGATCCGCAAGTTCAAGGACGCGGTGCTCGGCATCGAGGACCTCAAGCACGAGGGCAGCTTGAGCCCGGCGATGGCCGAGTTCCTGCAGGCGGCGGTGCTCGGCCGCATGAACATCCTTGTCTCGGGCGGCACCGGGTCGGGCAAGACCACAACGCTGAACGTGGTCGCGCGTTTCATACCGCACAACCAGCGCGTGATCACGATCGAGGACGCGGCGGAGCTGCAGATCGACCACCCGCACGTCATCGCCCTCGAACACCGTCCACCAAACGTCGAAGGCAAGGGCGAGCTGACGATCCGTCAGCTGCTGCGCAACAGCCTGCGAATGCGCCCCGACCGGATTCTCGTCGGAGAGGTCCGCGGCGCGGAGGCGCTGGACATGCTGCAGGCGATGAACACCGGGCACGACGGCTCGATGTCGACCATCCACTCGAACTCCGCTCGTGATGCTCTCTCGCGTCTGGAGACGATGGTGATGATGGCCTCGATCGACATCCCGTTCGAGGCCGTGCGCGCGCAGATCGCGTCCGCGGTCAACCTGATCGTGCACCAGGCGCGCATGCCCGACGGCCGGCGCAAGGTCGCACAGATCGCCGAGGTCGTCGGCTATGACTCAAACGGAGCGATACTGCGCGACATCTTCCTGCTGGGAATGGGCTCGGACCTGCGGCTCGAGTACAACGCGACCGGGTACGTGCCCACCGCGCTCGACAAAGCGGCGTTCTACGGCGTGCAGGTGAACCAGGACCTGTTCGACCCGGTCAAGTCGCGGTACGTGCCCGCCGGCTCGGACAGCATGATGCCGGTCGTCAAGGATCCCCTCATGTCGGGTCAGGGCAAGAGCGAGAACATGGTCCGCCAGGTGGTGGTGGTTCCCTTCAGCTCCGACCGCCCGGGGGAGGCCGCGGCTCGGACCGCCGCGGCGGCCGGGCAGCCACCCGCGCAGACGCCCGAGATGCAGGAAGAGATGCGCAAGCTCATCGACGCGGCGCGGTCGGCGGTCGCCGACCTGCAAGCCGCCGCGCCGGCGGCGGCGGCCGAGACTGCGTATGCACCTTCGGCAACACGGGTACCCCAGCCGCCTCCTGGGCCAGCGCCTGTCGCACCGGTCGTCTATGCCGCCCCGCCGGCGTCGGGGAGCCCGGAGGTGTTCTCCGCGCCGCAGCAGTATTTTTACAACCCGACCGCCGACCTCCACGCCGGACAGGCGCTGGAGGCCGCCACCGCGATGGCTCGCGCCACGACCGCGTTGGGGCAGCTGGCGGCCGCCTCGAGCGGATTCACCGGCATGCTGCCAACCGTCCGCACGACCGAAGGCGCGCCGGGGCCGGCGGGGGCCTCCCGCCGCATCCACGCGGTGATCGAAAGCATCATCACGAGGCGCGGACTGAGCCTTCGCCTCGCGGGGGCATTGACGCAAGCATTCGAGGGCGCCGAGCTGAAGGCCACCGACTACGCCACGGAGGTCAAGATCAGCAAGGATTCCGGCGGACGGGAGCTGCGGCTGGCGGTGGAGTCGGGTCTGCTGCAAGCGGTTCGCTATCCGCAGGGCGAGGCCGGGTACCGGGCGTCGCAGGGGTTGCTCCGCGAGATCGCGGAAGGGCTCGGTCAGCCGATCAACGCAACATCGCCGCTGACCGCGGAGACGATCATCGGGAGCCTTGCCGTCGGCCAGACCGAGGGGACGGTGACCATCATGTTCACTGACGTCGAGGAGTCGACGCGCCTGCTTTCGACGCGGGGATTCACCGCATCCCACGAGATCATGAAGGCGTACGAGACGATCATCGACGAGAAGGTCGCGCAGCATGCGGGCCGGCGCATCAAGGGTCTCGGCGATGGCTTCATGATCAGCTTCGGCTCGACCCGCCACGGCGTCGAGTGCGCGCTCGACATTCAGCAGGCCATCGCCACCTACAGCAAGGAGAATCCGGAACGCAAGCTCCGGATCCGCATCGGCCTCAACACGGGCGAGGTCGTCGAGGAGGCGGGCGATATCTTCGGCGCCGCCGTGAACGTCGCGGCACGGGTCGCGGGCAAGGCCAAAGGCGGCGAGATCCTGGTCTCCGAGATCGTCCGTCAGCTGGTCGGACCCATCTCCGAGATGAAGTTCGACTTTCGCGGCCGCTACAAGCTGAAAGGATTCCCGGACCGCTGGCGCTTGCACCAGGTGACGCCAGGTGAGGTGAAGGAGTCGCCGCGCCTGCTCGCCTCAGCCGAAGGTTTTGTAGGCCGCGACCAGGAACGCCTCGACATGCGGATGGTGCTCGACCGCGCCGCCACGGGAAGCGGTTCGCTCGTCTTGCTCACCGGCGCTCCTGGGATTGGAACGTCCAGGCTGGCGTCGGAGGTCGCGGCGGACGCGTCCGCCAAGGGTTGGCTTGTGCTGAGCGGCCGCAGCCTCGAAAAGGACGGCGCGCCATACGCGCCGTTTCGCGAAGTGCTTGGCGCTGCGGTGGCAAGCTCGACGGCGAAGGCGCTTCAAGAAGGTGCGGGCAATCATGGGCCGCTGCTTGCAACGCTCGTGCCTGGCTTGCGTCAGAAGGTGCGCGGGATGTCCGCCGCTCACGAGGTCGCGGCCGACAAGGTCCGCGAGCAGCTCTACAAGTCGGTTCACTCGTTGCTGGCGGCGGTGCAGGGCAACAAACCGCTCCTCATCGTCCTGGAAGACCTGCAGTGGGCAGACGAAGGGAGCGTGCTCCTGCTGCGCGACCTTGCCGAGCGCCTTGGCGGAAGCAGGATGGTCGTCCTCGGCACGTACTGGGATTCGGAGCTCGACTCGGCAAAGCCCTTCGCGACCGCGCTGTCGCGACTCCTGAGACGGCGGCGCGCGCAGCGCATCAATCTCAGCCGCCTCACGGACCACGACGTGGAGCGGATCGTCGCCGGCATCGCCGAAACACCGCTGACCCCCGTCCAGCTTCTTGGCATCCAGGCCGCCACAGAGGGCAACCCGCTTTTCGTCGAGCACTCATTGCTTTACATGGCCGAATCCGAAAACATGCTCGGCGCGCACTCGCAGACGAGCTTCACCGAAGAGGATCTCGAGTTGGCGCTGAGCGTGCGCGGCCTGATCAGCCGGCGCATCGAACGCCTCAGCGAGCCGGCGCAGAGGATGCTCGTCGCGGCCGCGGTGATCGGGCGGGATTTTGACGTTGCGCTGCTGGAAGCGTTCGGCGAGCTGTCAGGTCACGAGCTGCGGGACGCCCTCGACGAAGCGACGCGTGGCCACTTCGTGGTCGCCGCGGTGGGGGCGACCTACCGCTTTGCCCACGACCTCGTACGCCAGCGCGTGCTCGCGGTGCTGCCGCTGCCGCGATTGCAGGCCTACCACCTTGCCGTGGCCGACACACTCGAGCGGGTCTACGGCAAGTCGTCTGGTGACCATGCGGCCGAGATCGGTTACCACCTCTATCAGGCAGGCACGGCAGCCGAGCCGTTCCGCACCGCGGGCTTTCTCGGCCACGCGGCGTCGAACGCGCTTGCCGTCGGCGCTTTTGAAGAGGTGCTGCGCCTCATCGACTCGACTCTCCAGCTGCTGCCGCCCGACAGGACGCGCGAGCGCGCAGAAGCACTCGACCGCCGCGCCCAAGCGTTGTGGGGCCTGGGGCGGATCGAAGACGCCAAGGCGGCATGGAAGGGCGCGATCGAGCGCTACGACGAGCTCGGCGAAACCAAGTTGGCGAGTGCCATGCACCGCCGGATCGCTCATCTCGAGACGAGGCACGAATCGCACGACGGCAACGGCGCAGCCCCGGCCGACATCACCGCCGGGACAGAGGTCGAGCTCGCTACTTCTTAGCTAGAGCTAGCTTGTGATCCGGCTGGCCGGAGGCACGGGCGCGTAGTTCGCGCTGAACGACATGGCCGGCAACGATCCGGTGAAGCTGATCGTGTTGGCGATCATGCCACCGGTCCGAGCCTCGGACACATATTGGGATGTGACGCTGATCGAAGCCGAAGGGCAGTAGACCAGGCCGATGAAGGCACTGTTGCTCATGGCGCCAAGCGTGTTGGAGCACGTGTTGGCCGCGGGCTCGTAGATGCTCACCCAGTTGTATTGATAGCCGCTGAACAGGTATGTGTCGGCGCCGTTGCCGGTGGTGAGGCATCCGCCGGCCGGGAAGCTCAGCTCGACCGCGCCAGGTGTGATCGGCCCGGGACACGTCACGTAAGCGTTGGCGACGGATTTGCAGTTGTTCTCGTTGGCGCGGTCACCCGCCGCGACTGCGCCACGCCCTGGGTTCTGGTTGGGCAGTCCCGCGGCGAATGGCGCAGTCTCAGAGTCAGGGGGGTAGGCGCCGCTCGTCCCTGGCGCGGCGCCGGCGTTGGGCGCGAACGGGGAATCCAGCACCGACGAAAGGCTTGCAGACTCGTTGCCGAGCGTGCACCCGTTGCCGTTGACGTTCGGACATGGGGAGAGATTCACGTTGGTGACGGAACCCACGACAGGGATGTTGGTCGCCAGGCCGAAGGGGCCGCTGCAGCTGTTGCTGCTGGGCGGAGCGGCGTACACGTTGAATGATGTGGCGCCGGGCACGTTGCTGATCAAGATCTGGACATCGTCAAAGTGGTTGTTCAGGTTCACGAAGCGGCACATCGAAGGTGCGCTCTCGCGCGAATAGCTAACCCCGTTGTAGGTGTCGGTACGCACGGAGGTGAGCACAAACGACCACTGGCCGGTGGGCAGATCGCGGGGCCCGGTTTGTTTGGTCACGTCGAACGCACCGTCACACTGGGCCCCGCTCGACCTCCAGAACTGGTTGGTTGCCCGGACCTGGTTGTTCGACGCGTCGGGCTCGTCGGGCGGCTTGAGCTCGTTGCTGACGAAGTCGCCTGTGTTGATCGCACCGGCCTGGAAGGTGTAGACGCCACCTGCCAGGAACCAACACCTGTTTCCGTTGAACACGGGTAAGGCCGAGTAGATCCCCGGCAGCACGACAACATTGCTTGAGGGAAGGCCCTGGCTACCTCCGAGCAGAGAAGGGGCCGGAAAGTTCGGATCCGCCAGATGGTTGCCCGGACGGGTTGCGCCGATGATGTCGGGATAGGTGCAAGGGCTGCCAGCGCCGCTTGGATAGCAGGCGTTCGTAACCGATCCCGCAACCGTTGACTGGCAGCGGGAATAGATGTCGCCCGCGACGCGAAGGCTCCCCGCCGCGACCGAAACCGCGCCGTTCGAGACGACGTCGCCGACGACATTCAGCGTGCCGCCGCCATTGATGCTGATCGCATTTCCACCGGTGCCGCCGCAACCTGCGCCATCCAGCGCCGCCACCGTTGGCGTGTAGAGGAGGTTGTTGACGCTGCCGTGCGCGCCCGCGCCGAGCGTGGGGCTGGTGCCATTGGTCAGGACCCGGCCGAACTGCAGCTGGAGCGTTTTGGTCGCCGTGAGCTGAAACCGGCTCCCCTGGGAACCCATCACGCGCGCGATGTCAGTCAGGACCGTGCCGTCGGAGAAGGTGCACGTGACGGTCCAGGGCGACGCCCCCGGGGTTCCGTATCCGGTGCACGAGGGCGCGGAGTAGACGTGCAGGTTCGTGCCGAAGATGCTGGTGGCGGATTGCTCGGCGGTGACGTAGCTTCCGGTCTGCTGCATCTTGTCCGCCGCCGCCAGCGCGGCGGCGTCGGTGGCGGCCTGGAGGTCGCGGCGCACGGTGTAAGCGCGCGATCCGTCGATGGCGATCGCGACCATGCCGATCAGGACTGTGAGCATCAGCGCGATGAGCACGATCGCTTGACCCGACTGGTGCGGGTGTCTTGTCCCCTCGCCGGCCCTCGCCAGCAAGTGGGGAGGGTGACCTGGAATGGCCACCTCTAATACTCCGTTCTGAACACCGCCGCCGCCGACATCACGATGTGATTGGCGGTCGCTTGCGCGACGATCGGCGTGATCAACACCAGGTTGAAACGAATCGTGACTTGCAGCTGATCGTTGCCGACCGCGGGATTGACCGCGCTGCAGCCTCCACCGGCGGTCGCCGGGTACTCGCCCCCTGGCGCGTTGGGCGGTGGGGTGGTCTCGACCGAGCCTGGCGCATTGGGCTCGGTGATGTACATCCAGGCCGAGTTGGGGGCAGGCGTGGCCGCGCTCACGGGGCCCTGCGGACATGGCGCGGTCACCGGCGCGCCCTGCATCTGTCCGGCGACGGCGTTCAGGACGTCGGTGTTGGTGGGTAGCGAGTTCGACGCTCGGACCGCCACGCGGGCGCCTTCCCGCGCGGCGTGGTTGATGGTGTCGTAGTAGAAGATCGCCCGCCCAAGGTCGATGACTCCGAACAGCAGAAGCAAAAGAACCGGCGACACGAGAGCGAACTCGATCAAGGCCTGAGACCGCTGGCCCCGCCCCAACGCCTCCCCATTCATGGGGAGGTGGCCCGAAGGGCCCGAGGGGCGCCGGGAGCCCATCAACTTCCCTGCACCGTCATGTGGACATTTGCCGCAACCTGAAACAGCCCGAACTGCGACTTGACCAGCGGCGTAAGCGGCCCGTAGGTGTAGAGCACGATCACATTGAGGTCGAGCTGGCCCTGGTTGGTGGCCGGGGAAGTGAAGTCGAGGCCAGGCGTGTTGTTGTAGCAGACGTAAAGCCACGGCTGATTCGCGGTCGCGGGATAAGAGGACGAGACGAACGGCGGGTTGTGGAGGCCGTTCCCGTCGGTGACCGAAGGACATGTGGTGCCCGGGTTCTTGAGCACCGACGCGGGCAAATTGATCGAGGCCAGCTCGGCGTCCACCGCAGCCTTGATCTGCGCGTCGTAGAGATACGGGTGCGAGAGATTTGGCGCATCGAAAAAGGCGCCCTGTCTGGCGCCCTCACGGGCCGCGTTGGAAAGCGCCTCGGAGACATAGATCGAGCGGCCTATGTCGACCAGCCCGCCGACCAGCAGAAGAAGGACCACCGAGGACACGGCGAACTCGACTAACGACTGCCCACGCTGGTCAAAATCTGGCTTTCTGAGTATCACGTAAGGGGGCTCGGCACCGGGATATCTTGCCTATGATGGGTCGGCCTTGCGGACCTTTAGCGCAATTACTTCGCGCCGACCATTCACCATCCTGGGCATCCTCCTGGCACTGCTCGTCATCGTCGCCTTCGTGCTCGTCGCCCTCAACGCAAGCACCGCCAACGCGACGGCCCAGCAAACGGTGGTGGTGGCGAGCAAGGACCTGCAGCCCCGCGTCCCGATCACCGCGGACGCCCTCTCCATGCAGCGCATCCCCACCGGCGCCTGGGCAAACTACTTCACGAGTCGAAACCAGCTCCTGGGCATGGTGCCGCTGGTCACGATCGCGTCAGGCCAGGTCATCACAGCCAACGAGGTGGCGCGGGCCAACCAGGCCCTCGGCTCGCAGTCGGAGTACCTGGCGATTCCGACCGGCTACGTCGCGCTCACCATCCCGACCAGCGAACAGCAGGGCGTCGCCGACTACATCCAGGGCGGTGACTACATCTCCGTGATCGCGACGGTCTCCACCGCGGGCAAGGTGGCCTCCAAGACGATCTTCACCCAGCTCCACGTGATCAAGGTCGGGACCCAGACCTCGACGTCCGGGGCGAGCGCGACCAGCCTGACGGTCATCATCACCCAGTGCCAGGCGGAGATCATCACCTGGTTTCTGACCTACGCGGCGCTCAAATACTCGCTCGAGTCGTACCACGACTACTCGCCGGGTGAGCAAGCGCCCGACCCGAAGTGTCCGAACGTCGGCTCCGCCCAGGGCGTGACCCTCAAGACCATCCAGGCCGCCTACCCAGGCCTCTTCTAGGCCTCCATGGTGCTGCCGCAGGAGACGATCGTCGCGTTGCCGATGGCCGCGGCGATCATGGTTTTCTTCTGGGCCCTGGACCGGGTGCGCAAGGAACGCAGGGTGCGGTCGACCGATGTGCAGGCGGCCCGCGCGACGCCGCGCGAGCTGGTCGACCGCCTCCTCAAGCCGGCGGCCGAAAACCTCAGCCAGCGCCGAAGGGTGGCCGGCAAGCCGACCCTGACCGAGGACCTCGCACGCGCCGGCCTGAACGTCACCGCGCCCGAGTACCTCCTGGTCCGCATCGGGGCCGTCGCGTTGGGCGCCTTGATCGGCCTGTTCCGCTTCGGCTTCACCCTCGGCCCGGTCATCCTCGGCGTGGTCGGCTTCCTCATCCCACCGCTCGTGATCGCGTACCTGCAGCGAAGGCGGCAGCAGCAGTTCAACGAGCAGCTCGCGAGCATGCTGCAGCTGCTGTCCAACTCGTTGAAGACCGGCTACGCGATCGATCGCGCGCTGGAAACGGTCGCCACGAAATCGCAGCCGCCGGTTTCGACAGAGTTCGAGCGGGTGACCACCGAGATCACGCTTGGCACCTCGGTCGAGGATGCGCTGTCCGCCCTGCTCCTCCGCATCAACAGCCCCGACCTCGAGTTCATCGTGACGGCGATCCTGCTGCACATCCGGGTCGGAGGAAACCTCGCCGAGGTCCTGGACAACATCTCCGATACGCTGCGTGACCGGCTGCAGACGAAGCGCGACATGAGCGTGCTCACCGCGCAGTCGCGCGCGTCCGCGAGCATCATCACCGGCCTGCCGATCCTGCTTGCGCTGGGCCTTTACGTCTTCGTGCCTGGTTACTACGCGCCGATGACTAGCACGTGGGTCGGCTACGCAATGCTCGGCTTCGCCGGCTTCATGATCCTGCTGGGCAACCTGATCATTCAGCGCATGACCGCGTTGGAGGCCTAGGTGCTCCAGATCGCGGTTGCCGCCGGCCTGATCTGCGGCGCGATCGTGGTCGCCTACTTCATCGCGATCGACCAGTTCCGCGCCGCGGGGGCCAACGGCCACGTGGTCGCCACCGGTCCTCGACCGACGTTCGTCAAGCAGCTCGAGACTTGGTTGCGACCGGTCGCCAAGCTTCCGGCCCGGACGGCGGGTCAGCTGCGGCACAAGCTGAGCCAGGCCGGCAACCCAGGCGGCCTGACGCCGGCTGGATTCCAGGCGGTGCGCTACAGCCTCGGCGCGCTCCTCGCCTTGGCTGGACTGGCGCTCGGCCTGCTGGTCCCGCTCGGGATCCAGGACTTGCTTGCCGCTCCGCTGGCGGGCGCTCTCTTCGCGGCCGTGGGCTACATGGCGCCGATGCTGTGGCTGGAACAGCGAATCGGGCTGCGCCGCCGCCAGATCCAGCGCTCCCTCGCCGAGGCGACCGACCTGCTTACCCTGGTGGTCGAGTCAGGAATGAGTCTCGACGAGGGGTTGCTCAGCATCACCGAGCGCTTCCATAACGCTCTCGGCGATGAGATCGGCAAGGTGCTGCGCGAGATCCGCCTTGGCCGGCCCCGCATGGCCGCGCTCGAGCACATGGCAAACTCCGCCGGCGTGCCCGACCTCCATCACCTCGTCGAGTCGATCGTGCAGTCAGATCAGATGGGAGTCCCGATCGCCAGGCTCCTTCGAGTCCAGGCGACGGAGATGCGCCGCCGGCAGCGCCAGGGCGCGCAGGAACGTGCTGCACAAGCCTCCTCGCGAATGGTCTTTCCAATGGTGGGTTGCATCTTTCCCGTGCTGTGGGTCGTCCTTCTTGGGCCGGCCATCATCCAGGTGTTGAACTCTCTGCGGTGAAGGTCTTGAGCCCCCGAGGCCCGCGCATGCAGCATCAGTCGTTCAGTGACATGGACAAGCCGCTGTACACGATCAGCGTCGCGGCCGAGATCCTGGAGACTCATCCGCGCACGTTGATGCTCTACGAGGATGCGCACCTCATCGAGCCGCATCGCACGACGACCAACCGGCGCCGCTACTCCCAGCGCGATATCAGCAAGGTACAGGTCATCCAGAACCTCACGCGAGAGAAGGGCGTCACCCTGGCAGGTGTGCGTCACATCCTGAGCCTCTTCGACGTGATGAAGAAGCACCGCGTAGAACCGCCCGCCGACCTGCGCGAAATCTTCGACCGCTACGCGCAATTGATATGAGAGGGAACTCAGATGGTTCCCTCCGCCAATGCAACGCTGGTTTCACCTCCCCGCTTGCCGGGGAGGTCGGCGCGAAGCGCCGGGTGGGGGCTTGAAGCGGCCCTAAGCCGACGCTGCTCTTCGTCTTCGCTTCGCCGCCGGCGCCCACAAGCTCTCCAGGTCGTAGTACGACCGCTCGCCAGGCAGGAAGACGTGCGCCAGCACGGAGTCGAAGTCGAGCAGGATCCATCCGGCGTCGTCGTAGCCGTCCACCGCGAGCGGCCGTAGGTCGCGCTCCTTCGCCGCCTGCACCATCCCGTCGGCGATGGCGCGCACCTGGCGGTCGGTTTCGCCCTCGCAGATGACGAAGTAATCGGCCACCGAGGTCTGGTCGCGCACATCGATCACGACCGGGTCCCACGCCTTCTTCTCGGTCGCGGCGGACCGCAGCAAACGAGCGAGCTGCAGGGGCGTGAGTCGCCTTTTCGCTTCAGCGGCCAATCTACCGATTATCCATGTAGAGGCGGTTCCTGGCGATGTACCGCTCTACCGCCTGGGGAAGCCTGTCGCCCACCGGCTCGCCGCCCGCGATGGCTCGCCGCAATGCACTTCCCGAGATGTCTGGAGTCGGCCTCGCGCAAAGGACGGTGCTTGCGGGATCCAGGCCCGCGTCGTGCAATGCAGCGGCATCGGGCGTCGCGCTTCCAGGACGTGTCACGACGACGACGGAGGCCAGGCGCAGCACCACGTCTGGTTGGTGCCAGGTCGCGAACAGACGCGCTGCATCCCACCCCAGCACGAGATAGAGCTCGTCGCCCGGATGCTCGTGCTTCAACTGTTGGAGAGTGTCAGCCGTGTACGACAAACCGTCGCGACGGATCTCGACGTCTGAGACCGCGAATCGTGGGTCGCCGTCGATGGCGAGACGGCACATCTCGAGTCGTTGATCCGCACTCGCGACAGCGCCTCGGCGGTGCGGCGGCCGCCCGGTGGGAACGAGCAGCACGCGATCCAGTCCAGTGCAATCCATTGCTGCGTGAGCGGCGGCCAGGTGGCCGCGATGGATGGGGTCGAAAGTGCCCCCAAGCACACCGACTTTCACGGCTGATACTCGAACTCGACGCCCGCGATGCGCACCGTGTCGCCGGGCTTCACACCGGCCGCCTCGAGGGCAGCGTTCACCCCAAGCCGGTCGAGCTGCGACTGAAATCGCGCGAGCCCGCCTTCCGAGTCCAGGTTGGTTCGCTCGATCAGATGCTCGACGCGCTCCCCCCGGACGACGTATCCGGATGGCTTGCGCTCGACGAGGACCTCGCCGCTCGGACGGATTGGGAGCTTGGTCACCTTCGGCGTGATCGCGACGGTCGGTGCAGGTGCCAGAGCGACCAGCTTCGCGATTTCTTGCGCCAGAGCCTCCAGTCCCTCTCCGGTCAGAGCGGAAACGAAATGGATGCCGGCTCGCCGCGAGCGCGCACGCAGCTTGCGCGCGGCCTCGAGGTCGACCTTGTTCACGGCCACGATGTACGGACGCTGGATGAGCACCGAAGAGAACTGCGAGATCTCGGAGCGAACGGTTTCCAGGTCGCGCCACGGGTCGGGCTCAGAACCGTCCAGCACGTAGATCAACGCCTTTGTCCGCTCCACGTGACGAAGAAACCTCTGGCCGAGACCAGCACCCTGTGCCGCGCCTTCGATCAGACCCGGGATGTCGGCGAGCACGAAGCGAATGCCATCGACCTCGGCCACGCCAAGCTCCGGATCGAGCGTCGTGAAGGGATAGTCGGCGACTTTGGGGCGCGCGGCGGTCAGCGCACGCAGGAGCGAGGATTTGCCCGCATTCGGCGGGCCGACGAGGCCGACGTCGGCGATCAACTTCAGGTCGAGCGTGATCTCCAGCTCGTCGCCTTTCAGCCCTTGCTCCGCGTAATCCGGGGCGCGCCGCGTGGAGCTCTTGAAGTGGACGTTGCCGCGGCCGCCGGCACCGCCTCGCGCGATCACCGTCTTGGCGCCTGGTGTGTCCAGGTCCGCCAGCACCCCGCCGTCAGCGGCCACGGCGATCGTTCCCACTGGAACCTTCAAGGTGACGTCGGCTCCGCTGCGGCCCGTCTTGCGGCCGCCGGCCCCCGCTACGCCTGCCTCGGCGTTCCAGCGAGAGCGGCGCTTGTACAGCGACAGATCGCTGACGTCCGTTGTCGCGTGGAGGATCACCGAGCCGCCGCGCCCGCCATCACCGCCGTCAGGACCGCCTCGAGGCACAAACGGCTCGCGCCGGAACGAAGCAGAACCCCTGCCGCCGTGACCGCCGCGCACGACGATGCGAGCGGAATCGACGAAATGCCGACCGTTAGCCTTTGTCGTTCTGCTCGGTCTGCTGAATCGTGACGCGTCGGCGGTCTTTACCGACTCGCTCGTACTTCACCTGGCCCGCGACCATCGCAAACAGCGTGTCGTCGCGGCCGAGTCCGACGCCGGTCCCGGCGCTGATCTTCGTGCCTCGCTGGCGGACCAGGATCGTGCCCGCGTTGACCAGCTGGCCACCATAGATCTTCACGCCCAGCATCTGCGGATTCGAGTCGCGCCCGTTGCGCGACGATCCGCCACCCTTCTTGTGCGCCAACTACTTGGTCTCCTTCTTGGCTGTGCGCCGAGTCGCCTTCTTGGGCGGCGCCGCTACCGTCTCCTCAGCGACCGGTATCTCCTCCACGGCCTCCGCCTTTGTCGCTGCCTTCTTGGGGGCCTTGGCCCGGCCCTTCGGCTTGGCCGTTTTGGAGGTAACTTCCTTCTCTTCTTTCTCGAGCCCGACGCCGCCTATGGCGATGATCTCGAGCGCGGTCAGGTGAGCGCGGCCGCCGTGATGCACGCGCACGCGCTTTTTCGACTTGTAGCGAATGCTTTCGACGCGAGGTCCGCGCCGGTGCGCGACCACCTTCGCGTCGACGTCGAGGCCGTCGATCGCGGGGCTGCCCACCCTGATCTCGCTGCCGTCGTTGACCAGCAGAACTCGTCCGAGCTTGACCGAGGAACCCGGCTCCGCGGCGAGGCGGTCGACCAGGATCTGGTCGCCAGGCGCCACGCGGTACTGCTTGCCGCCGCTGACGATGACAGCCGACAGCGAACTATCTGGCTTGGGCACGGCGAGAGATTGTACCAAGCCCCAAAACGTCACCGATGACTCCAGGTCCCTCCCCATTCATAAGGAGGCAAGGGAGGGGCCGGTCGGGCTTAACGCATCAGCACCGCCGTCACGACCATGACCGCGACCACCAGGCCGGCGAACGGCGCCACGGCCCGCGTATACAACCCGCGCACGCCGGCCTGACCCCGCCGGCGCATGAACATGCCGAGACCGATCACGACCGCCGCGGTGAGGAACGTGATCCCGAAGAACCATACGAAGCCGAGGGCATCGTCGGCCGGCGGCGGCACGAACAAGGTTGTGAACAGTCCGCAATAGGGAAACCAGGTCAAGATCCGCGCGGCGTCGAGCCTGGGCTTTTCGCGTCGGTCGGCCGGAGGCGAGAGCGGCCACAAGCGCATCAGGGCCGGCAGCGCCAGTAGATAAAGGATTCCACAGGCGACCTTGACCGGCAGAAGGCCAGGCACCAACACGTTGCCCAGGACCTGAGGGCGAAGGCTCTCCGGCTGTACTGCCGGGCCGAGAACAGCCAGCAGCCAGCAGAACTGGACGATGAGGAGGAGTCCGGGCGCGGCCACAAACTCGACCGTCAGCGCGAGGTCGGCCCACGCGGTGAATGCCAGCCCGACCGCCGCCAGGACGACGCTTCGCTCTGCGCCGGGGACCGGGTTGATCGGCACGGCCAGCTGGACCGAGGCGAGCACCGAGCACAGCGCGATCGTGGCCAGCACCGGTGTCACGCGGCGGCGCGGCAGATCGGGCCGCTGCCAATCCTTCCTGCTGGCTCGCATCCACCCCAGCTCGACCAGCGCGCCGAAGCCGACCATGAGGAGCAGACCGGGATAGATGAGGAGCGCGACCGAGTGGGTGGCGATCGACAGGAGGAGCTGGATCAAAGCTTCGCCGCCGCCAGCAGAGGCAGAGGGTAAAGACCAGCGGCGACGTTGACGGCGACCGCCAGCGCCACGCCGAAGGCCAGCCGGCCGCGCGGGCGCCCCAGGCTCCGGCCAAGCCGCAGTGACCCGGGAAGCCACAGCAGCATGCCGAGCGCAAGAACCAGGGCAAGCGGCCAGAAGAGCTGGGTCGCGCCCCGGAGAAGAAGCACCCTTGCAGCGAATCCGACAAAGGGCGCCGACCCGGCCAGCACGGCGGCGACGACGAGGTTGATCGGCCCTTCACTGCTCGCCCGCTCGGGTCGAGGCTCACGCGATACCAGGTACAGGGGCAGCCGGCCCACAACGATGCTGAACAGCATGAGCAGCGCCGCCCGACGCCCGTCGCTCAAGGTCAGCCCAAAACCGCAGAGCACCAGACCCCAATCAGCAAGAAATGAGTAACGCCACGCCGCAGCCGTGTCGTCGGTCAACCAGGACCCCATCGAGCCCCATGCCATGTTGATCACGCCAAGACCGATCAGCATCGCCGCCAGAGCCTGGCCGGCGTCGACCGAGAGGAGACCTTCGGCCCGACTCAGGACAACCGCGGCGAGCACCGGGCCGACGAACGCGATCCAGACGATCGGCGATGCGGCGACCGGCTCGTCGGGCGCGAAGGGATGGATGTACGGAAACAAGCCGACCGCGGCGGCCAGCCCCGCCACGAGTCCCACCGCGGCGAATCGCTCGAGCACGTCGGGCCCCTCCACCCGCAGGAAGACCAGCGCAAGCGCCAGGATGGCGGCCGCCAGCACGGGGGCGCGCAGCCGGACGGCAAGCGTCCGCTTGCCCGCAATCCCAGCTTGCATGACGCCCAGGCCGACGATTGTCAGGAGCGCGAGGTCAAACGTGGGCACGACCGCGATCGCAGCGGTCGCGACCATCCCGGTGCCCCCCTGCACGAGGAGGGTGCGGCGAGGCGCGGCGGCAGGAGCAAAGACGAGCGCAAATAGCAGGGCCGCGGCTGCGAGTACAAGAAGCTCCGCCGATTCAGGCCGCACGCGGTGCGCTCTGTGGTAACCATCCGACACCAGCCGCGATCGCCGCCGCCACCGCGTAGGGCCAGATCGCGGGCTCTCCCTCTGTCAGTCCCGAGGCGGCAGCCACAGCCAGTGCGAGCAGGGCGACGGAGGTGAGCAAAACGGATGACTCGTCGCTGGAGAGCACCCTTGCCCCCGCAAGGCCCGCCACAGTGATGACAGCAAAGCGCAGCGCCGAGCTGTGGCCGCTCGTCACGCCCAGGGCGATCCACGACGCGAGCAGCCCACCGGCGACGCAAAGGATGAATCTTGGGGTCGAGCCAGGCGGCATGATCCCCCATCCGGCGACCCCCACCGTCAGCCGTCGCGCGGCGGCGGCGAGCCCGCCCACCCCTACGGCAATGGCGGCGACGGGCCCGGCATCGGAGAGCACGATCGCGGCCAGTGCCAGCGTGGACAGGGCCGCGCCGAGGGCCAGGCCGCGCCGCCCGTCAGAGAGGACGACCACGGACGCGCCGAGCCACGCCACGAACCCTGCGAAGCCCTCGATCAACGCGTGACCGCGAACGCGAGCGCGGCCAGTGCGGCCAGCCACAACAAAGGCTGTCCCCCGGCTGCCGCGATTTCGAGCTCGCGAATATTCAAGATGCTTCGGTACTGCTCGGGCACCGTAAGTGCTCGCACAGTTTCGCGCGCGCGCTGCCATATCCCGCCCTCCGGCAGCTTGAAGAGCGCCGCGCGCGCCTGCGTATGGATGGCAGAGGTGCCCGCGACGGCGTAGACCAGGATTCCCAGGATCAGCAGCGGCGCGAAGAGCGTCACGGCCGGCAGCACGCTCGAAACCGTGACCACGGTGGTGAGCCCACCGCCCAACGCGGTGGTCGACATCACCTCAGTGGCGACGGGGTTCGCGAACCCGGTCTGGACGGCGGCGATGGCCGGCCCAGCGAGCAGAGTCAGGAGGGCGATCCCCATCGAGACGCCGGCGAAGGTCTCGCTCGCCGGATGGCCGCGGCCGCCCGGCAGGCCGATCGCCCGAGCGCCTCCCACCATGAGGACGGTCCAGGCGGCCGCAGCCGCAACGCCGATGAGGCCCAGGAAGTCGCCCGCCTCGAATGTCGCTTCGATGCCGATCACGCGTGCCCCGAAGGCGAGGCCCGGAGGCAGGCCGACGGCCGCCGCGATGCTCACAATCGCCGCCAACCCGGCGCGGTCCGGCAGCAGCGCGAGACACGCCACGATGGCGGCGGCAGTCGCGAGGAGCACAAGACCGGCCACCAGCCCGAGCGCCGTACCGATCGCGATCGATGCAAGCGCGAAGCCGCCGAAGAACGGGATCACCTCGCCGAGGAACTCGCGGCGTGTTGCAGCCGCCTGAGCGCGCGCCGCGGCGGCAAAAGCGGCGGTCACTCCCAGGATCGCGAGCCCCGCATGGAACAACGGGTGCGGATACCGGCCGTCGCCGAGCTCATACGCTCGCACAAGCAGATAGAAGCCCAACGGGAACAGGATGGCGACCGTAACCCCGGCGGCCCGCAGGGAGGGTCGCGACCACAGGTCCGCCGGCCAGGTCCGCCACGGAAAGAGATTCGAGACGAGCAGCGCGGCGACCGCAAGGACAGCAAAAAGTGGCGCCGTCACCGTGGCAACCGGGACCGCGGAGTACACGGCGGTGCCGCCTCCGACCTGGAGCATTACGCCGACCCAGCTCAGCGCAAGCCAGCCCGCGAGCAACGTCGCCCAGCTGGGCCGGGGCGCGCGCGGATCCTCGGTTTCGAGCAAGACGATCGCGACCGTCGCGGCGGTGCCGCCGGCGATCGC
>DASPYE010000124.1:0-14695 GCA_035636935.1 Candidatus Dormiibacterota bacterium | reverse complement strand
CGCGAACGCGGATCGCCAACCAGATCGCCGCGCTGCTCGAGACACACGATGTGCTCGCGACGCCGACCGTGGGCGCGGTTGCCGATGCGATCCCCGCCGGACCGCGGCCGCTCGCTCGCCGCATCAGCGAGCATCCGGTGCCGCAGTACACGTGGCTCGCCAACCTGACGGGCGGTCCTGCCGTCTCCGTGCCTTGCGGGTTCGCGGGACCGGGACTGCCGGTCGGGCTTCAGCTTGTCGGCAGGCGGCTGGACGACGCGACCGTTCTGCGTGCGGCGCGCGCGTACGAGCGCGCTGCGGGTTGGGGCGGCATCCATCCCGCGCTCTGGCCCTGACACGGCTCGCGCCGTCGGCTCAACGCTGGGTCGATGGCGCCTGGTAGACGGACTTGACGCGGACCGGCTCGGGAGGTGTCCAGCCCCGCAGCAGCTCTTTCTGCAGCTCGTAGACCTCGACTCCGAGTGGGTGGCAATTGGCCAGCGGGTCGGCGCCATCCGCGCCCCAGCCCCACTGCGAGAGATCGCCGCTCGGGCACGTGGAGATCGCGCACAGCAGATCAATCTCGGCGAAGAGCTCGAAGAAGTCGCCCTTCTTCGCCGGGCTCGCCTCCATGAAGTAGATCTCGTGCACCGGGTCAAGCCCCGTCACCTGGAAGATGTTCAGCACGTCGTGCACGTCGAGCTCGGTCAGATGGAACGGCGCGATCGCGCGCGACAGGTTGTTGTGACACGTGACGTCGTAGTCCCTATCGTCGAGCAGCTTGTAGAGATACGGGTCGCAGCGGCTGCCGAGCAGGTCGTGGCACCGGCCGCCGTTCGCCGTGGGCTCGGTGGGCAGCGTGTCGTTGGTGATCGTCACCATCGGCCGAAGGTAGGGAAGACATGACCACAGCCGGTCGAAGGTGGTGACGTGCGCGCCCTGGATCTGCCGCGTGCGCGCGGCCCAGAAACGCTCGCGCGGGTTGCTCAGGCTCCATAGGTTCAGGTCACACACCTGCGGGCCTTCCACCGTGACAATGCGCACCACCGACCCGGCCCTGACAGGCCACGCGTAACCGCTGCGGATCGGCACCGTGTGCTCGTGGACCAGGCGCCGGGCCCGGAGGTCCTGCGCGATGCGACGGTAGAGATCGCGGTCGAAGTCAAGGCGGCCCGGTTCGTCCGGGTCGCGGTACAACCGCATGCACAATCATTGTGCTTCATGGCCGTGGCATGCTGCCCGGTGTGCTCGTGACCGTGACGACGTGGAGCCTCGAGATCACGTCCCCCGAGGACCTGCGGCCGGTGGATCCGCCGGATTCGGTCGAGATCCGTCGTGCGTTTCTAGCCTCGCCGGAGCTCGGCCGCTTTCTCTACACCGCGGCAGGCGGCAACTGGTACTGGATCGATCGGCTCGGCTGGAGCTACGAGCAGTGGGCCGAGAGAATGAGCGACCCACGGGTCGAGACATGGCTGCTCTACGAGGACGGCACGCCGGCGGGCTACTTCGAGCTCGATGGACGCACCGCCGGCGAGGTCGAGATCGCCTATCTGGGCCTGATGCCCGCATTCATCGGCCGGCGGCTCGGCGCCCCGCTCCTGACCGCCGCGATCCGGCGCGGCTGGGCGATGGGCGCCGGGCGCGTGTGGGTGCACACGTGCACGCTCGATTCGCCGTACGCGCTCGCGCACTACCAGGCCCGGGGCATGCGCGTCTTCAAGGAGCAGACGGAGGCGGTCGATCTGCCGAGCGAGCCGCCTGGCGCTTGGCCGGGCGCCGGGATCCACGGCCCGCACCCCTCACTGACGCCGGCCAAAACCATCTAAAGGGAGGACTCGATGTCAAGAGTTGAGGATCGGCTCGCCAAGCTCGGCCACAAAGTTCCAGATCCCGGAACGCCGATGTTCAACTATGTCGGCGCGGTCAAGACAGGCAACCTGGTGTTCCTGGCGGGACATGGGCCGCGGCGGGAAGATGGCGAGTACACCTATCTCGGCAAGGTCGGAAAGGACGTCGATCTGGAGACGGCGCGAAAGGCGGCGGAGCTCACGGCGCTCAACTGCCTGGGCAGCCTCAAGCAGGTGATCGGCGACCTCGACCGCGTCAAGCGAATCGTCAAGCTGCTGGGCATGGTCAACTGCACGCCCGACTTCGTCGAGCAGTCCAAGGTGATCAACGCGGCCTCCGATCTGTTGGTGGCGGCGTTCGGGGATGACGGCAAGCACGCGCGCTCGGCAGTCGGGATGATGTCCCTGCCGATGAACATCTCGGTCGAGATCGAGATGGTCGTGGAGGTCAGCGGCTAGTCCCGCACCTCCGCGATCGCCTCGATCTCGAGCAGCAGATCGTCGCGGACCAATCGGCTCACCTCGACCAGGGTGCTCGCCGGGCGGTGCTCGCCGAAGAACTCCTGGCGCACCGGGTTGATCAGAGGCCGCTGTGAGACGTCGCGCATGAAGATCGTCACCTTGGCGACATCGGACGGGGCGGCTCCGGCCGCGTCAAGGATGCGGCCCAGGTTGCGAAAGATCTGCCGTGTCTGCTCGACGACGTCGCCGATACCGACGATCTCACCGCGCTCGTCGGTTGCCACGAGCCCTGATACGTAGAGGGTTTTGCCGGCGACCACCGCATCGGAGAAATGGCTGATCGGCTCCATGAGGCCCGCCACCTTGAGCGTCCGCACAATCCGGAAGGTTAACGTGTGACTGCGTGAGAGATGAGGGTGCCTGAACCGGCCGGCGCGCCCACTCCGGCCCTGCACCGCCTCCATGGAAAGGTCGCGGTGGTGACTGGATCGAGCGGGGGAATCGGGCAGGCGATCGCCTACGAGTTCGCGCGGGAAGGCGCGTCCGTCGTCGTCAATTCGCGCGACGCGGCGCGGGCCGGAGGTGCCGCCGCGGCCATGGCACAGGAGGGTCTCCAGGCCACAGCTTTTGCCGCCGACATCCGCGACCCGCTTCAGGCGCGTGCCCTTGCCTCCGCCGCGGTCGACCGCTTCGGCCGCCTCGACGTCTGGGTCAACAACGCCGGAGTCAACGTGATCAAGCCGGCGCTCGATCTGGAACCAGACGAGTGGGCCAGGGTCATCGACACCAACTTGAGCGGCTGCTTCTTCGGAGCTCAGGCCGCGGCTCGCCACATGGTCCCGCAAAAAAGCGGCGTCATCATCCAGATCGGCTCGATCATCGGCGAGGTCGGCCTGCCTCGCCGCGTCCCCTACACGGCGGCCAAGCACGGATTGATCGGCCTCACCAAAGTGCTCGGGACGGAGTGGGCGAAAGACAACGTGCGTGTCGTCTGCCTTGACCCCGGCTACATCAGCACCGGACTCGGCGTCAAGGGCCAGGCGCCCGGGGGCGCGTTCAGCGCTGCCGACATCGAGCGCCGGACGCCCATGGGACGTTTCGGCGAGGCGGCCGAAGTGGCTCGGGTCGCTGTCTTCCTCGCGTCTGATGACGCCAGCTACATCACCGGCAGCCACATCACCGTCGATGGAGGATGGGTCGCTTACGGGGGCTGGTAGCCCGCGCGAGGGAGGAGATGAGAGTCGATGCCTGACTTCACACAATCCGCGAAGGGCCTGGACCCGCCAACCGTGGTGGACCACGTGCTGCTGCCGGTCGCGGACCTCGAGGACGGTGCCCAAACCCTGTACGAAAGTTTCGGCCTGAAAGGAATCCCCGGCGGCCGGCATCCCGGAGTCGGGACCGCCAACGTCATCGTGCCGCTGGGTCTGCAGTACCTCGAGCTCATCGCGATCGTCGACCCGCATGAGGCCGCCTCGAGCCGGCTCGGTGGGCGTGTCGACCGCGCCCTGAAGGATGGCAGCAGGTTCGTCGCCTGGGCGCTGCGGACACAGGACCTCGACGCAGTGCGCGCCAGGCTTCAGAGCGCGGGCTGGGACCTTCCGCCGATCGCCGAAGGCTCGAGGAGGCGGCCCGACGGCCAGGTGTTGAGCTGGCGGACCCAGGATGTCGACCCCGGGCCCGAGCCCAGCGGGATCCCGTTCGTGATCGAGTGGCGCATCCCCGACGGGCTCCATCCTGGCGAGGCAGAATCCACTCATCGCGCCGGGCCCGCGTCGCTGCGGCGCGTGGTGGTCGGCGCGCGCGACCCGCGCATGGTCCGTGACAGGCTCCACATCCTGCTCGGCGATTCGGATCTCTACGAGGTGAGCGCGGCAGGCGTCGACGGCGTGCGGCAGGTCGTGCTCCAGACCGGCGGCGGAGAGCTCGTGCTCGAATGAGCGGCCGGCTCGAGGGTAAGGTCGCAGCCATCTCCGGCTCGAGCCGCGGCATCGGCCTGGCCGTGGCGCGCGCGTTTGCGGCCGAGGGGGCGAAGGTGGTCGTCAACTCACGCGAAGGTGGCGTCGCGGAGAGCGTTGCGAGGGAGCTGGGTGGTGAGAGCGTTGGGGTCGGCGCGGACGTCAGCACCGAGGCGGGCGCGGCCGCCCTCATCGAGGGCACGCAGACGGCATTCGGCACGCTGGACGTGTTCGTCAACAACGCCGGTACCGTTCATGCCGGTCCGACGCTCGACATGAGCCTCGCCGATTGGGACCGCGTCATCAAGCTCAACATGACCGCGGTCTTTCTGTGCTCGCGCGAGGCGGCGCGGGCGATGCTCGGCGCCCGAGGAGGCGTGATCATTAATACCGCCTCCGTGCAGGCATTCGCGCCGTTCCCGCGCCGGCTGGCCTACGGATCGAGCAAGGCGGCGGTCGTGATGATGACGCGGATCATGGCGGCGGAATGGGCGCCTGCGGTGCGCGTCAACGCGGTTGCCCCGGGCTATGTCCGCACCGAGATGACGGCGCGGCTCGAGGCCGAGGGCCGCATCGATTCCAAGGCGATCGCCGGCCGGACCCCGCAGGGTAGGATGGCCGACCCCGATGAGATCGCCGGCGCCTATGTCTACCTCGCGAGCCAGGATGGCTCCTTCATCACCGGCGAGACGCTCGTCGTCGACGGCGGCTGGCTGGCATTTGGGGCCTTCCCCGGAATCTGAGCCGGCTCACGGTCGCGAGGTCAGCGTCATCCCTTCGGCTGGGATCTCAGGCTTGTTGCCGTCGATCAGGTCGGCGACGATCCGGCTCGAGCCGCAAGCCATCGTGAAGCCCATGTGCCCGTGGCCGCTGTTGATGTAGAGGTTCTCGGGCCCTGCCCGGCCGAGGATCGGCGGGCCGTCAGGCGTCATCGGTCGGTTGCACGCGCGGTACTGCCCCTTGTCGTATTCGGCCGCGTCCGGCAGGAGATCAGTGGCGAGCTTGCGGATCAACCTCAGGTCGTGCTCCGTGTAGGTGGTCTCATAGCCGGTGAACTCCGCGCTCGAGGTCATCCGCAGGCGGTCTCCGATCCGGCACCACGCCACAAGCAGCTCCTCATCGACGGCGCCCACGCGCATCTCTGGGCCACCGTCCCCCTTGATGGGAAAGGTCGCGCTGTAGCCCTTGGCCGGCGCAATGGGAAGCCGAACACCGACGGTTCGGGCGATTCTCGGGCTGTGGACGCCGGCGCTGAGCACGAACACGTCGGCGTCCAGCGAGTCGCCTCCATCGAGGAGCGCGGCTCGCACCTTGCCGCCGCTCGCTGCCAGCTTCACCACGCCCTTGCCGAAAAGGAACCTCGAACCCATCCGTTCGCAGACCGTCTGCAACTTACGCGTGAACTTGACGCTGTCGCCGCTCGAATCCGTGACTCCGTAGATGGCGCCGGCAAGCTTGTGCTTGACCGGGGCGAGAAAAGGCTCCGCCTCGACCACGCCGTCGGCGTCGAGCACGTCCTGCTTCTGACCGTGCTCCTGCACGAGCTTCATCTTCTTGATGCCCGCCTCGAAACGCTTCGGATCGCGATAGAGATAGAGGATCCCTTCATGGATATCGTCGTAGTCGATCCGCTCGTCGGACGAGATCTGGTCCAGCATCCGCTGGCTGTACTGGGCGAGTCGCAGCTTGACGAGCGTGTTCTTGACCGCGCGCTCCGCGTTGCATTCGCGCAGGAAACGCAATCCCCAGACCGCCATGCCCGGCGCTTTGAAAGGATTGATGCGCAGCGCGGTGTCCTCGACCGTCAGCGAGCGCAGCAGCTCTTTCGGCGCGGTCGGCGACGCCCAGGCGAACGAATGGCCGGGAGCGATCAGGCCGGCGTTGCCCGCGCTCGCGAGAGTCGCCGCTTCCCCCTCTTTTTCGACAACGGTCACCTGGTGGCCGCCTTTCGCGAGGTAGTACGCGCTGGTGACTCCGACGACGCCTGCCCCGATGACCACTACCCTCAAGACTTGCGCCCCCTCAAAATCTCTCCACCGTCATCGCGTCCATGTGCTCCCAGTCGACCTCCACGCCGAGGCCGGGCTTGGACGGCACGCTGACCGTGCCGTCGGGCCGCAGCTCGATCTCGTCCACCATTCCGGCTCCGTAGCCTCTCATCGGCATCGGGTACTCGAAGTACTTGCAGTTCGAGACGGCGCCCATGACCTGGAGATTCGCGGCCTGGGCCAGCGTGTAGCCGAAGCTATGGATTTCGCATCGGACGCCCAGCGCCTCCGCCAGCGCCGCGGTCTTCTTGGTCGCCGTGATCCCTCCGCTGATCGCGGCGTCGATGCGCACCATGTCCCATGCACCGCATGTCAGATAGTTCGCCGCCTCCTGGAACGTGCGCGTATGGACTTCGCCTGACGTGACGGCGATGTCCAGGGCGTCCGCAAGCGTCTTGTACGCCTGGATGTGCTGGTCGCGAAGCGGCATCTCGAACCACTCATAACCCAGCTCATCCAGCTTCCGGCCGACGCGAATCGCGTCCACCAGGTTGTATGAGCCGACGGCATCGACCATGAGCGCGACGCCGGGTCCCACCTGTGAGCGAACCGCCGCGCAAAGCGCGATGTCTCGGTCCGGGTCGCCCCAGACATGCAGCTTGATCGCCTTGAACCCGCGCTCCAACCAGAGGTCGACCTCCCGCTGGAAGTCGGCCAGTGTCGCGTAAGTAAGCGAGCTTGCGTACGCGGGCAGCGCGTCGCGGTGCGCGCCGAGCAGCTTGTAGACAGGGAGCCCGGCGGCCCGCCCGGCGAGATCCCAGAGCGCGCAGTCGACGAGGGCGAGCGAGTGCGGCGGGACCATCAGGATGCTGACCTCGTTGAGCCGCTGCCAGATCCTCTCCCGGTAGAGCGGGTCCTCGCCGATGAGGAGCGGCTTCAGCTCGGCCAGGGCGGCCGCCACCGCATGCGCGCCCAGGTAGGTGCTGCTCCCGGCCACGCCCTCGACGCCGTCGTCCGTGCGCACGCGCACGATGACGTTCGCCAGGTTCATGATCAGCCGTTCGGCGAACAGCATGGTGACCCCCGCGTCCACCACCTGCACCGACACGTCGGTGATCTTCATGGCGTGGCGAACATACCATTCCGCTTTTCGATCGCAACGCTGTCGACTAGCTGGTGCTGAAGTGGATCTTTCGCGGCCGGAGCCGGATCAGCTCCCCGTCGCCCGGTTGGCCGCCCTTCCGCCAGTCCTCTAAGTACTCGCGGCCACGCTCGGGTCCGAGGTACCGGAGGGCGATGGCGCCGACGAACTCGATCCGCTCTGACTCGGGCAGCGGCTCGACGGTTGCGTCTCCGACCACGCTGACGATCCAGTAAGGCCTTTCGACCGTCGACACGCTCAGGGCGGCACGGCCATCCCTGGACAAAGCGCGTCCTTTATATGTGGCGGCCGGCGTCGCGATCAGCAGCTCGCCGGCGCGGTGCTCGAACCAAACCGGCAGCACGTGCGGATATCCGTCGAGGCCGTGAAAGCCCAATTGCCCGATGATCGGGCGCCCGAGGATGTCGGCGGCGCGCGGATCCAGGCCGCCATTCTAGCCGCGGCCATTCGTGCTGCCGGCCGGCCGAGGATCCTAACCTTGTCCCTGCACGCGGGCGGGTGGGCCGCGCGAGATGACGCAACTCCAGGGAGGATGCCATGGCTGACGACGCGCGGGTGAAGCTGCTGACCGCGAGTGATATTTCCTACACGGAGCTGGTCCCTGGCCTCGAGCTGGCGCGCGCGATCACGCACGCAGGTACGACCCAGCTGGGCGGCGGTTACATGCGTTTTTCGAGCGACGCCGAGTTTGCGGACTGGACGCTGAAGTACGACGAGGTGCTCTTCGTTCAGGCGGGCGAGCTCGAGATCGTCAGCGATTCGAGCAGCGTCAGCGCGCATGCCGGCGAGGCGATCCTCATCCCGAACGGCGCGAGGGTGACCTACAGGGGGCGGGCAGGAACGCTCGGCTTCTTCGTCCTGTGGCCCTTCGACTGGGATAAGAAGGTCGCCGCGGGCTAGGCACTAACCGGCTCGAGGGGCGTCTCGGACGCATCCTCGCCGAGACGCGCCGCCAGCCGGTCAAGGTTCTCCATCGATAGCTCGTTCGCGGCGTCGCGTGGCGTGATGTGCCTCGCGTCGGCCAGCTCTAGCATGCGCCTGACCGTCTCGCGCATCACCTTCGAGACGTGTGCGAAGGATTGCTCGGCGTCCGCGTCGATCACCCCGAGCAGGGTCCACCACCACCAGGCATTTGCGCCGCCGTTGGCCACGTAGTCAGGGATCACGACGATCCCGCGCTCATGGAGGAGGCGCTGCGCGTCGTCCGTGGTCGGGATGTTGGCCGCCTCGACGACCATGCGCGCCTTGATCGCATCCGAGTTTTCGGCCGTGATCGCGTCCGCGACCGCGGCCGGTACGACGATGTCGGCGTCGATCTCCAGCCAGCGTTCCCTCGTCACCTCGCCGTCGCCCTGCCGCAACGCGGAGCGGTCGATCTCGCCCAGCGCGTTGCGCGACCGGAGCAGGAGCTCGACGTCCAGGCCGTCGGGGTTCGTCACGGCGCCGTTGACGTCGACGACGCCGACGACCCTGGCTCCGAGCCTGGCCATGTACCTGGCGCTCGAGCCGCCCATCGAACCGAAGCCCTGCACCACAACTCGCAGCTTCGAGATGTCCCATCGTTTGTGCTCGGCGGCCGCGGCGGCGGCTTCGGCCACCCCGTACCCGCCGATGCAGTCGGCGAGCCCGATGCCTTCAACGTTGATGGCCAGGCCCTGGCTGACCCGCCGGCCCGCGGCCTTCGGGTCGCCCGAGCGGTCGAGCATCGCCTGCACCGTCATGCCGACGCCCTGCTCGGCGAATACCTCGTTCAGCAGCTCCTGGCTGATGCCGAGGTCCTCGGCCGTGCCCCAACCGCTGCGATAAAGGGGCCGCATGGCGCGTACATACCGCGACAGCACGCCGCGGGCCTCCGGATCGTGTGGATCGATGTCGACGCCGCCCTTGGCGCCGCCACCGGGAAGGTTGAAGGCGCCGTTCTTGTAGGACATGGTCCGGGCCAGGCGCTCGACCTCTTGCATCGTGACGCCGGAGCGCATCCTCGTTCCGCCTCCCGCCAGGCCGTTGACCATTCGGTCAATCACGGCGTAGCCCCTGCGGCCCGTCACGGGATCGGTCCAGATCACGCGCAGCCTCGGTTCCGAATCAGAGCTCATGTCACCCCTCCACCCGGCGCCACCGTGTGGCCAGGGCCAAAGTCTAGCCCGCACCTACCTTGACACTCGGATGGGAGGTACGGATACTGGGCCCAGTTCCAGGGAGTAGTGGCTTGCCGCCGGCGCACTCTCGCCCCGGCGCGCCGGGAAGATGGCGGTGGGCGACAACTAAGGGATAGGGAGGCACAATGTTCAAACGGCGATTCATGGCGGCCAGCCTGGCGGCCTGCGGCGCGCTCTTGATCGTTGCATGTGGCAGCGGCAACACCGCCGGCGACTCTGGCCCGATCAAGGTCGGAATCACGGGTCCTTTCACCGGTGCATACGCCGATCCCGGCATCGCGATCCGCAATGCCGGCGAGCTCGCGATCGAGGACATCAACGCGGCAGGCGGCATCAGCGGCCGCAAGCTTGAGGCGGTTACCGCCGACGACGCATGCGACGCACAGCAGGGCGTCCAGGCCGCACAGAAGCTGCTCACCCAGAAGATCATTGCCATCGTCGGCGGCTACTGCTCCGGCGCATCCATCCCGGAAAGCGACACCCTGCACCGCAACGGCGACCTGCCGTTCATCACTGCGGCGTCGAGCAACCCGAAATTCACTGACCAGGGCTACGACAACGTGTTCCGCATGGTCAGCCGCGACGACGCCGAAGCGCCGGCGGATGTCAGCTTCATGCAGCAGTGGCTCAAGGCCAGCAAGATCGCGATCATGCATGACAACACCACCTACGCCAAGGGCGTGGCGGACTCCGCCAAGCAGTCCGCGCAGTCGGCCGGGATGACCGTCACCTACTTCGATGCGATCACACCTGGTCAGAAGGACTACACGGCGGCGCTGGTCAAGGTCGGCACGACCCATCCCGACGTCCTGTTCTACACCGGCTACTACCCCGAGTTCGGACTTCTCGCCAAGGAGTACGTGGCCCTTTCCCCGTCCTACAAGCTGAACGGTGACTCTGCCTGCGCGGATCCGAGCGTGATCAAGGTCGCTGGCGCGGCAGTTACGAACCCCGGCATCACCATCAACACACTGCCCACCACCCAGTTCATCCACAACGCCAAGAACGACAAGTTGGTGAGCTCCTACAAGTCGAAATACGGAAAGGAGCCGGGAGACTACTCGTCGTACGAGTACGACGGCATGATGGTCCTCGCGCAGGCGCTGAAGGACAACGGCGGCAAGACGGAGGCGAAGAGCCTCAACGCCGCCATCCACAAAGTCCAGATTGCCGACGGCACCACCGGCAACATCGCGTTCGACAACAAGGGCGACCGCCCGACGCCCCAGTTCCTGGCCGTGCACGCGGTGGGGAACCCGCCGCAGTTTCAGCCGATCGCGATCCGCAAGAGCGGCACCTGGGTGGCGTCCTCGTAGACAGCCAGACCTGAACTTGAAGGGTGGGGCCGCACGGCGCGCCCCACCTTTTTTTCTTTGCTCAGGCGCCGGCGACCGACTCGAAGCCGCCGAGGTATGCCTTCTGCACCCTTTCGTCCTTGGCCAGCACGGCCGCCGTGCCCTCGAGGACGATGCGCCCGACCTCGATGACGTACGCGTGGTCGGCGATGGCAAGCGCTTGGCGGGCGTTCTGCTCGACGAGGAGGACGGCGGCACCTCGATTGGCGATCTCGCGCACGGTCCTGAGGACGCTTTTCGCCAGTATCGGCGCCAGACCCAGCGATGGTTCGTCGAGCATCAGCACTTTCGGGTCGGACATCATCGCCCTGCCGATGGCAAGCATCTGCTGCTCGCCCCCCGAAAGAGTCCCGGCCAGCTGCGAACGCCTTTCGGCCAGCCTGGGAAACAGGTCGAACACAGCGGCTTTCCTCTCCTTGATGAGCTGATGCTGAGCGCGGATGAGGTAGGCGCCGAGCGCGAGATTCTCTTCCACCGTGAGGATGTTGAAGATTCGCCTGCCCTCCGGAACGTGGCTGACACCCATGCCCACGATGACGTGGGCTTCGACCCCGACCAGGCTCGTGCCGGCGCACGTGATCGATCCGCTGCGGGGGCGCAGCAGGCCGGAGATCGTGCGCAGGGTCGTCGTCTTGCCGGCTCCGTTGCCCCCCAGGATGGCCACGATCTGTCCCGGCTCGGCCTGCATGGAGATGCCTTTGAGCGCTTCGATGTTGCCGTAGTAGACATGCACGTCCCGGACCTCGAGGAGAGCCATCTCCGCCTCAGGCTTCCTGCGCGGCCAGGGTGCCCATGTCGTCGTCCTCGCGTCCCAGGTACGCCTCGATGACAGCCGGGTCGTTCTGAATTTCGACAGGCTTGCCCAGCGCGATAAGGACACCATGATCGAGCACCGCGATGCGGTCCGAGACTCGCATGACCAGCGACATATCGTGTTCGATCAGTACGATCGTGATGCCGAGGTCGCGAATCTTGCGGATGATTCCCACCAGCTCCACCTTTTCCGTCGGGTTCATGCCCGCGGCCGGCTCGTCGAAAAGCACCAGGTGAGGATGTGCGGCGAGCGCGCGCGCGATCTCAACGCGTCGCTGGTCGGCGTACGAGAGCTCGGTCGCGAGCCGGCCCGCCACCGATTCGAGCCCGACGAAGCTCAGCCAGCGTCGCGACTCCTGCAGCGTGCGGAGCTCGTCCTTTCGCTCGCCCGGGGTGTGCAGCATCGCCTGCCAGGTCATCGTTCGGTGGCGCGGGTAGAGCCCGACCATTACGTTCTCGAACACGGCCATGTTCTTGAACAGACGAATCCCCTGGAACGTGCGACCGATGCCGCGCCCCACGATGACGTGGGGACGAAGCCCCACGACCGGCCGGCCGTCGAACAGGACCTGACCCCGCTTCGGTCGCTGGACGCCTGTGATGCAGTTGAAGAGGGTTGTCTTGCCGCCGCCGTTGGGACCGATGATGCTGAAGATCTCGCCGCGGCGCACGCTGAAGGAAACGTTGTCGATCGCCCGCAGGCCGCCGAACTGCTGGACCACCCCCTCCACCTGGAGCAGCGTCTCGCCGACGCTGGGCACCTTGTGGCCGGCGGCTGCGTGCCGGCGATCTCTCGCCTCCATCTGGACCTGGTGCTCGCGCAGGATCCTGGCCGCCACGTCCTCCGCCTCCTCCTCCTCCAGGCCGTAGAACGGTTTCGGCTTGCGCCTGATGCGAGGCCACAGTCCCTGGGGTCGCAGCAGCATCATCCCGACGAGCAGAACCGCGAAAACGAGCAGCCGCGTGTCAGCCGCCTGGCGCAGCACCTCAGGCAGCGCGACGACGACAAGCGCGCCCAGGAGGACGCCGGGAAGGCTTCCGGTGCCTCCCAGGACGATCACGATCAGGATCAGGACCGAGAGCTGAAAGGTGAAGCTCGTCGGGTCGATGGCTCCGATGCGCGTCGCAAAGAAGGCTCCCGCGAGGCCGCCCCACATGCCGCCCATCACGTAGGCGAAGAGCTTCAGGCGCAGGGAAGGAACGCCGACGGACTCCGCGGCAAACTCGTCTTCCCTGATCGCCACCCATCCCCGGCCGAGCCTGGAGTGGTCGAGGTGCTCGGCGAAGATCATCGCGATGGCGAGCAGGAACAGGCCGACGATGAAGAAGTCGCCTTGCGTGTTGAGCTCGTATCCGAAAAAGTTGGGCCACGGGATGCCGAGGACCCCGTTCGGCCCGCCCGCGTACTCCCAGTTGTTGAACGTGATACGCGTCATCTCGCCGAACCCGAGGGTCACGATGGCGAGGTAGTCACTGCGCAGGCGCAGGGTGGGATAGCCGAGGATCGCGCCGGCGGTGCCGGTGAAGAGCACTGCAAACGGCAGCGTGGTGAAGAAGTTCCAGTGCGCCTGGGTCATGAGGAGGGCGCTGGTGTAGGCGCCGATCGCGAAGAAGGCGGCGTAGCCGAGGTCGAGCAGGCCGGCGTATCCGACCACGATGTTCAGCCCGAGTCCGAGCATGGCGTAGGTCGCCACAGAGACCGCGACTGCGGTGACGTAGTCGTCGTCCCATGAGATCACCGCGGCGCCGATCGCCGCCAGGACGACGATGACTCGCGACCAGTAGGGGGTCCGGCCGAGGCGGCCGCGAAGGGTCACGTAGGCGCGCCCCACCGGCCGGTCGGCGAGCCGCGCGATCACATCCGCTCCGCCACGCGCTCACCGAACAGGCCCGTGGGCTTGACGATCAGGACCGTGATCAGGACGCCGAACACGACCACGTCCTCCCACGTTCCCGAGAGATATCCGGTGGTGTACGCCTCCAGCAAGCCGATCAACATGCCGCCCGCCATCGCCCCTGGGATGTTCCCGATCCCCCCGAGCACCGCGGCTGTGAAGGCTCGGAGCCCGAGCAGGAAGCCCATGGTGAAGTGGATCTGTACGTAGTAGATCCCGAGCATCACGCCGGACGCGGCGGCGAGCATCGCGCCGAGCACGAATGCGACGCGGATGACCGCATCGACATTGATGCCCATCAGCCTGGCGGCGTCGTGATCGACGGCGAGGGCTCTCATGGCGGTGCCGATCGTCGTGCCCTGGATGAACGCGACCAGGCCGCCCATGAGCAGAAGGCTCGCCACCACCAGCGCGATCTGCACGTAGGTCACGTGAACCGGACCGACGAAGAAGCCAGTCGGCGGCAGCAGGTTCGGCGGGTAGGCCTCGATTGCGGCGCCCCAGATGAGCTCAGCGCCGTTCTGGAGCAACAGAGACATGCCGAGCGCGGTGATCAGGATCGCCAGCAGTGATCTTCGGAGCAGCGGTTTGTAAGCGAATTGAAGGATGCCAAGGTTCACGACTGCGGTGCCGATCATCGGGACGACGAAGGCGATGATGAGGGCGAGGTAGATGGGAAGGTGCTCCAGCCCGAGGGACACGAGCAGGGTCCAGCCGATAAACGCACCCACCATCGACAGGTCTCCCTGAGCGAAGTTGATCAGGCGGATGATTCCGTAGACGATGGTGTAGCCGAGGGCCACCAGCGCATAGAACGATCCCACCGTGAGACCGATGACTGTGTACTGGAGGAAGTCCCCCATGCCCAGCACCTCCCGGTTCGACAGGTCCGACGGCTGCGTGCTTCCCCTCGGCTTGGTACAGCCTCGGTTCTCGGTATCGTACAGGTGGCCTGCGACTGATTCGAGCAGGCCTCGCGACCGCGTATGTCGCACATGCAACTCGCACATGGAGGAAGGCCGATTTGGAGCGGCTCGACGTCGCGGTGCTGGGGGGAGGAGTCGCCGGCCTGACCGC
>DASPYE010000123.1:0-1519 GCA_035636935.1 Candidatus Dormiibacterota bacterium | reverse complement strand
TCCGACCTCGCGGTCGCGCGCGCGCGTTCGGACAAGCTGCAGCCTGTGACCATCGGCAACGCCGACCAGCTCCGGGTCGGCCAGCTGGTGGTCGCCATGGGCAACCCGATGGGCTTTTCCGGGTCCGTCACGTCCGGGGTCGTCAGCGGGTTAGGCCGCTCGCTGGCGACCGCCGACGGCAACGGGCACCGCCGCTTCATCGAAGACGTGATCCAGACCGACGCAGCACTCAATCCGGGCAACTCAGGCGGTGCCCTAGCCGATTCGCAGGCTCGCCTCATCGGCGTCAACACCGCGGTCGCGGGCATGGGACTCGGCCTCGCAGTGCCGATGAACTCGACCACGCAGGCCATCCTCGCCGCGCTGATGCGCAACGGCCGCGTGCGCCGCGCGTACCTCGGGATCGCTGGTGGCACCCGGCCGCTGCCGCCGCCGGTGGCCGAGAGGCTGGGCCGCAAGGCGGGGGTCGAGGTGCACGAAGTCGTCACCGGAAGCCCGGCCGCGGGCGGCAAGCTGCGCGGCGGCGACGTCATCGTGTCGGTCGGCGGGGTCGGTGTCAGCAAAGCCGGCGACCTGCAGCGGCTGATGGTCGAGACGACGATCGGCACCAAGCTCACGCTGACCGTGCTGCGCGGCGACCAGCTCGTCGATCTCGACGTCGTGCCAGTCGAACTCCCCTAGACTCTCCGCCCGTGCCGAAATCCTCTGAGGTCCGCGACTTGTTGCGCGCCCAGATTCGCGACGGACGGTTTCGGATGGCGGACGTCGATCCGGACTCGACTCCAGGCCTGAAGGGCGGCAAGGGCAAGGCGCTCCGCGAAGTCAAGAAGGATCGCGATGAGCTCTTCGAGCTGCACGAACGCCTCTACGCGGAGCGCAAGCGCTCGCTGCTCGTCGTCCTCCAGGGCATGGACACCTCTGGCAAGGACGGCACGGTGACCCACGTCGTGCGCAACTTCAACCCGCAGGGCGTCCTCATCACTCCGTTCAAGGCGCCCACCCCGGCGGAGCGGAGCCACGGATTCCTCTGGCGCATGCGCCGCCGCCTGCCTGAGGTTGGCTTCATCGGGATCTTCAATCGCTCGCACTACGAGGACGTGCTGATCGCGCGGGTGCACAACCTGGCGCAGCCGCCGGTCATCGCGCGCCGCTACGGCCAGATCAACAATTTCGAGAATCAGCTGGTCCGCGGCGGGACGAGGGTCGTCAAGTTATGCCTGCACATCTCGTATGACGAACAGCGCAAACGCCTGCTGGACCGTCTCAAGGACCCGACCAAGCGCTGGAAGTTCAACGAGCACGACATCGACGAGCGCGCTGCCTGGGACGACTACATGAGCGCGTACAGCCTCGCGATCACCAGGTGCTCCACCCCCACGGCTCCGTGGTACGTGATCCCAGCCGACGACAAGGCGTACCGCAACTGGGCGGTTTCGAAGATCCTCATCGAGACCCTCCGCGAGATGGATCCCAGGTACCCCCAACCCAAACTCGACGTCGCGCGCCTGAAGAAACGCCT
>DASPYE010000122.1:0-9223 GCA_035636935.1 Candidatus Dormiibacterota bacterium | reverse complement strand
CCTCGCCTTCCTCACAGACAAGGAATGGACGCCCGCGGGCGTGTGCCTGACCCAGAACGACAGCGGCCAGATCGCGGGAACGGTCTACGGCGATGCCTCAGCCGGCGAGATTCGTGCCCAGACGGCGCGCATCCTGAGCCTTGACGTCGACGGGCGCGGCTGGCCGGAGGTGGGACAGCGCGATCCGGTCGTCGCCCGGCTCCAGAAGATGTTCCCGGGATTTCGTCCCGTGAACTGGTCGAATGCTTACGAAGCAGCCGCCTGGTGCCTCATCTCATCTCGCATCGCCATGAGCCAGGCACAAGGGGTCAAGGAGCGCATGTGCCGCGAGCTGGGCGCTTCTGTCGACATCCACGGACACCGCCTGTACTGCTTCCCTGCGCCCGTTGCCCTCATCCAGATGCAGACCTTCAAGGGTCTGTTCGGGCGCAAAGTGGAATACCTCAACGCGCTCGGCCGTGCCGCGCTGGCCGGCCACCTTGACACGGAAACGCTGCGTGCGATGTCGCAGCCCGAAGCCCTCGAGAGTCTCCGACGACTGAAAGGAATCGGCGAGTTCGGGTCGCAGCTGGTGCGGCTGCGCGCCCTCAGCGCTGTCGACGAGCTTCCGACCAGCGAGCCGCGATTGCTCGGCGCCGTCGCGATGGAGTACGGGCTCGCGCAGGAGCCGGACATCGCCAAGCTCGAGCAGATTGCGCAAGCCTGGCGGCCGTACCGGATGTGGGTCGCCGTCTCGCTACGCCGGACGCTTTCTGGCGGCGCCGGCATGACGCACTCTCGCGCTGCCGGGTAAGGCAAGGCCATCGCGTAGAGCGAATCCGCGCCTCAACCGTCGCGCTAGGTGATCTTCTCGTACCAGGAAACGACCTGGTGGGTGCCATTGGAAAGCTGATCGATGTAGACGGGAGAGCCGCTGGAAATGTCGGCGAACTTCACTGCGTAATGGAAGGTCCCGCGCTTGGTGGTATCGCCCATGAGATAGACAGTCACCTGCTCTCCCTGCTGCACGGAGCCGCAGACCATGCGGCCGTTCGGGACGTCCAGATCGCAGCCGGCGGTCGTGTAAAAGCCGGACAACGCCGGGTTTGAGTGCGTCGTGAACCAGTTGGTGTAGCCGCCGCCGGTCACGAAGATGAGCGCGAGCTTCCCGATGCGAGGCCCTGTGTCGACGACATTTCCTCGCCAGCACGCTGTGTTGTTCAGGTGCGTTACCGGGCAGTATGAGCCGCCGAGCTGCGCCGTCAGCGGGAGAGCCGGCGCGACCGATGCCGGTGCTGTCGGCGAGGCGAGCGGCGTGGGCGAAGCGACGTGCGACCCGGCGGTCACCGCGCCGGCGTTCTGTTGATTCAGTTGGTAGGCGCTGTATCCCGCCACGCCGACGAGAAGGACGAGGATCACGCCGGCGGCGAGCATGAGCATCGTGCGCGAATCGCTCTTCGGCGGTGCCGTGTTTTGCCACAGCGGAGTCTCAGCGGCGGTCGGGGGAAAGTAGGCGCTGGCGCTCGGCTGCTCAATCACCGGCGGCAAGACCGTGGGCGCCATGGCTGGTGGTTGGGGCGTTTCCGCCGGCAGCCAGCTCGGACGATCGGCCTGAGACTGTGCAGCAGGTGGTGTCTCGGGTGTGGTCACGGGACGCCACCCCTGGCCATCCCAGAAATAGGCCCCGTCAGGGGAGAGGACCGCGTTCGGGGGGGCCATTTCGGGCGCCATCTTAGGGGGTCTTCCGCGCGATGACGCCGCGTTAACTAAGCGACTTTAACTACGGGCTCGAGAGCGTCAGCGGCGCGGAATTGCTCATGGCTCATCACGAGAAGGTGAGACGGCGCGACGGCGATGACCGTGGCGTCGTTGATGCCTCGGTCTCGCATCGCCGTCCAACCAACTGTGTCGCCGGGACGCAACTGTTGGCGTCCTGCCTGACCGTGTGTCTCGAGCAATCCGCCGGCGACGATGAGGAGCTGATGACACAGAAGTCCTTCACGCGCCAGCTCCGTGCCCGCCGGCACGCACAGCTCATCGATGAAAGGGAGAAGCCTCTGGAGCTGGGCGGACGTGAAGCGCGCCAGTTCGCTCGTGGCCTGCAGGATCCGCAGCCGCTCCCGGCTGCTCACGATGCTTTGCTGGCGGAGAGTGCAAACGAGCCTTCGCCGACGCCCCCGGAGAAGGTGAGCCGGATCCCCGGCGCGACGCGACGCAGCAGCTTGATGACTGCGTAGTTGTCGCCCTGGACGTCCACCGCGAACGCGGTGATGCCGTGGTTCGCCGCCCGATCCGCGAGCGCAGCGACCAGCCGCGTCCCCAGACCCTGTTTCTGCCACGCGTCGGCGACCACGATCGCCAGGTCGGCCTCGGACGTGCCTTGCGTCCCGGCGTACTGCGCGACGCCGACGATCTCGCCGTTCTCCACGGCCGCGATCGCGACCCGGGTCCGCCGGTCCACGCGCAGGATGGCGGCCGCGAACTGCTCAGGTCGGGAGATGGGGCTGAAGAACCGGCGGTAGAGCGACTCGGCGGACAGCCGGCCGAAGAGCCTGGCGACCCTGTCGCCATCTGAAGGCTCGAGCGCCATGAGCCCTGGTCGGTTGGCGGTTGCGGGTTCGAGCTGGATCAAGATTTCACCCTACGAAAGAAATAGCACGATCGGTCGTGCAAAGTCAAGAGTATCCGACCGGTCGTGCTAATATTTCGGCAAGCCATGGCCCTGGAAGGCACCACCGACCGCCGCCGGCAGCGTGGGATGCGGACCAGGCAGGCGATCCTGCTTCATGCCGCCAGGGTCGGCTCGGCGGAGGGCCTCGAGGCTGTCTCCCTGCAGCGCCTAGCGAGCGACCTCGGCATCAGCAAGAGCGGCCTGTTCGCCCATTTCGGCTCCAAGGAGGAGCTGCACATGGCAACGATCGACGCCGCCGCCCAGATCTTCGGGGACGAGGTCATCCGCCCCGCCCTGTCCCTGCCCCGCGGGGTCGGTCGCGTCTGGGCGCTGTGCGAGCGCTGGATGTCCTACCTCGAGCGGGGAGTCTTTCCGGGCGGCTGTTTCTTCTGGGCCGTCGCCGAGGAGTACGACAGTCGCCGGCCGGGCCCGGTCCGCGATTCCGTCCTCGAGAAGAAGGCGTACTGGTCCTACACGCTGCAGCGCGCGGTGCGCGAGGCGCAGCAGGCCGGTGAGATCGAAGCCGGCGTCGATCCCGAGCAGCTGGCGTGGGAGCTCGACAGCCTGATGGGCGGCGCCAACGGCGGCTTCAAGTCTGGCGAGGGGTCGCGTGCCCTGGAGCGGGGCAGGCGCGCCATCCGCGAGCGGCTGACACGTGCGGCCACGGCGGCCGCGAGGCCTATCGAGTAGCCATTCCTAGGGCCTTCAATTAGCCATTCCCAAGGTCAGCAAAGGTCATCAACTTGTGTTTGCCCCCACCCGCCCGGGGCCCTTCGGGCCGCGGACACCCTCCCCAGCCAGTGGGGAGGGGAAGCACCGTCCCCAGCTAGTGGGGAGGGGACGAGTGGCGGCGGACCAGGAACATGGCCGCGGTCCACAGCAGGGTGCCCGCGATCAGCAGCACCCACATCGTCCACGGAATCAGCGTGAGCTCGACGAGCGCTCCGAAGATGCACATCGCGGCCGCACCGGCCAGCAGGAACGCGCCTGGCAGCAGCAACCATGCGGAATACCACGGCGGCTGGACCGCGTCGCCTCGGTCCAAGACCCGCGCGGCCCCGAAGACGAGTCCGGCGGTGAGGACCGCGGGCGCTGTCAGCCCGAACGCCCACCGCATCTCGATCGATCCCGTCGTCGCCGCGAGCACCGGCTGGATGCCGGCCATCGCCAGGCCGGCGGCCACCGCAAATCCCAGCAGACGAAGGATCGCGCTCGGGTGCGGCACGTTCATGGTCAGCGTGGCACCGAGGCGGCCTGGGTGAAGACAGGCTGGGTGCCGACCCAACCCAGCTTCACGTCTCGGTAGTAGTCCGCGCGCGACAGCTGGGTCATGAACAGATCGTTGAACGTGCGCGCCCGCGCAACGAGTCCCGCCTGGTCCTTGATGCCACCTGCGTAAGGCTGACGGGGGAGTCCGCCGGCGAGGTCGGTGGAACCATAGAAATCATCTGAGCCGTAGACCGACGTCGACGCATAGGAATAGATCGCGACACCAAGCACCCGATTTCCCCCGGTAGACGTAGCCAGCACGCGACGGATCTGCGCCAGCGTGTCCTCTGGATAGTTGAGAAACGCGCCTACTCCGATCACAACTCGATTGGCGAAGCCTGAGTCCTTCTCGAATCCGAGCCAGCGCCCGAACCATCCCTTTTCACGCGTGCTCCAGTCGCTGTCGTAGTTCATCGGGACCCCGAAGTCGAGGTAACCGTTGACCAGCCAGGATCGCCAGTCCTGGAAGACCGACGAGTACGCGGAGGTCAGCCGCCAGCCCGACGAGTCGAGCGGTCCGCCGCCGTAACAGATGAGCGCACCGCTCAATTTGAGCGACGGCTTCTCCTGCTTCAGCTCGTGGCTAAGGTCGCGCACAAACGCGGTCACGCGGGCTCTGCGCCATGCCTGCCAGCCAGGATCCGTAGGGCTCGGAGTCCGGGTCGCCTTGCTCTGCAGCATGTAGAGCCCGATCGCCGACGGGCTGTATCCCCACGTGACGCTCGGATACCTCACATAGTCGAGATGAAGTCCATCGATGTCGTAGCTCCGGGCCAGGTCGACAAAGATGCGCTGCAGGTAGATGTCGACCTCCGGCACGCCAGGGTCGAGAAATCCGCTGCTCGCGCCATCGTTGGCGCGGGTACCCCACTGTTCGCCCTGGAGCGAGTAGACGAGGCTGGTCTGGCCGGCGAAGTAAACGTTGACCCAGGCGTGGACGTCGATCCGTGGCGTCGACGCGTGGGCAAGGCGGAGCAGGTAGTCCAGCGGATCGAAATCGCTCGGTCCCACGATGTCCGTCGCGCGCGGCTCGATGGAATGGGCGAAGTAGGCGTCGCCGCGCTTGCGCACCTGGACGATCAGGGTGTTGAGGTTTGCGCGCTTGGTGTCCGCGACGAGCTTTTCGACCTGCGCCGGCGACTTCATCCCGTCGTGGAACGCGTCGACCCAAAGCGCTCGGTACTGCCCGGGCGCTGAGGCCGCCTGCGCGGGCGTCGAAAAGCCGGACAGGAACGCGATCGCCGCGAGGATGGATGCAGCAGCTCGGCGGATCATGCGATCGCCCACGCCACGTGTGTCCGGCCCGTGGTTTCGATCGCACCCGGGTGCTCGCGGCGCAGGGTCTTGGTGGCGTCGTCCTGGAACGCTTGCCGATTGGATGCCGAGACGCCGTCGAGACGCGAAGCCAGGTCCCACCAGCTCATGCATCGAGAAACGAGCTGCTCGGCGGAATCCCAGCGCACCTTCTCGTCGATCACCTCGACCTCGGCGTCGACAAAGCCCGCCGTCGCGAGAGCCTCTCGCAGCGCATGTGCGTCGTTGACCGCCTGACGCGTGCTTTCCTGGTCCGACGCTTTCGGTGCCGGCGGCAGCCAGCGATCGACGACCTCGTCCATCACCTTCCACGGCCGCCGGTTGCCACCGTCGACCGGGATGCTGGCGGCAAACCTGGCGCCGGGCCGCAGCACGCGACGCGCCTCGGCAAGCGCGCGAGACAGGTTCGGTGCGAACTGGAGCCCGTGTCCGCACGCAGCAGCGTCAAACGACGCGTCCGGAAAGTCGAGCTTCTCGATGTCCATGACCTGAAAGTGCGCGTGGGGGATGCCCGTCGCGCGGGCGAGCTCGATCATGCCCTCCGCGAGATCGACTCCGATCACCTCGCCGCTGGGCGCGACGCGGGTGGCGATCGGCCGGCTCAGCGTTCCAGGTCCGCAGGCCAGGTCGAGGACACTCATGCCGGGCTCCAGGCGCAGGAGCTCGATGACCCGCGTGCGGCCGCGTGCTTCGCCGCGGGCCATGATCTGGTCCAGCCGCTCCTGGTAAGCGGCCGCATGCCGGCTGAAGATCAAGGGGTAGAGGTCCTTCGACTTCAGGCTGCGGACGCTCCCCATTCCTGTTCCAACCACCTCGCGACCCGGAGCGTTTCGGCGTTGGTTCGCCCGATCACCTGGATCCCGACCGGGAGGCCGCTCGCGGGTGCAGGGAGGACCGCCACCGGCTGGTGCGTGGTGTTGAACGGCCTCGTGAAGCGCGTGATCGGCTCGCGCGGGTGCTCGGTGTCGTCAACGAGTGGGGCGACGATCGCGGAAGCCGGAAGAAGCAGTGCATCGACGTCATGCATCGCCGCGCGCGCCGCCGCCTGCAGGTTCGGCAGCTCCTGCAGCGCGTTCCGATATTCGCTCGCCGGCACGGTCTGCCCGCGCTTGAGCAGCGCGAGCACGTCAGCGCCGTACTTCTCGGGGGACTCTGCCACCCAGCGCCGGTGATACTCGAAAGCCTCCACGAGCAGGATCGTCAGGCCCACGTCGAAAAGCTGCCGGCGATCGACAAAATCGACCTCTGGGACCCCGGATGACACACCTTGCCAGGCGCGAGCGGTCTCATCGTCAAGCCCGAACACCCAACCGGCGGGGACCGCGAGTCGCGGTCGGGCGAGCGCATCCAGGGAAATGGGTTCGCCGGACATCATCGAGTACGCGCGCGCGGTGGAAGCGATGTCCGGGGCAAGCGGCCCGAGTGTATCGAGGGTATGGGCGAGCGGGATGACGCGGGCGATCTCGATGCTGCCGAACTCCGGCTTGAATCCGGCCACGCCGCAGAACGAGGCGGGGATGCGGATCGATCCTCCGGTATCGCTACCGACAGCCCAGTCGCACATGCCGGTGGCGACAGCGACCGCCGAGCCGCCCGACGAGCCGCCCGCGACCCGGCTTGGGTCGAGCGGGTTGCGCACCGGCCCGTAATGGGGGTTGACGCTTGTCACGCCGTACGCGAACTCGTGCAGGTTGGCCTTGCCGACCACCACACACCCGGCATGGCGGATCCGCGTGATGACGGGCGCGTCGTCGGTCGCCGGCTCGGCCGGCAGGATCACGCCGCCTGCCGTCGTGACCATTCTTTTGACGTCGACCAGGTCCTTGACCGCGACCACCGTTCCGTCGCCGCGCTCATCCGAGACGGAGATGAACGCGTTGAGGTCGGATCGTTCGCGAATGCGAGCTCGGGCGTCGTCCAGGCGCATCGCCCCATTCTCGGGTCTGGAATGGGGGCAGGGGGGTAGCCAAGACGCTATCCTTGCCGCCGATGTCGAGCCCCTCCGGAGGCTTCACCGCAGCAAACCTTTCCTGGAGCAAAGTCGACGTGCTGACCGCCTACGAGCGGCTGACGGCCGAGGTCCAGGTCCGCGGCGGCCGGCTGAGGGAGACGATCAACGATCCCGAACCTCTCTTTCACATGCGAAACGTCAGCGCCGAACCGCTGGTCCCCGGTGCAGTGCCGCTTAGCGGGGTGCCCGAGGGCCTCTTCAACAAAAACCTGATCGGAGGCATCCGCACCATCGAGCCGGAGCCGCCCCCGCCTGACCTGGTCGCCGACATGGCGCGGCGTTACGTCATGTTCCAGGGCGCGAACTTCATGGTCACAGGCGCGGCCGAGTTTCCGTCCGCCACCGAGCCGAGCATGCACACCGAGATCCTCATGAAGTCCCGCTTCTTCGCCATGATCGACGTCACGGTCACGATGTTCGGCGTCGCCGGCAAGAGCTGGACCCAGCCGAACATCTGGGTCAATCGCGACCTCATGCTCGCCGTATTCCTGGGGTGAGCTCGCTCGAGGCGAGCTCGGGTTAGGCCGACCGGCCGAAAAGCCTCGCCACGCGCACCTTGACCAGGTGCCACAGGAGCCCAAACGCGCTGACCGGCGCCGCGGTGGCCACCTCCGGCCGCGGCTGATGTGGAGCGGCGCGCTCGACAGCCGCGGCGACGTCGTCGTCGACCGCGGGCTCGTCGGCCTCGAGGTTGGCCTGGATGCACTTCGCCATATCGTTGATCAGGCGCTTGGAGACGTCCTCCATCACGCCGCGTCCGAACTGCGCGACCCGACCGGCGACGTGGTATTCGGTCGTGATCCGGACCAGCGAACCCTCGCCGGCGGTCTGCACATGCATCTGGGCCGTGGCTCGCGCCGACCCGGGGCCGGTCGTCTCCCGGCCCTCGGCCGTAAGGGTGGCGAGCCGTTCGGCGTCGTTCCGTTCGGAGATCCGTGCCGTCCCGCTGTAGGCGACAGTGATCGGGCCCACCTTCACTTTGACCTTGCCCTTGAACGTGCTCTGATCGACGACTTCCGACAGCTCGGCGCCGGGCACGCAGCCGACAACCTTGTTGATGTCGAGCAGGTATTCGAAGACCTGGTCTGGGGGCGCGCTCACCTGAAAGGAATTCTCCAGTTGCATTTCCCGGCTAAAAGTAGCGCAATAGAGGGGTTCGTCTGCAACAGGGGTCGTTTCACGCGCGGTTCTGCCGCGCGCCGCCATCGGAAGGGGTTAAGGAGGACCGTATGAAGCTGAAGGTCGCCACTACCGTCAACGGCCGCCGGCACGAGCACGAGGTTGAGCCTCGCCTGCTGCTCGTGCATCATCTGCGTGACAACCTGGGGCTCACCGGCACGCACATCGGATGCGACACGAGCCAGTGCGGCGCATGCACGATCCTCGTCGACGGCAAGGCCGTGAAGAGCTGCACGATGTTTGCCGTCCAGGCTGAGGGCAAGAGCCTGCAGACGATCGAAGGCTTGGCCAAGGATGGCGAGCTGCACCCGATCCAGCGGGCGTTCTGGGACGAGCACGGATTGCAGTGTGGCTACTGCACGCCAGGCTTCATCATGGCCACCGCGTACCTGCTCTCGCAGAACCCGAACCCCACCGAAGACGAGATCCGCAGGGGCCTCGAAGGCAACCTGTGCCGGTGTACCGGCTACGTCAACATCATCAAAGCAGTCCAGACGGCCTCCAAGACGATGAGCGGCGCCACGGGCAAGAAGGCCACGGTCGCCGCCGGAGGCGACTGACGTGGCGGTCACACAGCTCGTCGGAGCCAAGATCCACCGCCGTGAAGACCCGCGGCTGATCACTGGCCACGGCCACTTCATCGACGACTTCACACGCCAGGGCGCCGCGTTCGCGGCTTTTGTCCGGAGCCCGTTTGCGCACGCGCGCGTCAAGAGCATTGACATCACCGACGCAAGCAAGGCGCCGGGCGTGGCGGGTGTGTACACGGCGCGCGACTTCAAGGGCCAGCTCGCGGGCAC
>DASPYE010000121.1:0-2707 GCA_035636935.1 Candidatus Dormiibacterota bacterium | reverse complement strand
CGGCACGGACTCTGCGAGGTGGAGGCGGTCCCAATCGCTGTATTCGCCGTTCACGTGGATGATCCGCTTCAGCCCCGCCTGCTCGAGCAGGCTGGCAGCGATCCCCGCCCGATAGCCTGACGCGCAGTGCACCGCGACCGGTGCGTCGCGCGGGATCTCATCCGCACGGTGCGGAACATCGGGCACGTACATGTGGACTGCACCCGGAACGTGACCTGCCACCCACTCGTGCTCGTCGCGCGTGTCCACGACGGTCATGGGCTCCGCGCTGAGCACCCACTGCGCCATGTCTTCGACCTCGACCGTCTCGAACGTCGAAACCTCGCGCCCCGATGAATGCCACGCTTCGATGCCGCCATCCAGGCCGCCCGCGATGGTGTCGTAGCCGATCCTGAGCAGCTGCCTCTGGGCGGTGCGCAAGTCCTTCTCGCTGCCGCCGACGAGGATCAGCGGACGGCCGCGGGCGATCAGCCAGCCCACCCACGCGCTGACAGGGCCGTCGATCCCGACGTTGTAGCTGCCGGGGATGTGGCCGCGGTCGTAGTCACCGCCGATGCGAACGTCAACGACCGCGGCGCCATCGTCCATCATCCGCGCGACCTCATCGGCGGTGAGCGCGGCAAGTGGCGGGATCGATTTGCCGATGAGCGTGGCCCCTCCCCTGTTGATCGCGCCCATGTCTCGGTAATAGGTCGGGTAGCGATGCTGATTCAGCGCCCGCGCGAGAAAAGGCATCACCTCGGTCGTGAGAAAGAAGGGATTGGTCTTGCGCTCCTGGCCGAGCGTCGTCTCGTGGCCGCTGCGCCCGCCAGTCCCGCAGAAGGACCCGCCGCCGTGGGTCGGGAAGACCGCGATGTCGTCGGGAAGGCCGCGCAACCGGACCTGGAGAGTGCTCAAGGCTTCCAGCGCGAGGTGAACCGCGAGGTGCGGCCCGAAGAGGTCGGTGCGCGCGATCGCGCCGAGCATGACGGCGCCGCCGGAGAACAGAGCTCGCTGCCGTCCCCCTTCGCTGAGCAGGTAGGACTTGTGGTCGGGTGTGTGTCCGGGCGTATGGATCGCTCGAATCGTGATCCCGCCAACCTCGAGGTCGGCACCGACGTCGAGGCTTGAGACATCCGCGTCCACCTCCGCCGCGAGCTCGCGGCAGCCGGAGACGTAGTCGTTGTGCAGATGCGTGTCGAGCGCGTGCGTGACCTTGACATTGAGGTTGGACGCGACATGGAGGTAGCGCTCGATGTCGCGCAATGGGTCGATGACGAGGGCGACGCCGTGATCTGTGTCGGCGACCAGGAAGCTTGCATTGCCCAGCTCGGGAGCTGGGATCGCCTCGACCATGTACATCTCTCTCAGACCACGAAGAAGTTACGCGGTGTCGACTGAAGCAGACCCAGTTCGCGAAGGTGGCTCGTGAGGGGGGCAGGGTCTCCAACGATGGCAAGGGGTATGCACTGGACGGCCCGCTCAGTGATCACAAGGTAGACAAAATTCCCGTCTAGATAAGCCTTCCTGTATGCGGTCCATTTGAGTTGCTGGTGTCCGAAGGGCGTCTCAACTACTACGCCCTCATCATTGGCCAGAAACCGAAAGCGACCTTTGGCGAGCGCATTGCCCTCGCCAAACAGCCGTGGCAAGCCAAAGCCTGGACCACCAAGCAGACCGATCACGACCATGAACAAAGCGAGTCCTAGCACCCAGCCCGGCAGGTTCTGGGAAAAGGCAATGAGTGAATAGATCACCCCGATCACACCAAGAAACGTGAGCCATCTGCCGACTGTCCACCAGTAGACGCGGTACGACGCGCGCCCAAACATGCGTGGGGTGACATCAGCCGACGCATCGAAATAGACGACGCCCACGGTTAACCGAACGTGATCGGCGCCGTGGTCAGTAGGACGTAGATGGTCACGAGCCCAACCAGGACGGCTCCGCCATAGAACGCGATCTGCGCGGGCACGCTCTTTGCGGCCGGCACGCCGAAGTCGACGAGCAGGTAACGGAGGCGGTGCGCGAAGTGGAAGAAGGGCACCGCGATCAGGACGAGCAGGTAGAGCTTGACGATGGGGTTGCCGATGATGTCGGGGTTGTGGAGGCTGGCCACGCGCACGAGGCCCAGCGGGCCGAGGATTCCCTGGAACAGGATGTGGACCGGCAGCAGGATGGCGGCGATGACGCCGCCCTGGGCGAACATGAACCACCAGAAAAGGTGAGCGAGAGCCGGCCTGCTTGTTCCGTTGCCCCCACCCTCCGCTTCGCGGCGACCTCCCCGGCGAGCGGGGAGGTGAAGCTCTTCGCTCATTGGGCCAGCCGCAGGAGAAGGAAGCCGATCACGACCGAAGCCCCGATCCAGAGCGCGAATTGCGAGGCGACGATCACGCGGGACGACACCGGTCGGTCGAGCAGCTTCAGGTGGATGATCGAGCCAGCCAGGCTGAGGAACGTGACGCTGTGGTAAAGCGCGAAGGGCAGGCAGACGATGCTGAAGACGGCGAATGCCCTGCCGAAGGTCGTCGTCTTCTGGGTGACGTCATAGAGAAGCCACAGCAGCCAGATCGCCAACGGCAGCGCCGTGAACTCGCGCACCACATATAGGAGGTAGTGGCGCTTGCGCGTCCACCAGCTCGCCGGCATCCGCCAGCGATATTCCCTTGGCGCGGGTCGCGCCTCGAGGTCCGCGCTCAATCGCGATTTCCATACGGGAGTACGAAGC
>DASPYE010000120.1:0-5303 GCA_035636935.1 Candidatus Dormiibacterota bacterium | reverse complement strand
CTGAAGTACGGCTTCATCCCTGAGTTCATCGGCCGCCTGCCGATCATCGTGACGCTGCACCACCTGGACCAGCAGGACATCGTGCGCATCCTCACCGAGCCGAAGAACGCGCTCGTCAAGCAGTACCAGAAGTTCTTCTCGCTGGACAACGTCGAGCTCGTCTTCCAGAAGGGATCGCTCGATGCGATCGCCGAGCTGGCGCTGCTGCGCGGCACGGGTGCTCGTGCGTTGAAGTCGATCATCGAAGAGTCGTTGCTCAATTCGATGTTCGAGATTCCCTCGCGGCCGGAGATCAAGCGCTGCATCATCTCGGAGCGCTCGATCCGCGACGCACTCGAGCCCGAGTTTGAGGTGGCCGAGGAAACAGAGGGCCCCGCGCGGGCGGTCGGAGAGTCAGCCTAGGCGTCACTCATTTCACACGGGACAGCCATAACGTGCGGAATTCGACGTTCGCAAACGCACGAGACGGCCATAACGTGCGGAATTGAGCTGCCCTCAAGACGGCCATCCGGTCTCAACGGCCCAGATTTCAGCGCGCTCCATCAGGCGGCTGATCACTTCGGTCTTGGCGTCGGCGTAAGCGATTCGATCGTCGCGCCACCGCTGAGCGGCGTCGAGCTTGGCGGTGAGATACGCATCGCGAGCCTTCACGTTTGATCTGAGGTAGTCGCGAAACAGAAGGTGACGCCGCTCCCAGCCGCCGCCGGTAGCGCAGACATGAACCTGAACCTCGCGTGGAAGACCCGAAAAGGGACGGAAAAAGCGGTGTACGTGGTCGCGGCTTCGCAGCTGGATGCCCAGCGCTTCAATGGGCGAGACATACAGGCTTTCAAGTGCCGGGTCGACAACGCCGACCTGGATGTCTATGACCGGCTTGGCGGCCAAGCCTGCGACTGCCGTCGATCCGACATGCTCGATGCGTTGGGCGGCGGCGCCGAGAGCCGCGCTCAGGCGGTCTTGCCAACTCTGAAAGCGCGCCGGCCAGGCCGGATCGTAGAGGACGATCTCGACCGGATCGCTCTGGAATCGATCGGTGTGAGGAGGCACCTGGTACCCGGGCCATATCACGGGGAGCGCCAGATCTTGCAAAGCTCTGCGCTCGTCCAGTGGCAGCTGCTCAGCACTCAGTCCTCTCGGCTCAGCAACCAGGCGGTAAAGGTCGATCAACGTTACGCTCGGGCCTGCTCGCTGTCGGCGCCGACGCCAGATTTCAAATGGACCGGACCCTTTTGCCATTTGCGGCGAGGGTACGCGCAGGCCTGTCTTGGCGGCAGGCGGGGCCTATCCTTCAGCGGTGGACGTTCGCGGGAAGACGGTTCTTCTCACCGGAGCCTCGACCGGCCTCGGTCCGCACATCGCCCGCCGCCTGCACCGAGAGGGCGCGACGTTCATCCTCTCGGCGCGCAACCAGGTTGCGCTGGAGAAGCTGGCCGGCGAGCTCGGCGATTCACGCGTCATCGCGGCAGACCTCTCCCGTCCGGGTGAACCCGAGAGACTGGCCGACGAGGCAGGCCCCGTCGATGTGCTCCTTTCTAACGCCGGCATCCCTGCCACAGGACGCCTTGCGACGTTCCGCATCGACCAGGTCGACCGCGCGATCGCGGTCAACCTCCGTGCGGGCATCGTCCTCGCAACCAAGCTGTTGCCCGGGATGCTCGAGCGCAAATCCGGTCACATGGTGTTCATGTCTTCCATCGCGGGCAAGCTTCCCGCCGGTGGCGAGAGCATGTACAACGCGACCAAGTTCGGCATTCGCGGGTTTGGTCTGGCGCTTCGCGAAGAGCTTTGGGGGACGGGCGTTGGCGTGTCGGTGATCAGCCCGACGTTTGTGAGCGAGGCCGGCATGTGGGCGGTGACCGGGCTCAAGGCTCACCCGATCGCCGGTGAGGTGTCGCCCGCCCAGGTGGCCGACGCTGTCTGGCGCGCGATCTCGAGGAACCGGCGAGAGATCGACGTCGTGCCGATCCAGCTCAGGACCGTGCTCAAGCTGCAGGCTCTAACGCCCGGCGTTTTCGCGACCACGGCGCGGTGGATGGGCGCCACTCGTTCCAACGAGGCTCTCGACAGGCACCAGCGGGACAAACGCTAGAATTTCAAACACCATGAGCTTGGTCGAGAACGTATCTGTACCCTCGCCGGCTCGGTCGCGTTAGCAGCGACCATCTCGCCGGCGCCAACGAACCATCCCGAGCGATGAAACACGCCCCCATGAAAGAACAGAACGGAATGCCGAAAGCGTTTGACCCTCAGGCCATCGAGGCCGGCTGGTACGCGCGCTGGGAGGCGGACGGACTATTCATCGCCGACGCAAAGAGCTCAAAGCCCAAGTACTGCATATGCCTGCCCCCGCCGAACATCACCGGCGAGCTGCACATGGGCCACGCCCTGAACCACACGCTGCAGGACATCTGCGCGCGCTACCGCCGGATGACGGGAAGCGAGGTGCTCTTTCTGCCCGGCACCGACCACGCCGCGATCGCCACGCAAAACGTGATCGAGCGCCAGCTCGCGCATGAAGGGATGACAAAGGAACAGCTGGGCCGCGATGCTTTCACCGCACGGGTCGACGAGTGGTATCGCGACGTCGGCGAGACCATCGTCAGCCAGGACCGCATCCTGGGCATCTCCCTTGACTGGACGCGGCTTCGGTTCACCATGGACGCGGCCTACGTGCGCGCGGTGATGACCGCTTTCGTCGAGTTTTTCGACCGCGGTTGGATCTATCGCGCACCGCGCATCGTCAACTGGTGCCCGCACGACCAATCCGCGATCTCGGACCTGGAGGTCGAATGGCAGCAGCATCAGGACACGCTGTACTTCATCAAGTACCCCGTGGAGGGCGGCGGCGAGGTGATCATCGCAACCGTCCGGCCGGAAACTATGCTGGCCGACACCGGCGTCGCTGTGAATCCGGACGACGAGCGCTACAAGCATCTGATCGGCAAGACGGCCATCCTGCCGCTGGTCGGCCGCAAGCTGCCCATCGTCGCCGACGACGCCGTCGAGAAAGACTTCGGCACCGGCGCGCTGAAGGTCACGCCCGGCCATGACCCGATGGACTACGAGATCGGGCAACGGCACGGGCTCGAGATCGTCAACGGTATGCACCTCGACGGGAGCATGCAGGTGCCGCGCTTGCCCTACGACGGGCTGCCGGCGCTGGAGGCGCGCAAGCGGATCGTCGCCGACCTCAACAAGCAGGGTTTGCTGGTCAAGGAGGAGCCGTACACGCACGAGGTGGGGCACTGCGACCGCTGCAAGTCGATCATCGAACCGCTGATCAGCGAGCAGTGGTGGCTGCGCATGGAGGAGATGCGGGACGAGGCGCTCGCCGCGTCCGATGCGGGCAAGGTGCGCTGGCATCCCGAGCGATACGAGCGGACCTACCTCGACTGGCTGCGCGGTCTGCGCGACTGGAACATCGGACGGCAGCTGTGGCTCGGCCATCGGGTGCCGGTCTACTACTGCGCCAACGGACACACCACCGTCGCAGTCGACCGACCCGACAAGTGCGATGAATGCAGCGAAGCCGATCTCACGCAGGACACCGACGTCCTGGACACCTGGTTCTCGTCCGCGCTCTGGCCGTTCGCGACTCTTGGGTGGCCCGAGGAGACCGATGACCTGAAAGCCTTCTACCCGAACAACCTCAACGTCACGGCCCGGGAGATCATCAACCTCTGGGTCAGCCGGATGATCATGACGGGCCTCGAGTTCATGGGCGAGGTGCCGTTCTCCGATGTGGCCATCACCTGCCAGGTTCAGGCCGCGGACGGGCGTCGGATGTCGAAATCCCTCGGCACGGGCGTCGACCCGCGCGACCTCATCCAGAAGTACGGCACGGACGCGCTGCGCGCCTGGGCTGCTTCGGTGGCCATGTCGAGCCAGGACGTGCGCTTCGATGAGAGCCGCGTCGAGGGCTACAGGCGCTTCTGCAACAAGCTGTGGAACGCCACCCGGCTCGTGCTGAGCTCTCCGGGAACCCGATCGGCGCAGGCTCCGGGAATGCTCGAAGCGCGTGAGCACCTCGAAGACCGCTGGATACTTTCACGTCTGTCCGTCGCGGCCCAACAGATCAGCACAGGCATCGAGAACTTCACTTTCCAGGACTCGATCAACGCGGCCTACGGATTCGCGTGGAATGAGCTCTGCGACTGGTACCTGGAATCTGTCAAAGACAGGCTGCGCGACGGCGACCCGGTGGCCCAGGACGTGGCCTACTTCTGCCTCGACACGCTTTTCCGTCTTCTCCATCCCTTCATGCCGTTCGTGACCGAAGAGCTGTGGTCACGCTTGCCCGGGGATCGTGAGTACCTGATGCGGGCGGATTGGCCTGACCTGCGCGACCGTTTCGTCGATGCCGGGGCGGAGGCCGAGTTCGAGAAGGTGATGTGGATCGTCGAGGAGGTGCGCGGCCACCGGCAAGCCGCGCGCGCGCCGGTGCGCGGCGGGCAGCTGCAGCTCGACAGCTCCATCAACCGCACCATCGCGGGTCTTGCCGCGAAGCTTGTGCACGCCGACCTCGTCGACGACCTCGCTGGAGGGACGCCGCTCGCCGTCGCCGCCGGGCGCGTGAACTTTCCCGCGGGATCGGGCGACGCACGCCGGCAGAAAGAGATCAAACAGCTGGAAGCCGACCTCGCGAAGATCGAATCCCGGCTGGCCGACCAGGACTTTCAGGAGAAGGCGCCGCCGGAGGTCGTCAAGAACCTCGAGGAGCGCGCCCAGGCGATCAGGGAGGCCCTCGACCGCCTGAAGGATCAGGACAGCTAACTTAGACGGCGCTCATGCCGTCAGCCGCTGTACTCGCGCCGGTTGTTCTGCCCCTCGTGGCTGGTGTTGTGATTGCGGTCTTTGGCTTCGCACGCACGAGCCTGGGACGCGTGGCGGCGGCAATCGGAGCCTGGAGTGCCGTCGCCGCCCTGCTCGCTGTCTGGATCCCGGTGCGCTCGTCGCTCGAGCTCACGCTCGGCTCGCTCGGCTACGGCTCGTCATTCGACCTGCGCATCGACGCGGTCACGTTTGCCTTCGGCCTGATGATCGCGACACCAACGGCTGTGCTCCTCACGCTGCAGCCGCGCACCTGGCAGGAGATCAGCATCTCGCTGCTCGGTCTTGCCTCCGCCATCGCGGCGATCGAAGGTGGCAGCGTCGTGCTCACAGCGATCGCCGGCGGCACCGCCGCGACGGTCGCGATCGTCTTGCTCGAAACCGAGGATCCGCGCGCGCCCCGGCCCAGCTGGGCGACGTTGCTCGCGGGCTGGCTTGCGCTGAGCTGGGTCGGCGTAATGCTCCAGGTCGGA
>DASPYE010000119.1:0-16403 GCA_035636935.1 Candidatus Dormiibacterota bacterium | reverse complement strand
GCTTGCGGCTGCTCGACGAAGAGCATGTGGCCCGCGTCGCCGACGATCACCTTCCGCGCTCCGGCGATCCCGGCGCAGATCTCGTCGGAGCAGATGGGTCCGCAGATGAAGTCCTCATCGCCGGTGATGACCAGCGTCTTGGCGGTGATGTTCGGCAGCGCGCTGCGCAGATCAAATGTGTTGAAGATTTCGCTGTTGAAGAGCTTCAGCGCGTCGGCGTTGACCGTGTCGGACTTAAGCGTGTCGAGATAACCGGCCTCCGCCGGGCCGAAGTGCGCGAAGTACAGCGGCAGCTCCCGAAAGGTCAGCTCGGCAAGCTCTTCGTCGGTCTCGAACTTCGCCGCCTGCTCCTGCTCGAGCGCCTGCGTCGCGTCCTGGTACCAGGCCTGCCCGGATCGCTTTTCCATTTCTTCACGCATGACGGTTTCCTGCTCCGCCGCGAACCGGGCCAGCGTCGACGCGAGCACGAGCGCGCGGACGCGACCGGGGAATTTCGCTGCGTACGCCTGCGCCACGATTCCGCCGTGCGAATGACCGAGCAAGAGCATCCGCTCCAGTCCGAGGTGCACGCGAAGCTCCTCGACATCCGTCACGTAGTCGTCGATCTGATAGGCGCGCTTGTCCGCCGGCCGGCCCGAGCCACCGGTGCCGCGGGGATTGAGCATGATCAGCGTGTACTGCTCCCACAGGGCAGCCAGGTCGCCGAAATAGGCGGAGGAGAATCCGGGGCCGCCCGGATGACACACGACCACGGGGCCGCGACCCAGCCTGCGATACGTGAGCTTGCGCCCGTCCGTGCTGGTGAAGCTCACATGAGCCTCGGCTCGGGCCGCCACCGCCCGCCTTCCTCGAGATAGCCGGCCGGCTGATCGGTCTCATGGCTGAGCACGAGCAGCCAACGATGCTTCTCCGCCTCTTCGAACAGCCGCGCCTTCTGCTCGAAGACTCGCAGTGGCTCGATGTCCGCGGACATGTTCCACGGAACGCGAAGGTGTGGCGTCTGGCAGACGAGGTCACCGGTGACAGCGCATCCCAGTTCGCCGGATTGCAAAATCAGGATCTGGCTTCCGGGCGTATGGCCGCCGACGTGCCGGATGCGCACGCCTGGGAGAACCTCGGCGTCGCCGTCCAGAAACTCCACGACCTGGTTGCCATCGGCGAGCGGAGTGAAGTCGTCGATTACATAACCAGTCGCGCTACGCACATCGGGGTGCAGGGCGAAGTCCCACTCCGTGCGCTGGACGAAATGACGGGCGTTCGGGAAGGTGAGCTGGAGCTTGCCCATCTCGTTGCGCCGTGTCAGGCCGCCGGCGTGATCCCAATGCAGGTGGGTCGTGAGAACGGCATCGACCTCATCGGCGCGAATGCCCAGGCGCTGCAGATGATGAAGGATGTCCTCCGGCTCGCGCAGTGCCACCTGCCGCGCCCGTTTTTCGCTCAGCTTGTTGCCGATCCCGGTCTCGCAGACGATCACCCGACCGTTGATGCGCGCGATGAGGCAGACGCACGCGCAGTCGATCATGTTGTTCGCGTCGGGCGGCTTCTGCTTCTCCCACAGGAGCTTCGGCACGACACCGAACATCAAGCCCCCGTCGGCTTTCCAGTGGTCGGTCACCAACAGGTGAAGCTCGAGGTCGCCCAGCTGCACTGTGCCTATATGCTCCCCGAAATGGCGGCCCCCGCGATCAGGACCTCCAGGCTGACCAAGGACTACGGCGTTGGGCGCGGTCTCTTCGACCTCGACCTGCAGGTGTCGGCGCAGGAGGTTTTTGGCTACCTCGGGCCGAACGGATCCGGCAAGACGACCACCATCCGCCTGCTGATGGGCATGATCCGTCCAAGCCAGGGCACAGCGCACGTCTTCGGCCTGGATTGCTTTCGAGAAGCGGTCGAGGTCAAGCGGAAGGTCGGCTACCTGCCGGGCGACGTCCCGCAATTTGGAAGCCTTCGCGGGAGCGAGGTGGTGGCCTACCTGGGCGGGATGCGCGGCGGTGTGGATCGCCGCAGGGTGCGCGCCCTGGCCGAGCGGTTCGACCTGGACCTGAGCCGGCGCTTCCGCGAATACTCGAGTGGCAACAAGCAAAAGCTCGCGATCGTCCTCGCGTTCATGCACGAGCCGGAGCTGCTGATCCTCGACGAGCCGACCAGCAGCCTCGATCCGCTCAACCAGCAGGAGTTCTACGCGCTGCTGCGAGAAACGCGGGACGGCGGCGCCACCGTCTTTCTTTCCTCGCACGTCCTGTCCGAAGTCGAACACGTCTGCGACCGGGTCGGCATCATTCGCGACGGTCGGCTTGTCCGCCTGGCCCAGCTAGAGGAGTTGCGGCGAATTCGCGTCCATCGTGTGGAGATCGAGTTCGCGCCCGACACGGCCGTGCCGGAGGTGGAGCTCCGACGCGCGGAAGGAGTCGCGGAGGTGACCGTCACCGGCCAGCGGGCGACGTGCACGGTGCGAGGAAGCTTCGAGGCGTTGATGCGCGCGATCAGGGATGCGCAGGTCGTCGATTTCGTCAGCACGGAGCCAAGCCTTGAAGAGATCTTCCTCAGCTACTTCAGCGAAAGAAAACCCAAAGCGCTCACGCCATGACCACGATCCTCTTCGGGCTGCGCCTGGGCCGCTGGGGTGTCGTGGGCTTTTCGCTGGCGGCTTTTGTGTCGGCGCTGATCCAGACCGTCGGCTTCTATCAGATCGCCGGCCACACGCCTGACGAGCGCATCGCGTTCGGCAATTCCATCCTCGCCCTCGCGTCGCAGTTCAGCGCCCTGTTTCCTCCGCCCATCCGGCCCGACACTGTCGGCGGGTATGTCGAGTTCCGCGGTTTCCATCCACTGGCGATCCTGTTCGCGGTGTGGGCCCTCGCAAGCGCCACGGGCGCGGCCCGCGGCGACGAGGAGCGCGGGCTCGTCGAAGCCGCGCTCGCGACGGGAATCTCTCGCATCGGGCTGATCGCCGCACGGACCGCCGCCTTCGCCCTCGGCCTCGTCATCGCGGCCGCGGCCGCGGGCGCGGGCTTTTTCGTCGGAGTGGCGTCGGGCCGCGAGTCCGTCGCACCGCTCGGCCTCATCGAGGCCTCTGGACTGCTGGTCGCGGTGGGACTTTTTTGCTACGCGCTCTCGCTCCTGGTCGCACAGCTCGCGGCCGCGCGGGTCGCGACCGCGGCAGCGGGTGTGTTGCTGCTCGGCCTGTTTCTCCTCAACAGTCTCAGCCGAGTCTTCGACTGGCTGTCAACGTGGCGGTGGCTTTCACCATTTCGCTACTACGACCTGAGCCAACCACTACCTCCGGGTGGTCACTTCGAGGGGCGCGCCGTAGTGGTGCTGATCGGCGTCTCCGTCGTGGCAGCGGCGGCCGCCGCCGCTGCGTTCGAGCTTCGCGATCTGGGGTCGGCTCTGGTTCGAACTCCAGCCCGCGCGCGTGCGGTGAGCAACATCGTTTCCGGCACGGTGTGGTGGCGATGGCCTGTCTTGCGTGGGGTCTTCGAGCGCCGGATCGCGACCGCGGTCTGGGCGGTCGGCATGGCTGCGCTTGCGATCGTCTTCGTCTCGCTGACCAGGACGATCGTCCAGGTCCTCTTGTCGCTTCCCTCTCTTCTCCCCTACCTCTCGATCTTCGTGCGGCAGCAGGTGTATCCCGGCGTGCTCGGCTTCACGTGGTTCAACGTCGCGCAGCTGCTTTTCGCGGCGCTGGCCGTCACGTACGTCGCCCGCTGGTCGGCTGAGGACACCGACGGGCGCCTCGAGGTGACGCTGAGCCAGCCAATCTCACGCGCCGCGGTCGTCGTGGAGCGGATGACGACGCTCGTCGTTTGCGCCCTCGTGATCGTGGCGGCGAGTGGGACGACGCTTTACTACGCGTCGCACATGCAGGGCATCGACTTGAACGCGGGGCGTGTTGTGGCAGCCTCGCTGATGCTCGTTCCCTTCGCGCTCGTCTTCGCCTGCGCAGGGTCGTTGCTCGCGGCATGGAATCCAAGGGCCGCGGTCGGCTTGCTGGGCGCGTTTGCCTTCGCCAGCTACCTCGACACCGAGCTCGGGTCGATCTACAAGCTCCCGCTGTGGGTGCAGGACCTCTCGGCTTTCAAGCTGTTCGGCACGCCGCTCCTCACCGGTGTCGACGGCCGCAACGTCGCCTTGCTCCTCCTTCTCTCCCTTGTCGGGCTCGCAAGCTCGATACTTGCTATGCAGAGGCGGGACGTCGGCGCTTGAGCGTTGCTCCAGCGAGGGCCGAGCCCTGGCTCAACCTACGAAAAGTAGCCAATCACGCATTTAGGAGGTAAACTGCGTCGCCATGCCGAGATCGATGTGGAAGGGCGTGGTTTCTTTCGGGATGGTCTCGATCCCGATCCGCCTGTACAACGCAACCGAGTCAAGCGCCAAAGTGTCCTTCCGGCAGCTCTGTCCGGACCACCACTCCCCCATCTCCTACAAGCGCTGGTGCGCGGAAGGCGACCATGAGGTGGCTTACAGCGAGATCCAGCGCGGCTACGAGATCGGCAAGGACCGCTATGTGATCATCGAGGACAAGGACCTGGACAACCTGCCCCTACCCACCGCGCATGCCATCGACATCGAGGAGTTCGTGCCGGTCGAGGAGGTCGAGCCCGGGCTGTACTTCGACAGCGCGTATTACGTCGAGCCGGAAGAGCTCGGCAGAAAGCCCTATCACCTGCTCCGTCGCGCCCTCGAGGCAACCGGACGAATGGCCATCGCCAAGATCGCGCTGCGCGACAAAGAACACCTCGCCGCCATGCATCCCAATGGCAAGGGTTTGATCATGAACACGCTCCACTGGCCCGACGAGATCCGCACGACCGAGGGACTCAAAGGCCTGGAGGACGAGGTGAAGATCAACCCCAAGGAGCTCGAGATGGCGAAGGCGCTGATCGAGAGCCTTGCTGACAGCTTCGACCCCAGCCGCTACAAGGACAACTACCGCGAGGCGGTCATGAAGGTCGTCCATGCCAAGGCGGAGGGTGAGGTGATCGAGGCGCCGGAGGCGCCGCAGCCGGCCAAGGTCATGGATCTGATGGAAGCCCTGCGCCAGTCGGTGGAGCAGGCCAAGAAGCACCGCGCGAGCCGTGAGAAGCCGGCCGCCGAGACCAGGAGACGTCGTAAAGCTTCGTAGCCGAGCTGCCCCTAATGTGAGGCGGATGCAGCCCCGCCGGGCGCGCGCAGTGCCCACGTCAGAACAAGACGACCAGCTCCAGATCGAGCTCGAGAGCTTTCCCGAGGAGCTGCGGCCGATGCAGGCCGCCTCGGCCGAAGCGCCGTTCAGCTCGGCGGAATACCTCTTCGAGGTCAAATGGGATGGCTTGCGCTGCATCCTCTTTCGCGACTCGAACGGAGACGTCAGGCTCAAAGACCGCGGTCTGAACGACCTCACCGTTGAGCTGCCCGAGGTCGCCGCGGCGGCAAAACGCGTCCCGCCAGGGAGCGTTATTGACGGCGAGCTCGTCGCCACGGACGCCGACGGCCGGCCGGACTATCCCCGCCTGCGCCAGCGACTGGCGGGAGGCGCACGGATGCGAGACGAGATTCCGACCGCGTACCTGGCCTTTGACGCGCTCTACCTCGAAGGCCGGCCCCTGCTGAGGCAACCGGTCCAGCGGCGGCGCGCGAGACTGGCGAAGTCAGTCGAAGCGGGCGGGCATCTCTTTGTCCCCGACCACATAGAAGAGGACGGGGTCGAGCTTTTCGAGGCGTGCCTCGAACGCGGCCTCGAGGGCGTGGTCGCCAAGCACCGGCAAAGCCCATACGTGCCGGGGCAGCGAAGCCCCTTCTGGCTGAAGGTCAAGGCCGTTAAGTCCGACGACTTCGTCGTCATCGGCTGGCTGGGCGATATGTCGGGCGGCAAGCCGTTCGACGCGCTCCTTGTCGGTTACCACGAGGACGGCCGTCTCCTGCCGTGCGGCACAGTCGGCGGCGGTTACGACGACGAAGCGACCGCCGCGCTGCGCGACACGTTGGTCGAGCTCGCGACGGACGATTCGCCCCTCGACCCGCCCCCGATCATGATGCGGCCGGTCAACTGGGTCAGGCCGGACCTGGTGGTGAGCATCCGTTATTCGGAGTGGTCGCCGGACGGGACCCTGCGATTTCCTATCTTCAACGGTCTGCGTCCCGAGATCCATCCCGCTGAAGCCGTGCGCCACCGCCCGCGTGTCGTCATCACCGGGCACGTCCGGCCGGGTTCGGCGGCCTACGACCTGACTCGCTTTCCTTTTTGACGGGCTGATGGAGCAGCGGGGCTTCGACGTCGTGACCGGGGCGTACAGCTTCACGGGCCGGTTCATCGCCCGGCGCCTGCTCGCGGAGGAGCGAAGGGTCAAGACCCTGACGAACCATCCGCAGCGGGCCGGCGCCGAGGACATCACCGCTGAGGTGGCGCCGCTCCAGTTCACCGACCGGGCGGCGCTGGTCGAGAGCCTCCGCGGCGCGGACATCCTTTACAACACGTACTGGGTCCGCTTTCGCCATGGCCGCGTCCGTTTCGGGGACGCCGTCGCCAACACGCGAATCCTGGTTGGCGCGGCCCGCGATGCGGGGGTGCGCAAGGTCGTGCACATCTCCGTGAGCAACCCTTCGATGGACTCGCCCCTCGATTACTACGCCGGCAAGGCGCGCGCAGAGAACGCCGTCCGGGAGTCGCGGCTCGAGTGGGCGATCGTGCGCCCCACGTTGATCTTCGGCACGGGCGACATCTTGATCAACAACATCGCGTGGCTCTTGCGCAGACTGCCTGTCTTTGGGATTCCCGGCCGGGGCGACTACCGGCTGCAACCTGTCGCGGGAGAGGACGTGGCGGAGATCGCGACATGGGCGGCGGCGCAAGGCGGGAACGTCACCGTCGATGCCGCGGGGCCGGAGATCATCTACTACAGCGAGATGGTCGAATCGATCGCGATCGCGGTCGGGCGCCATCCGCGTTTTGTGCATATCTCCCCCCGCAACACGATCCGTGCCGCTCGGGTCATCGGAAGCATCGTCAGGGACGTCACCCTGAACGAGCCCGAGCTCGAGGGGCTGATGCAGGAGCTGCTCGTCTCGCATGAAAAGCCGCGGGGAACGCGGCGGCTGGACAACTGGTTGCTCAGCAGCGCCGGCGTGATCGGTAGGCAGTACGCGTCCGAGCTCGAGCGCCACTGGCGCTAGGTTCCGCGACTGCGCTCGCGGGTTTCCACAACCCCGCAGACACGTGACTGCCGGCGCTCGCAGGCATCAGAACGCGTTTTCTATCAGCTCCGCCACCAGTTTCCCGTCAGGTCTGACCGTCACGGCGACCACCGCGAACCGGATCGGGCCGCGCCATTCCGCCAGGGCCCGGTACTCGGCGGCGGCGGCCACGAGCGCGCGCCGCTTTCGTGATCCAACCGCCTCGAGGGGCGTGCCGAACGCGTCCGTGGAGCGCGTCTTCACCTCGACGACTACGAGCTCCCGTCCTCGCCTGCAGACGAGGTCGAGCTCGCCGCGCCTGGCGAGGAAGCCCGCTCCCACGATCTGGTAGCCGCGCGACCGCAGCAGGTCGGCGGCTGCCCTCTCGCCGGCGCGCCCTAGCTCTGCAGCCCTGCCAGCGCGGAGACGCGAAAGGGCGCCCAAGACGTCCGGTGGATGGGACTTGGCCCGAGTCGCCGGATCGCGGCGCGATGCGACGGAGTGGCGTATCCCTTGTGGTCGGCAAAACCCCAACCCGGGTAGAGCCGGTCGTAGTCGATCATCGCGCGGTCGCGCGCGACCTTGGCGACGATGCTGGCGGCCATGATCGAGGCGCAGACCTTGTCCCCGCGAACGACCGCCATCTGCGGGAGAGGAACATCCGGAATGTCGAATGCGTCGATCAGCAGGTATTCGGCTTTGACGCTCAATCCCGCCACCGCTCCCGCGTGAGCAAGCTTGCGCGCCCCATAGAGTCCGAGCTGGTTTACCTGGGTGTGGTCGACAGCGCAAAGGGACACCGCGACAGCCCGCCGCCGAATGATCTTGTCGACCTGCTCACGCTCGTCCGCCGTCATGAGCTTGGAATCGTTGAGACCGCGTATGCGGTCTCCGACCTTGAGCACGACCGCGCCCGCGACGACGGGGCCCGCCAGCGGCCCCATCCCGACCTCGTCGACCCCCACGACCACCTCGTAGCCCATGGCCTGGGCGCGACGCTCGAACTTCCAGAGCTGGGGACGCATTCAGAAGGAGAGTACCGAGGCCCGGCGCCGGCCGCCAAGCCTCTTTACAGGACCTAGGCCTCTTGCTTCTCCGGCTCCTCCGCCACCTCTTCGTCGACCGCCTCCGGCTCGGTCGTCGATTGGTCTTCCGGCTCGGCAACGAGCCGCCTGCGCTCGCGGATGCGAGCCTCGCGCCCGACCTTGCCGCGCAGGTAGTAGAGGCGACCCTGGCGGACGTCGCCGTGGCGCAGCACCTCGATCTTGTCGATGCGGGGCGAGTGGATCATGAAGGTCCTCTCCACGCCGACGCCGTGGGTGACGCGGCGCACGGTGAAGTTCTGACGCAGGCCGCCGCCGGTGACGCGGATCACAGTGCCTTCGAACACCTGGATCCGCTCCCGCGTGCCCTCGACAACCTTGGCGTGCACCTTTACGGTGTCGCCGGCACGGAGCGCCGGCGTCTTTTTCTTCTGCTGCTCTTTCTCGAGCTGCTGGATGACATTCATGACTTCTTCACCTCCTTGGGGTGCCTTATCTCTGATAGATCGCGTCTCTGCGCGGCCTGCTGCCGCCGCCACTGCCGAATCCGCGCATGGTCGCCGGAGAGGAGAACGTCGGGGACCGTCATGCCTCGATATTCAGCGGGCCGGGTGAACTGCGGCCAGCCCGTTAGTTCTTCGGCATCGGCAAAGCTGTCTTGGGCCAGCGAGCCGGGATCGCCGACGACCCCCGGCAACAGGCGCGCCACTGAGTCGATGACGACCATCGCGGGAATCTCTCCACCCGTCAGCACGTAATCGCCGATCGAGATCTCACGCGCCTGCAGCGCGGTGCGAACACGATCGTCGATGCCCTCGTAGCGGCCGCAGACGATGATCAAGCCTGGTTCCATCGCGAGCTGCCCCGCGACCTTCTGGTCGAGGCGCTCGCCCCATGGCTCCATCAGGATCACCGGGCCATGATTCGTCGCCCGGATCGCTTCCACGGCCTCGATCACCGGCTCTGGTTTCATGACCATTCCCGGACCGCCGCCGAAAGGCATATCGTCGACCTGTCGATGACGGTCGTGGGTGTGCGCACGAATGTCGTGCGCATGCAGCTCGACCAAGCCCCGCTCAATGGCGCGGGCGATCACTCCCTGCCGAAACACGGGGCCGAACATGCCGGGAAAGATCGTGACGACGTCGAATCTCATTCCTGCTTGTCTTTTGCTTCCTCAAATTGCATCAGCCAATCGGCGACGACAACCCGCCCGCCGCTGACGTCGACGCTCAGCACGGCGTCCTTGGTGGCCGGGATCAGGTGCTCGATCGAGCCATGGCGGCTGACCCACACGTCGTTGGCTGGCCGCTCCAGCACCTCTTCGATGACGCCAATGGGCTCGCCCGACTGGGTCACTGCGGCAAGGCCCACGACCTGCCGATGATAGAAACGACCTTCCTCCAACGAGCGCATCTCCTCGTCCGGCAGCTCGAGGTACCGACCGCGAAACAGCTCAGCCACCGTCCGGTTCTCGATCCCGCGCAGCTTCACCACGAGTCCCGGTTGGCTGGCCCGGCTCCACTCCACCTGGCGCGCGCAACCATCCAGCAGCAGGCTGGCCCCAGGATCGAATCGATCCTGGAAGTCTGTCAAGGGAGTCACCTTGACAGCTCCATCCAACCCATAGGCCCCCGTCACCTGGCCGACTCGGATCATGCGGTCACCTCACCGCCCGATCTCCGTCCGCTTCGCGGCGCAAAGTTCGACGAGGAAAGCGACGGGTTCGCCAGGTCGACGAACACACGCTTGCGGTCGCGCAAGGACGCGACCCGGACCAGCGTCCGGATGGCCTCGATGTTGCGGCCGGCCTTGCCGATGAAACGCCCTACGTCCTCGTCGGCCAGCTTGACCTTGATCGCCACCGTCCCGCCGCCGCGCTCGAACGCCTCGACCAGGACTTCCTCCGGCTTCGCGGCCAGCGACTTCGCCACGTACTCGACCATGGCGCGGTAGTCGATGCCCGGCCCGTTGGCGGCCGGCCTGTCACGCCGAAACTCACCGCCGCCACGATTGAAACCACCGCTTCCTCCGCGCCGAAAGTCACGCCGCGGGGGTCGACTTCTCTGCACGTCGCTCAAGGATTCCCTCCCGCTTCAACAGGCTGCGCGCCGCCTCGCTCGGCTGTGCGCCCTGCTGCAGCCACTTCTGCACTTTTTCCACATCGATCTTGACCTGCACCGGGTCGGTCATCGGGTCGTAGTACCCGAGGTGCTCGATGAAGCGGCCGTCGCGCGGAGAGCGCGCGTCCGCCACCACGAGACGGTAGAAGGGGTGTTTCTTGGCCCCCATCCGCCTCAACCTGATCTTTACCAACTGCTCCTCCTTGTATCTATCCGATCTGTCCGAGGCGCGGGATTGCGCCGAGCTTGCCTTTCCTGGTGACCGTACCGAATTGTTTCGCCATCTTCTGCATCGCGTCGCGTGCTTTGAGCAGCCGGTTGATGTCGGCGGGCTTCGCGCCACTGCCACGGGCGATCCGGCGCTTCCGCGCTCCGTCGATGAGCTCGGGGTGGGCCCGCTCCCGAGGCGTCATGGAGAGGATGATGGCCTCCATCCGCTTCATCTCCAACTCTGTGTTGGCGCCCGCCAGCCGGCCCTTCAGCTGACCCCCACCGGGGACCATCTCGAGAAGCCCCTCGAGCGAGCCCATGCCGCGCAGCTGACGGATCTGGGCCAGGAAATCGTCGAAGCTGAGCTGGCCCGCGCGAAGGTGCCGCTCCACCTCGGCGGCCTTTTCCCGATCCACGGTTTGCTCGGCTTTCTCGATCAGCGACAGCACATCGCCCATGCCGAGAATGCGCGAAGCCATCCGCTCGGCGTGGAATACCTCGAGGTCGGCGGGCTTCTCCCCCGTGCCGGCGAAGCGGATCTGCTCGCCCGTCGCCACGCGCAGGGAGAGGGCTGCCCCGCCACGCGCGTCGCCGTCCAGCTTGGTCAGGATCACGCCTTCTACACCGACCTCCCTACCGAATGCCTCACCCACCTTGACCGCTTCCTGGCCGGTCATCGAGTCGGCGACGAGCAGCGTCTCGGCCGCGGGAAGAGCCGATTTGATGCTCTTGAGCTCAGCCATCAGCTCGGCGTCGATATGCGTCCGCCCGGCGGTGTCGAGCACGACGACATCGCAGTTGACGCGCCGCGCCTCGGCTACCGCAGCCAGCGCGATCGTCTCGACGGCGCCCTCTCCGGTGTGGAACGCGATGTGCTCCCGCTCGGCCAGCGTGCGCAGCTGATCGACAGCCGCCGGACGGCGGAGGTCCAGCGCGGCGACCAACGGCCGGTGCCCGTCGCGGCGCGCCAGCAACGCAAGCTTCACCGCGGTCGTCGTCTTGCCTGAGCCCTGCAGCCCGACAAGCATCAACACGGTCGGAGGTTGAGCCTTGTAGCGCAGGCCCTCAGCGTTGGCCCCCAACAGCTCGACCAGCTCGTCGTGGACGGCCTTGACCACGGTTTGCGGCGCCGTCAGGCTCGGCGAGATCTCGGCCCCGGCGAGCCTTTCCCTCACCTTCTCCCCGAACCCCTTCACGACTTTGAAGTTCACGTCGGCTTCGAGCAAAGCGAGCCGCACCTCGCGCAAGCCGGCGTCCACATCCTCGGGCCGAAGCACGCCGCGGCCGCTGATCTTCTTGAGCGCGGCGGCGAGCCGCTCGCTCAGGGCCTCGAACATCTAGGCGCCACCTTCGATGCGGGCAAGGTGTCGCTTCAAGCCGTTCAGCTCGCGCTCCAGGGCTTCCACCGCGCGCCGCCGGCGGGCAGACTCCGCGAGCAGGCCGAGGCGCTTCTCATATTCCTGGAGGGCGAGCGCGGACCGACGCAAGATGTCGTGCACCGCGGCCCTCGACGTGCCCTGGTGCGAAGCGATCTCCGCAAGCGACCAGTCGCTGCGCAGAGAGAGGTCGATCACCTGGCGCTGGTGCTCGGTGAGAAGGGCTCCATACCGCTCGTAGAGCGCGAGAGTGCGACCGCGAGCCTGCAGGGTGTCAAGTGCCATACCTTGACAGTTTAGCAGGGCGATTAGAATGCCCTGGAGCCATGCTGACGGCCTTCATCCTCGTCAAATCGACGCGTGACGGGCTGACCCACCTGGGAGCCGAGCTGGCCGATGTCGAAGGCGTGGCCGAGGTCTACACAGTCACCGGCGAGTGGGATTTCATCGCCGTCGCGAGAGTCCGCGAGCACGAGGACCTGGCCAAGGTGGTGACCCATCATCTGACCAGGCTCGATGGCATCGAGCGCACCCAGACCATGGTCGCGTTCCAGCAGTTCTCGGCCCACGACCTGGAGGCGATGTTCGGCCTGGGACTGGAAGACAAGAACTCCTGAGCTCCCTTCTTCCGGTCGCTCTGCGCGCCGCGCGCGCGGGCGCGGCCGTGCTCCTCGAGTCAGGTCTCCCCCATCCTGGGATCGCGGCGGAGCTCAAAGGGCGCGGCGACTACGTTACCGCGACCGACCGCCGCTCTGAGTCGGCGATCCTCGATGTGCTCGCGCGCGAAGCTCCCGGCATTGCAGTCCTCGCCGAGGAACGCGGCGGTGTGCGCGCCTCCACGATGTGGGCGGTCGATCCACTCGACGGCACGACGAACTTCACCCGTGGATTTCCCAGCGTCGGCGTCTCGGTTGCGTTGCTGGAGGGCGGACGGCCCGTGGTCGGCGTCGTCCTCGCGCCTTTCTTGAGGCTGGAGTTCGCGGCTGCTCAGGGTGGCGGGGCGTCCATGAACGGCGAGCGCCTTCCGCCGCATCGTGAGCTCGAACCCGCGAGCGCAGTCGTCGCCACCGGATTTCCCTTCCGCAACAAAGCACTCATTCCTCGCTACCTCGCGATGTTCAACCAGGCCCTGACGAGGTTTGAAGACCTGCGTCGCGCCGGCGCGGCGGCGCTCGACCTCGCGTGGACGGCGTCGGGGACGTTCGACGGCTTCTTCGAGCTCGGCCTCAACACGTGGGACGTGGCCGCCGGCGCCGTCCTGGTGCTCGAGGTCGGGGGGCGCGTGACCGACTGGTCAGGCGGCGACTCCTGGATCGAGACCGGCGACATTCTCGCCGCGGCGCCGGAAGTGCACCAGGTGCTGCTAGAGCTCGCCGCGCATTCGACGCAGGGGTAGCTGGACCAGCGCACGATACTGCTGGCGGGCATAGACGTCCGCCGGCGGAAAGCCGGCCTTGCGCAAACGCCTTGGTCTCGTGCGACATGATTCAACCGCGGTCCTGAAATCGCCTTCGTACTCGGTGACCGCGGACGCGATGTCATGCGAGCCAAAATGACAGTCGCTGCCGCCGATCGCGGCTCCCAGCCGCTCGCGATTGGCGGCGTAGAACGCCTCGAGCCGCCGCCGGCGGCGGGCGCCGATCGGGACCGTGGAGACCATCTCGATCCCGTCTACCTTTTGTTTGTCGATCAGGCGGCGCAGCATCTCGGGCTGAATGGAGCCGAAGTAAACGGGCATGAACGGATGAGGAACGATCGCCAGCCCACCCTGGTCATGGATCGCGGCCACCGTGTCCTCGATTGACATGCCGCGTCGCACCGGCTTGGAGAGGAACCAGCCGACGATGTGAGTTTGCGCGGGCCACTTCGTGGTGATCTCCTGGCCCGCCACGACGACCAGGCCCGCCTCCTTGCCGAGATCCTGCGTGTTCTGGACCGAGGCCATCGTGTCGTGGTCGGTGAGGGCAATCAAGTCGAGATGCGCCTGCACGGCCGCTTTGACGAGCTCGGCCGGGCTCACCATGCCGTCCGAGGACAGCGTGTGGCAGTGGGGATCCGCGATCATCCCTCGAAGATCGCACGGACGAAGGCCGCCGCGTCGAATGGCTCGATGTCGGTGATGTCTTCGCCCACGCCGGCCAGCTTGACCGGCACGTCGAGCTCAAACTCGATCGGGATCACGGCGCCGCCTTTCGCGCTGCTGTCGAGCTTGGTCAGCGCGAGACCGGTCATGGGAATCGCCTTGTTGAACTCGCGGGCCTGGACGAGGTTGGACAGTCCCAGCACGCCGTCGAGCACCAGCAGCGATTCGTAAGGCGCTCCTTCCAGCGCCTTGGTCGCGACCCGCCCGATCTTGCCCAGCTCCTCGATGAGATTGCGCTGGGTCTGCAGCCGGCCCGCGGTGTCCGCGATCACGACATCGAGGCCGCGCTTGGCCGCAACCTGGATACCTTCGAAAACGACGGATGCCGGGTCGGCGCTGCTGGTGCCCTCGAAGTGCTGCACGCCGGCGCGTTCGGCCCATATCACCATCTGCTCGATGCCCGCCGCGCGGTAAGTGTCCGCCGCCACCACCAGGGGATTCCTTCCCTGCTCGCGCAGCCGGTGCGCGAGCTTGCCCGCCGTGGTCGTCTTGCCCGCGCCGTTGACCCCGTAGAGAAGCACGCACGCCGGCTTACCCGCGAGATTCAACTCGCGCGATTGCTTCGACATGAGTCCCGCCGCGACGCGAACCAGCGCGTCGAGCGCTTCATCTTTCGTGCGCGGCGCGCTCGACCTCACGGCCGATGCGATCCGCGTCGCCATCGCCGGGCCGACATCGGCTGCGATGAGCACCTCCTCCAGCTCCGCGTAGTACCCGTCCGCCAGCGGCGGACTGAGCGCGCGAAGTCCAGCCGCGAGCGCGCTCCGTGTCCGGCTACCGACGCGATCCCAGAGGCTCAGCCTGCTTGCGCGGTGGTCGCGGCTCGCGACGCCGGCTTCCGGATATCGTCGAGCCGGACCGACACGAGGTGCGAAGAACCGCTCTCGTCGAGGTGGATGCCGTACAGCGTCGACGCGTACGACATCGTCACGTGGTTGTGCGTGATGACGAGGAACTGACGCTGAGCTCCGAGCCGCGCGACCATCTGGCCGAAGCGGTCGACGTTCGCGTCATCGAGCGCAGCGTCGACCTCGTCCAGGATCGTGAACGGACTGGGGTTCACCTCGTCGAGAGCAAGCACCAGGGCAAGGGCCGCAAGCGAGCGCTCGCCGGACGAGAGCAAGGTCACGTTTTGCAGTCGCTTGCGCGGCGGCTGGACGAGGATCTCGACCCCGCTGCGCGGACCGTCATCGCCGTCCGCGTGTCGCAGCGTCGCGCGACCTCCGGGAATCAGCTGAGAGAAGTACTCATGGAAGTTGGCGGCGACCGCGCCGAAGACGGCCTCGTAACGCGACTCTTCCTCTTCGCGAAGCTTCCCGATCAGGTCTTCGAGGTCGGTCCGCGCGGCGGTGATGTCATCCAGCTGCTCGGCGAGGTTGCGATAGCGCTCCTCAAGCTCGCGGCACTCCGATTCGGCGAGTGCGTTCGTGGGGCCGATCTCTTCCAGCCGGCGCTCGAGGGCGCGCATCTCGCGCTCGCGCGACTTGCCGCCCGGGATCTCCTCGGGTGCTACCCCATCTGGCATTCGCGAACGGATCTCGTCCATGCGCGCTTGCAGGAGCTCCGCCTCACGCGCGATCAGCCCGAGGTTGCCCTCCAGCGTGCTCGTGCGCAAGCGGGCGTCGATGCGAGCTTCCTCGATGGCCACCAGCTGCTTGGCGCTCTCCGCCATCCCGGCTTCGTCCTCCGGCGCGTCCTGCTCCGCCGCGGCGAGCGCCTGGCGCGCGCGGTCAGCGCTCAGGCGGAGCTCCGGCAGAGCCTCGACCGCGCCAACGGCGGCGTGCTCAGCCTCGTGAAGGTGACGCAGGCGTTCCTCGGATCCCGCCGTCAGCCGCGCGACATCTTCGTCGACGAGCGAGTGCTGCCGACGCAACGAATCGATCCTGTCGTGCCACCGGGCCCGCTCCAGCTGACGCTGCTCGAGGACGGCTCGCTGCCGCGCGCCCTCCCGCAGCTGCGCGTCCAGCTGGCGTCCGAGCTCCCCGGCACGCTCCTCAGCGGCACCGGCGGCTCGCTCGAGATCTGCCTGCCGGCTCTCGGCCTCGCGCTCGCCGCCGCGCGTTGCGTCGAGCATCCTGGCCACCTCATCCAGCCGCGGCGCCGCGGCGGCATCGCTCCGCAGCTGGGCCAGTCTGGCGTGCGCCGACTCGACGCCGCGGGTCGCGTCGGACGCATCGGCGGCGCCGCGCTCGTGCGTCCTGATCTCCTCTTGCAGCTCTGCCTTGCGCGCGTCGAGCGCCGTCCTTGGGTCCGCGCCGGCCCGCAGCATCCCGCTCGCGCGGAATACGCCCTCTCGCGTGACCTCGCGGCCGACGACCACCCCGCCCAGCAAGCGCCGCGCGATCACCTCATAACC
>DASPYE010000118.1:0-4697 GCA_035636935.1 Candidatus Dormiibacterota bacterium | reverse complement strand
TACTCGCAGTACCAGGCCGCTCGCCGGCTCGAAGAGAAGCGCCTGACCTCGCTGGCGCACCGCCAGGAGGCAGAGATCGAGAGGTTGAGCTTGCTAGCCGAGGTGATGCGGCGGCAGACGGCCAAACGGGCGAAGCAGGCCAAGTCGATCTTCACCCGCGTGGAGCGAATGAAGGCGGCGCGTGTGGTCGCGCCGCGTCGCGAGCGCAAAGTGAAGATCAACTTTCCCGAGCCGCCGCGCAGCGGGCGCATCGTGATGCACTCCTCGGGACTGGCGAAAGGCTACGGGGGGCCTTTGGTGTTTCGCGATGTGTCGTTCGAGGTCGAGCGGCACGATCGGTTGCTCGTGATGGGCCTGAACGGAGCGGGCAAGACGAGCCTGTTGCGGATACTGGCGGGCGAGAGTGCCGCCAACGAGGGGTCGTTCCGCTTGGGGCACGGGGTGTCACTGGGCTACTACGCGCAGGAGCACGAAGGCATCCGCCCCGGCGTTTCGGTGCTCGCCCACATGCGGGAGCAGGCGCCCGACGCAGATGAGCGCGTGCTCCGCGCGTTGCTTGGGATGTTCAGCCTGACGGGGGACGTCGCGCGGCAGGACGCGGGCACGCTGTCCGGCGGCGAGAAGACAAAGCTGGCCCTGGCGCAACTGGTGGCGGGGCGGCACAACCTGCTGCTGCTCGACGAGCCGACGAACAACCTGGACCCACCGTCGCGGACAGGGGTGGCGCGGGCACTGGCCGCCTGGCCGGGAACGATGGTGATCGTGAGCCACGATCCGGAGTTCGTGGAGGCATTGCAGCCCGGGCGGGTCTTGTTTATGCCGGAGGGACGGGTCGACTACTGGGAGGAAGACCTGCTCGACGTCGTCTCGATGGCCTGACGTCGGCCCCGCACGGAGTCAGGGCAAATCGCTCGTTTGGCGCCAGTCGTGCGCAATTGCCGATCGGCAGGGACACGTCTGGATCCAGGCGCGCGGAATTGAGCTGGCCGTTCAGTCCCAGTCCGGCCGCTCAGTGGGCACAACCTAGACAATAGGTCTGTGAGCATCGAGGTTCATGAGGTCGTCATGCCCGAGCTGCAAGGGGCCGAAGAGATCACCGTCGGCGCCTGGAGCAAGCAGCTCGGGGAGCATGTCGCCGAGGGCGAGACCTTGATGGAGGTCCACACCGACAAGGTCAACGCCGAGATCCCGTCCCCCGTCGCGGGAACCGTCGAAGAACTGCTCCTCGACGTCGGCGACCCTGTCAAACCAGGACAGGCGATCGCGCGAATCGCGCCCGAATAGGGCGACCCGCTTGATGCGCGTCGCGGTCATGGGCGGCGGAGTCATGGGCGCGGCAGCATCATGGCGGCTCGCGAAGCGCGGCGTCGACGTCGTCTGCTTCGACCGCCTCTCCCCACCCCACGCGGTCGGCTCGTCGCACGGCGAGTCGCGGATCATCCGCAGCGCGTATTTCGAGGGCTCGTATTACGTTCCGCTGCTCCAAGAGGCCTTTCCGATGTGGCGCGAGCTGGAGGCCCTGAGCGGCACCCGGGTCCTCAACATGACGGGTGCGCTGTACATCGGAAAGCCGTCGGCCGGAGCGATCGTGGGCGCCCAAGCTTCCGCGAAAGAGCATGGGCTCGACGTGGAGTTGCTCGACGCCCCGGCCATGCGGATGCGTTACCCGGGCCATGTGCTCGGGGATGACGACGTGGCGGTGCTGGACCGTCAGGCTGGCTTTCTCAACCCGGAGGGCGCCGTGACCGCGATGCTGCAGCAGGCGCCAGACGTACGCCGCGACCACCGGGTCGGCTCGGTCGAGAAGCTGCTCGCCGACTTCGACTCGGTGGTCGTCGCCGTCGGCCCCTGGACGCCGGAGCTCATCGACTGGCTGCCCTTGCGTATCGAGCGCCAGGTCCATGTGTGGTTTTCGATTGCGCGCGACGCGGACTGGTTTGCGCCGGACCGGTTTCCGGTCTTCATTCGCCAGTCAGAGCAGTTCGGCGACGTGTATGGATCTCCGACCCTCGACGGAGTTTCGGTCAAGGTCGGGCGGCATCACGCCGGCGACTTCACCGACCCCGACCACATCCGACGCCGCGTGGATGAGGTCGATGTCGACCCCCTGCGGCTGATGGCGGCGACCTTCATGCGCGGCGTTAGTGGTCACGTGAGACGGACCCTCACGTGTATGTACAGCAACACCCCCGACCACGACTTCGTGATCGACTTCAGCCCACATGACAAGCGAGTTGTAGTTCTCAGCCCGTGCTCCGGTCACGGTTTCAAGTTCGCTCCGGTGATCGGCGACATCGCGGCCGACCTCGTCTGCGACGGCAAGACGAAACGCGACATCTCGCGTTTCTCAGCGACTCGCTTCGCGCCGTCCTCGCACGTACCAAACGACCAGGCCAACCGCGACTAGAAAAGCGATGACGATGGCCGACTTCTCGACGGGTCCGCTGATCCGGTCGTAGTTACGGCCCAGCGCGTAGCCCACGTACGCCAGCGCGGCACACCAGGGCAGTGCGCCGACAAATGTGAGGATTGAGAACCGCGTCAGCTCGACGCGCGCAAGCCCCGCGGGAAATGAGATATACGTGCGAATCACCGGCAGCACCCGGCCGACGAACACCGCCAGCAGACCCCAGCGTTGGAACCACCCATCCGCGAGCTCGAGGTGATGTCGCCGAATGCCGACGTAGCGGCCGGGCCCGAGAAGCAGCGGTTCCCCGAATCGCGCGGCGAGTACGTATGCGACAAGCGAGCCCACAAGGTTGGCTAATGCGCCGATGACGATCGCCGCTGCGAGGTTCATATGCCCGGTCGCAGCGAGGAGTCCCGCGGTAGGCATGATGACCTCGCTTGGAAACGGCAGGCCACAGCTTTCGGCGGCCATGAGCACGAACACAGCGACCAGCCCGTATGACGCGACGAAGTTGCTGAGCGCCTGGGTCAAACGGTCTGGACCGTGGCTGCTTTCACCGCGCGGAAGGGCAGGGTGCGCACCTGCTGGTCGTCGATGAGAATTTCGAAGTTGTAGAAGCCGGGCCGCTCGATGGGCACCGACGTGAGGTTGATGACGATGCTCGCGGACAGGTCCCACCCATGCGGATACTCGGCCGGGACCTGGCGCGCGGGCAGGTTGAGGACAATCGGCTGCTGCAGCACGGGCTTGCCGTCTTCGTCGCTGCCATGGACCTCGACCTTGTGCGGACGCTCGGTCTCCAGGCGCGTCGTCTGGAGGCGAAGCACGATCACGCCTCCGAACGGTGTCGGGTACTGGTCGCGGATGAGCGTGTCGAACCCCGCGCCGAGGATGTAGACGAGCCCGTTGGGCGGGGCTTCGGCAGCATTGGCGAGCAGCGCCCAGTCGAGTCTCACGCGGTGACCCTCGCCGATGACTTGATGACTTCCCCGCCCTTGAGCACGAGATGGACGTTCTCGGGCTTGGCCAGCAGTGCAAGATCCGCCACCGGATCGCCGGGCACACCGACCAGGTCACCCCACGAGCCAGGCTCCAGCCTTCCCACACCTTTCATGCCGATCGTGTCCGCCGCCAAGGTTGTTGCGGAGCGAATGCAGTCGATCGGCTCCATGCCGAGGTCACGCATCAACAGAAACTCCTCACCGTTGGAGCCATGCGGGCCGACGCCGGTGTCGGTCCCGAAGGCAATCTTGACGCCGGACTCGATCGCCTGGCGGATGCTCGCCTTGTGGTCATCGATCACGGCCCGCGCCTTGCCGATCGCGTAGGCGGGCATCTTTCCTGCCTCCGCGTGCCGGATGACCCAATGAGGCGCGACGAGGGTTGGGATCAGCGCGTTGCCGCCGTCGAGCATCATCTCAATCGCGTCCCCGTCGAGCCAGATCCCGTGCTCGATCGTCGCCACGCCCGCCTTCAACGCGTTCTTGATCCCCGCGTTGGCTTGCGCGTGCGCCATGACCTTGCGGCCTTGCGAGGCTGCCTCATCGACGGCGGCCTTGATCTCTTCGAGTGTCAGCGCGGAGTGGTGCGGCTGGTCGCCCGGCGAGAGCACGCCGCCGGAGGTGCAGAGCTTGATCCAGTCCGCCCCGGCCCGGATTACCTCGCGCACGCGTAAGCGCATCGCCTCGACGCCGTCCACGACCATGTACGGCCTGTCGGGGAGAGGGATGTCGAGGTCGGCGCCGCACATGAAGTGAGAATCGGTGTGGCCGCCGGTCTGGCTGAGGGCGCTGACCGTGACGAACATGCGCGGGCCGGGGAAGTAGCTCTCGTCGATCGCCATCCGGATGCCGGCCGGCGAGCCCGCGGCGTCGCGGACCGAGGTGAATCCCGCGTCGAGGGTGCGTCGCGCTGCTCGCACCGCGCGCATGAGCTCGAGCGTCGGCGGCGTCGTCAGCTCGCGCGCGAAGTCGAGGCCCTCACCGAGGTTGGTGAGATGGACGTGGCAGTCGATGAGCCCGGGAAGGAGCGTGAGACCAGAGGCGTCCACGGTCGTTGCGTCGCGCGGAACATGCGTGCCATTTCGCGCGCCGGCCCTGGCGACGTGCCCGTCCTCGATCAGCACCACCGCGTTGCGGGTCTGCTCTCCGGTCGCCGGGTCCAGCAGAGCGTCGCCTATGACGGCGGTGATCACGAAGCGATGTTAAGGCTGGACGCGGTCGCGCTTGGGGAGGCTGTCGAGCACGATGTCCCAGCGCTCGATGCGGATGGGTTTCAGCATCCCGTT
>DASPYE010000117.1:0-2439 GCA_035636935.1 Candidatus Dormiibacterota bacterium | reverse complement strand
AAGCTGCGCCTCATAGCGCCCGAACGCCTTGAGCGCCCCACTGCGATCGCTCGCCCAGGCGCGCGCTTCCATGGTCCCGCGAATTCCCTCTTCCGCGAGCGGGTCGAGGTCCTGCAAGCGGGCGGCATGCGTTTCGACCGTTGGGAAATCACCGATCCGGCGCGCGGCGTCCATCTGGCGCACGAGACAATCGCGAATCTGCGGGGTCAGGCGCGCGCGAGACTCGCCCTTCCAGTCCTCAAACGGCCGCGCGTCAGGAATCTCGAAGGCGTCCAGGAATGGACCATCTATACTGGCGTCGCCGGTCGGCAAATGCGTGACGTCCACGTCGATCCAGCCGGCAGCCAGTCCGACAGTCGTGCGCTGAATCACCACGGCCTCACGCGCGATCTTCGCCTTGATAACCGACAGACCCTGGGCCAGCGAATGATTCGCGTGCCGCGCGGGTGCCTCCGGCCACAGCAGATCGGCGAGGTAATCGCGCGTGAACTGCTTGCCCGGTTCCAATGCGAGACGGACGAGGAGGGCGAGGTGCTTACGCGTACGAAACCGCACTTGCTCGCCGGCGACGGTGAACAAGGCGGGACCACCAAGGCTGTGCAACACGAAGCTGTGAGTCACATAGCGGCACGCGTTTTATTGATTCAACATCAGGATAGGCTGCCGAATCAACAAGATTAGGCTGCCGAATCAACCGCCTGTCAACACGTTGATTTACTAGTGGTTGGGAGGGCTCCACAGGGGTGCGGGAAGCATATATCAACAGATCACTTGCCCGGCCAACCAAGCGCTGGATCGAGGGGCTCGACCGCCGTTCCTCGCAAAACGGTCGCCGCGCCCTGAACTGGGCAGCAATCAACAATCGGGTGGACGCCATCCGCTTCCTGCTGGCACACGGCGCCGCGATCGAAGCGACGAACTTCACCGGCTTCACCGCGCTCCATCACGCCGCGGAATACGGATCGCTCGACGCGGCGCGCGTGCTCCTGGCCGCGGGCGCCGATCCGAAGCACACGAATCTCGAGGGCGTCACGCCATTGGCGCGCGCCCGGCAGGAAGGCCACCTGGATGTTGCGGAGCTGCTGGAAGCCGCCGAGCGCGGCGTCAGGCCCAAAGACCCGTAGGGCCCTACTGCTTCGACCGGGCAGCCTCCGGCACCGACGCCGAATCGAGCATCATCGCCGCCGCCACCATCATCGTCCAGACTTTCCCGCCGTTCCCGCCCGCCCGGTTGTCGATCCGCAGGCGCCGCAGGATCGACACGCCATCGTCGTCGTAGCGGATCTCGTCGCCGACAATCACGACCGTGGTGATCGAATCCGAGCCGAACAGCATCGCCCGGACCTTGCGGGCCGTCTGGCCTCCAAAAGTCGACTTCCTGCCCTGATCGGCCTCCACAAACGAGGGCGTGGAATTCGTGACGCCGAGGCCGGTCTGCGTGAACGCGCTGACCACGGCATCCACGGCCTTGTCGCGCGACAGGTGGAGATGCAGGGCCAGCGAGTCGATCTTTTGTGCCTGCGCCTGACTACCGAGCGCGCCAACGAGAATGACGGTGGTGACGGCGAGAGCGCGGAGGGTCACGAAAACCTCCCTTCGTGGCGGTGCAAGGAGAATCCGAGCCTAAACCGTAGCACCGAATCTCGTGTTCAGCAACGCGCTACGGTGCCGGCGTCAGGCGCGATCGTCACGAGCCGGCTTCATGCAGCTCGCGGAACGCGGCCGTGAGCTCCGGCATCTGATGATTGGCATTGAGACCACTCGGCTGCGGCAACAGCCATAGCCGAGCCGGGCCGAGCCGTTCTGGCTGCGGTCCGACCAATGCCCGTGGCCGCCCGAGCGCAGCCCGATACGCGCCAATCCCCACCACCGCGACCCATTCCGGCCGATACCGCTGCACCTTCCGCTCGAGCCGCCGCCCACCCGCGACGAACTCTTCCCTGGCCAGCTCGGCGGCAGTCGCGGTCGCACGCGCCACGAGATTCGTGATCCCGTAGCCCCACTCGAGCAGCTCGCGCTCCTCCCACGGCTTGAGCACACGCGGCGTGAACCCGGCGGCGTGTAGCACAGGCCAAAACCGATTGCCGGGTCGAGCGAAGTGATGACCGGTCGCGCCCGAGTAGAGCCCCGGATTGATGCCACAGAACAACACGCGGAGCCCCGTTGCGATCACGTCCCGCACCGTGCGATCCGCGGCCGCAAGCACCTCGGCGCGCGTCGGACGCTTGGGCTCTTTCCCTATTTGTTTTTCTTCAGGCGACGACCGCGTGGCTGTCATCCTGAGCGAAGCGCGCGTAGGCGCGCGTAGCGAAGGATCTGCTTTAAGGATCTGCTTTTTCTTATCTTGCGGGCGTAATCGTCAGATTGCGATACTCAACCGGCCCGTGATCCCCCTGCAGCATGATCGGCCCCGGCGCCCCTTCCTTACTATCCAGCGCC
>DASPYE010000116.1:0-2195 GCA_035636935.1 Candidatus Dormiibacterota bacterium | reverse complement strand
TCCCGCCCTGCATGTGGTGGACGCGCAGCGCCCCCAGGTCGACAAAACCGGAATGAACTCGCTTCGTGGCTGCTCTGGTTTCCTCCCCATTCATGGGGAGGTTCCGCGAACCGGGGGTGGGGCTCACTGAGCCGGAAGCATACGGACGGGGCTGGCGAGCCCGGCGATTTTCGTCCCGCTCTGGAAGATCGCCGTGGCCGACTTTTCGATGAGCGTGACCACGCCTGGGCCGGCCGCGCGCCATTCCCCGTCAGACCACACGGCGGCGCTGCGCTCGTCGACACCCAGCAGCGTCACGTCGGGGAGCTCACGCTGCGCCGACTCGATCCACCGGTGGCCGAACGTATCGAAGTGTGGAAGGACGGCCGTGTTGGGGACGACGCCGAGGGCCTGGCTCGGACGCCTGTTGAAGCGGTTCGGCCACGTGGCGCGGATGAGGGTGTGGCTGCACAGGGCCATCGCGCCTGCTGACGACCCGGCGAGCGAGGCGCCTTCCTGCCACGCCTCGAAGATGGCCCTCCAGACACGCGAGTCGCGCAGCACCTGAGCGACGAGGCCGGGGTCTCCGCCGGCCAGGTAGAAAAATCCTCCGCCTCGGGCGAGCCCGGCGAGCTCTTTCGAGTTGGCGTCTGCCGGCTTGCGGACCGGCAGCTCCTCGAGCGCGAGGCCGAGCGAGCGGAACCAGCTCGTCGCGTGTTCGACCGCCTGCTCGGGCCCCTGCCTGGCCGCCGCCGTCGGCACGACATAGGCGGGGCCTTTGCCGGCGGCAGCGACGAGCATTCGGTCCTGTTCTTCGTTGCCCGGCTTGAACTCGTCGCCACCGACTAGCGCCAGCAATCCGGGACTGGGCACGTCCGTAGGATATGGCGGTGTCCGACCCTGTTCGAGTGAGGATCGCGCCGAGCCCGACGGGGTTCGCGCATCTCGGCACCGCCAGCACCGCTCTCTACAACGTGCTGTTCGCGCGCCAGCGCGGCGGCACCTTCACCCTGCGCATCGACGACACCGATATGGAACGCAACCGGCCAGAGTACGAGCAGCTGATCTATGAAAGCCTGCGCTGGCTCGGACTCGATTGGGACGAGGGTCCTGACAAAGGCGGAGCCTACGAGCCGTACCGCCAGTCGGAGCGGCTCGACACATACCGCGAGGAAGCGGCGCGGCTGATCAAGGAGGGCAGGGCGTATCGCTGCTACTGCACGCCGGAGGAACTGGAGGCGGAGCGCAAGCAAGCGCAGCTCGAAAAGCGTGCCTACAAATACTCGCGACGGTGCCTGAACAGCCCACCCGAGGGTCGCGCTTTCTTCGCCGTACGCTTCAAAGTCCCAGGCGGTGACATCCAGTTCCGCGACATGGTGCGTGGCGAGATGCATTTCGACGGCGATCTGATCGGCGACTTCATCATCATCAAGTCGGACACCTATCCGACCTATCAGTTCGCCAGCCCAGTGGATGACGCGCTCATGAAGATGACGCACGTGATCCGCGGCGAGGAGCATCTCTCCAACACGCCGTACCAGCTGATGCTGATCGACGCGCTGGGCTACGAGCGCCCTGACGCGTACGCGCACATGCCGCTGATCCTTGCCCAGGACGGCTCCAAGCTGTCCAAGCGCAAGCACCCCGAGAGCAACCTCGCGCTGTTTCGCGAGCAGGGGTACATGCCAGAAGCTCTGATCAACTACCTCGCCCTGCTGGGCTGGAACCCTGGCACCGAGCAGGAGATCTTCACGATGGAGCAGCTCCTCCAGGCCTTCACTTTCGAGCGGGTCCAGCATGCGGGCGCGCGTTTCGACTGGGAGAAGCTCAACTGGATCAACGGGGAGTACATCCGCGCCCTTTCCGATGAGGAGCTCGCGTGGCGGATCAAGCCGTTCGTGCCCGAGGTCGACGAAGCCACACTCCAACGCGCGGTGCCCGCGCTGAAAACGCGGCTGCACAAGCTTGCGCAGGCGGTCGACTATCTCGACTACCTCTGGACGGACCCGCATCCGCCCGCAATCGACGGAGAAGTCGCACCACGTGTGCGGCTTGCGATCGAAGCGGTGCAACGAGTGGACTGGGAGCCGGAGCCCATCGAAGCTGCGCTCGAAAAAGCCGTCGCCGAGTCGGGCGTCGGCAAGGGCAAGTTCTACAACCCGCTGCGAGACATCCTCACCGGCAAGAAGGTCTCATTGCCGATCCACTTCACGTTC
>DASPYE010000115.1:0-8470 GCA_035636935.1 Candidatus Dormiibacterota bacterium | reverse complement strand
TCATCCCGATCGACCGCGTCCAGGACTGCACCACCCGACAATCGCTGGTCGGCCGCATCCTCGGCTACGGACGGGTCGAGATCGACGCCGCGGGCGCGCAGGGCGCCGAGATCCTCGACCACCTTCCCAAGCCGGGCGATTTCCGCGACCAGGTCTTCGTCCAGTCGGAGAAGCGGCGCGGCGGGCCGGTCGCGGCCGCGCCGTCACCGACTCCCGTGTCTGCCAACCCAAGCGGCGTCTAACCACTCACGCAGGCCCCTCGCGCTGCTCGGCTTCATGGGGTCGGGCAAGACCCTCGTCGGGGCGCTCGTCGCGGAACGTTCGCATGCGAAATTCTTCGACCTCGACCACCTGGTCGAGCACGAAGCCGGCATGTCGATCGCCGAGATCTTTGCCACGAGCGGCGAGGCCACGTTTCGCGCCTTCGAAAAGATGGTGCTGCCTCGCGCGTTGCAGAGCGACTCCGTCGTGGCATTGGGTGGAGGGGCGGTCATGGACGACGATAACTGGGTGCTGATCTCCGAGCGCGCGCTCACCGTCTACCTCGAGATCCCCTTCGAGTCGGCATGGCGGCGAATCGGCAAGCTGGCGGGCCGTCCGCTGATCTCGGGCCGGACGGCCTCGGAGGTGGAGGCATTGTACGAACGGCGGCGCAGGCGCTACGAACAGGCGGCGCATCGTGTGGACGGAGATCGACCGGCGGGTGAGGTCGCCGACGACGTGATGAAGCTTTGGTCCGCCTGATCCTCGACTCGCCGTCGGGCGGGTACCCCGTCCTGATGGGCACCAACCTCCAGCGCGAGCTGCGCAACGTGATCACGCGGATGGATCCGACTGGGGCGGCCATCGTCACCGACACCAACGTTCGGCCGTGGGCGGTGAAGGTGGCGAAGGCGATCAAGCGGGCAGGCTTGAAGACAGCGATCCACGCGATACCTGCGGGCGAGCGCTCCAAGTCGATGCTGCAGCTGGAAACTGTGCTGTCCTTCCTGGAACGGCAGCAGATCGATCGCGGCGGATGTGTGATCGCGGTCGGCGGAGGCACTGTCGGCGACCTGGCCGGGCTCGCAGCCTCGATGTGGCAGCGCGGGGTCAGGCTCGTCGCGGTTCCGACCACGCTGCTGGCGATGGTCGACTCCAGCGTCGGCGGCAAGACCGGCGTCAACGGCCGGCGGTCGAAGAACGCCATCGGTTCCTTCTGGCAGCCGTCGGCGGTCATCTCGGACCTGGCCGCTATCGAGACGCTGCCCGCCCCCGGCTACCGGGATGCCTTCGCCGAGGTTGTAAAGTACGCCGTCGCCATGGACCGCGGACTGTTCGAGCTGCTGGAGCGGAACGCTCCGCGCCTCCTCGAACGCGACCTGTCGATGCTCGAGCGGGTGGTCTTTCGCTGCGTCGCGGCGAAGGCGTTGATCGTGGCCAAGGATGAGCGCGATCGGGGGCCGCGGGCAATCCTGAATTACGGTCACACGGCCGGCCACGCCCTCGAGGCCGCGACCGGATTCCGGGTCACCCACGGCCGTGCGGTCGCATTCGGCCTGAGAGTCGCTGCCCGCATCGCGCTTGCCATGGACCTCTGCAGCAAGCGTGTCGTCGACTCACAGGATGCGCTGCTATCGTCTCTCGGCCTGCCTGACACCGCGCCGCGAGCCGATCCCCAGCGCGTCCTCGCCGCGATCGCCCGCGATAAGAAGGCACGGCGGGGCAAGGTCGCGTGGGTGATGCCTCGGCGCATCGGCCACGCAGAGATCGGCCATTCGGTGCCGGGCGCGATCATCCGGCGCGTCGTCACGAGGTCGCTCGAGTGAAGCGCGTGGTCGTGGTCAACGGACCCAACCTCAATCTGCTCGGCAAGCGCGAGCCGCACATCTACGGCACCCGATCGCTCGAGGATCTGGACCAGACGGTTCGCGAGAAGGCGCGCTCGCTCGGCCTGGAGGTAAGCCTGCTGCAGAGCAACAGCGAGGGCGACATCATCGACTTCCTGCAAAAAGAAGGTCCGGGTTCGGCCGGCATCGTGATCAATCCCGGCGCGCTGTCCCACTACTCGCTCGCCCTCTACGATTGCTTGCAGGCGCTGGCGCTGCCGGTGGTGGAAGTTCACCTCTCCAACATCCACGCGCGCGAAGAGTTCAGATCGAAGAGCGTCACCGCGCGTGCGGCGCGGGGCGTGATTACCGGCCTCGGATTTGCGGGCTATGGACTGGCGCTGGAGTTCTTGGCGGAACAGTGATCTCAACCAACGATTTTCGGAACGGGACGATGTTCGAGATGGACGGCCAGCTGCTGTCCATCGTCAGCGTCGAGCACATCAAGCTGGCGCGCGCCGGCGCGGTGATCAAGGCCAAGCTGCGCAACGTGCTTACCGGCTCGATCTTCGAGCAGAGCTTCCGCAGCGGAGACAAATACCGAACCGTGCGCATCGAGAGCACGGAGGCCACGTATCTCTACTCCGACGGTTCGCATCATTACTTCATGGACAGCAAGACCTACGACCAGGTGGCGGTGGATGAGGAGATGATCGAGTCCGTGCTGCCGCTGCTCAGGGACGGCAGCATCGTCTTCCTGCAGCGCTATCAGGACCGCCTGATCGGCGTGGAGCTTCCGATCAACGTGGATCTCAAAGTTGTTGCGACGGACCCTGGCTTCAAGGGAGACACGGTTTCAGGCGCAACCAAACCCGCCAAGCTCGAAACTGGCGCCACGATCCAGGTGCCGCTGTTCATCCAGTCGGGCGACGTGATCCGAGTCGACACCCGCGACCAGTCGTACATCGAGCGCGCGTGAGCGGCTGCAGGCGTAGCATCTGCCGGTTATGAGTGAGAACGGTTCGCTGGGGGCTGTCCGTGTGGCCAACGAGGTGATCGCGAGCATCGCTGCGTTGGCCGCCTGCGAGGTCGAAGGTGTGGAAAGCATGGACGAGGCGGCCGCGCGTCATTTCGGCGATTGGGTCCGGCGCCAGGGCGCTCATCGAGGCGTGCGCGTGCACATCGAGGGCGACCGCTCCATCCACCTCGAGGTGTTCATCACCGTCGACTCCGAGGCAAAGCTCGCCGAGGTCGCAGCTTCGGTGCAGGGCAACGTGGTCGAAGCGACGGAACGCATGCTGGGACTCGAGGTCGGTGAGGTGAACGTTTTCGTCTCGAGTGTTGCCTTCGCCTCATAGACATTCGTCCGGCAAACGCCACCAAGCCAGAGAGCTGGCCCTCAAAGTCCTCTTCCAGCTGGAAGGCAGCGACGACGATCCCGAGGAGGTGTTGGGCTACCACGCGTCCGAAGGCGCCGCCACCGAGGAGGTCGCGAACTTCGCGCGCCAGCTGGTGCACGGAGTGATCTCGAATCACGACAGGCTCGATGGCATCCTCGCCGAGGCTTCGGAGCATTGGAGACTCGACCAGATGGCGAAGGTGGACCGCGTCATCCTGCGGATCGCCGTCTACGAGATCGCCGTCGAACGCAAGGTGCCCACCAAGGCCGCGATCAACGAATCGATCGAGCTGGCGAAGACGTTTTCGGGCGACGAGGCCGGCCGCTTCGTGAACGGCGTCCTCGGTCGAGTGGCCGCCACCGCGACTTGAGCGGAACGCCCGGGCTGGACGATCTGCTGGCGGAGCTCGAGAAGACGATCGGCAAGCTCGCGGACGGCACCGCGCCGCTGGAAGAGCTTGTGGCGGCTCACGAGCGGGCGTTGCGGTTGCTGGCCGACGCTCAGGCGCGCTTCGCGGAGATGAAAGCGAGCGCGGACCAAACAGCTAAGTTACTGACGGATTGAGATTCCTGCTCGCGCCGCTGGTGGCCTGGACGATCGCCCAGGCGGCCAAGGTGATTCTCACGTCGGTCCGCCAGCGCCGGATCAACGTCCGGGTCCTGGCGGAGACCGGAGGCATGCCAAGCAGCCACAGCGCGATCGTGATGGGCCTCACGACTGCGGTCGGCAAATATTCCGGGCTCAATTCCGCTGCATTCGCGATCGCCCTTATCTTCACCTTCGTGGTCATGTACGACGCGGCGGGCCTGCGCCGAGCTGCGGGCCGCCAGGCCGAGGTGCTGAATCGCCTGGTGGAGGACCTATTCCATATGCGGGGCGTGCAGGAGGCACATCTTCGCGAGCTTCTTGGACATACGCCTTTCGAGGTCCTGGTCGGCGCCGTGATCGGTCTCGCCGTCGGGCTCATCCTCTAGGCGGTGCCGCGCCTCGATGTGCTGGTGACGAACAGCGGGCTGGCTGAGTCCCGCGAGCGGGCGCAGGCCTTGATCCTGGCGGGCAAGGTACGCGTGGCGGGTGAGACCGTGCGCCGGCCCGATCGCGCGGTCAGCGATGACGCCCTCATCGACGTCGACGCCGAACCTGGATACGCAAGCCGTGGCGCCCTCAAGCTCGCGCCCGCGCTCGATCGTTTCGGCGTCGACCCGACAGGACGTGTCTGCGCGGACATCGGCGCGTCAACCGGCGGTTTCACCGACGTCTTGTTGCGCCGCGGTGCGGAGAAGGTGTTCGCGCTCGACGTGGGTCGCGGTCTCCTGCACTGGCGGCTGCGCCAGGACCCCCGCGTCGTAGTCATCGAGCGCACCAACGCTCGCGACCTCGAGTCATTTCCCGGGCCCGTGAGCCTGGTCGTGGCCGATGTGTCGTTTATCAGCCTGGAGAAGGTGCTGCCTGCCGTCCGGCGCGCGGCGCCGCGTGCGGAGGTTGTCGTCCTGTTCAAGCCGCAGTTCGAGGTCGGTCGCTCGCAGGTCGGGAAAGGTGGGATCGTGCGCGACGAGGCAGCGGTCGAGTCCGCGCTCATGCATTTCAGGGAGTGGTGCGCGGCCAACGGATACGACGTCACCGGTGAGGCGCCCTCAGACCTGGCGGGCGCGGGCGGCAATCGCGAGATCTTCGTCCACCTGCAACCGGTGAGCGTATGAAGATCTGCCTGATTCGAGGTTCCGGCGTGGAGCACGACGAGGTCGACGATGTCTTTCGCGCGCTGAAGGCACGGCACGTCGAAGCCGTCGAACTCAAGCGCGACGCCGCGGTGGACACGGCAAACGACCTCCTGCACGGCACCGACCTCATCCTCACGCTGGGCGGCGACGGAACCTTTCTGGCCGGAGCCCGCCTGGCGGCTCCGCGTGAGATCCCGATCCTGGGAGTCAACCACGGGCACCTCGGCTTCCTGACCGAGATCGAAGCGGAAGACATGGAGGTGGGCCTGAGCCGATTCCTCGATCGCTCCTACCGAATCGAGGAACGGACCATGCTGCAGGTCACGCTCGTGCGGCAGGGCCAGACCCTGGTGCAGGAGATCGGCCTCAACGAGGTTGTGGTGGACCACACGGGTGAGTCGCGGATCCTGCGCCTCGAGATCGACGTGGGCGGACAGCGGGTGGGCGTCATCGACGCGGACGGCGCCATCGTGGCGACCGCCAGCGGCTCGACCGCGTACGCCCTTGCCAGCGGCGGCCCGATCCTGGAGCCGACGCTGGAAGACCTCTTGCTGGTGCCCATGAGCCCGTTCGCGCTAACCGTGCGGCCGATCGTGTTCGCTCCAGGTCAGGACATCAGCCTGAGCGTGGTGCGTGGGCCCGGGGAGATGCGCGTCGACGGCCAGGGCCGCGGACATCAGGTGGCGATCGGCGATGTGATCCGATGCGGATCCCATGCGAAGCGGCTAAAAGTCACCCGGTTCAGCCCGCCCGAAACCTTCTACCAACGGCTGGGCGACAAGCTAGGTTGGGGCCGGCCGCTGGTGCCCAAGAAATAGGGCGCGAGGCGCGTGAGGTAGCCTTACGCCTCGTGGAATCGCCCGTCGGGCAGGGCGCGCAGCTCAGCGTGAACACCCCGGTGTTCGAAGGCCCCCTGGAATTGCTGCTCGCGCTGGTCGAGCGCGAGGAAGTCGACATCTTCAAGGTGTCGCTCGCGACAGTGACGGACGCCTACCTCGCGGAGCTGGCATCACGTGAGATCGCCGATCCACAGGAGATGGCCGACTTCTTGTGGATGGCCGCACGCCTGCTGCTCCTGAAGTCGATTCGCCTGCTGCCCGGTGAAGCCCCGACGGACGAAGAGACGGAGCTGCTCGGTTGGGAGGACGAAGTGCGCCAGCGCCTCGAGGAGTACCGCGCGTACAAGGAGGTCGCAGGTGAGCTGCTCGAGCGGGCGCAGCAAGAGACGTTCGCGTTTCCGCCACCCGCAAGGCCGGTCGAGGCCGGCGGGCAGGAACAGCCGCTCGATGTCGACTTCCTGGTCGCCGCCTTCAACAGCGTGCTCGCGCGAATTCCGCCGCGGCCGCTCGTCGTTCACGGCAGGACGTGGACTCTGCAGGAGAAGTTGGACCTGATCACGGACCGGCTGCGGCAGGGCCCCATCGAGCTGATCGAGCTGATCCTGGAATCAGAGGACCGCCTCGAGGCGGTCGTGACGTTCGTGGCGCTCCTGGAGCTGATTCGCCGGTCGGTCGTGCGCGTCAGGCAGAAGGAGCGATTCGGACCCATCCATGTGGAGAGCCGGGAGCCGGGGGCGTGACAAGGGTTTCCGCCGCGCTCGAGGCGATTCTCTTCAGCTCCAACCGCCCCCTGAAGGTCCGCGAGCTGCAGCAGGCGACCGACAGCGACCGCAACAGCGTGGAGGGAGCGCTCGAGGAGCTTCGCGAGTCTCTGGAGGGTCGCGGCGTGATGCTCATGCGCCACCACGACGAGATCCATCTGGCGACGCGACCTGAGTACGCGCCCGCGGTGCGGCGCGCGCTGCGACCCGAGGTTTCGGGCCGGCTCTCGCAGGCGGCTTACGAAACCCTCGCCATCGTCGCCTATCAGCAGCCGGTATCCCGAGCGCGCATCGAGGAGGTGCGCGGGGTCAACTGCGAGAGCGTGCTGGGTAACCTCGAGCTGCGCGACCTGATCACGGAGGTGGGGAGGGGATCCGGCCCAGGCCAGCCCAAGCTCTACGGGACGACGATGCGCTTCCTGCAGGTGACGGGCATCGAGTCGCTCGATCACCTCCCGACGCCAAGCGACGGCGCGGAGCTCCTCGAACGCGGAGGCGCGGACGGGGACGCTCGGCGAGAGATTAGGTGATCCAGGTGGTCCAGATCCGGGCGAAGCGACGAGCAGCGCAGCGAGCGCATCAAATCGATTCGTGAGCGAGCAGCGCAGGAGCTGAGCCCGGAAATGGGCCGCATGGGCGCCGAAGATCCGCCGAGCGATCCCCGCTCCGCTCCTCGGGAAAGGTTAAATCGCTTCCTGGCTCGTTCCGGCGTGGCCAGCCGCCGCGCGGCCGACGAGCTCATCTCCTCCGGCTCGGTGCGGGTGAACGGCGAGCGGCCGCCGGCGACCGGCCTCGAGATCGATCCCGACCGTGACCGGATCACGGTTGACGGCCGCCCGGTCAAGCCGCCAAGCACGCACCGCTATCTGATGCTGAACAAGCCGCTTGGCGTGATCACCACCGCAAGCGACGAGTCATCGCGCGCGACCGTGCTCGACGTGGTCGGGGAGGAGGGAAAGCATGGTCGCCGCCTGTTTCCGGTGGGCAGGCTGGATGGGGACAGCACAGGCCTGCTGCTCCTGACAGATGACGGCGGCATGGCCTACCGCCTGACCCATCCGCGCTACAAGGTCGCCAAGGAATACGAGGTTGTCGTGGCGGGAGTTCCTGCTTCGAGACAGCTCAAGACGCTCCGCGAAGGAGTCAAGCTCGACGACGGCATGACGGCGCCCGCGGAGGTGGAGATGCTTCGCGCGACCAGGGGTGCTCGCGACTCTGGACGCGCCGAGATTCGCATCGTGATTCGAGAGGGAAGAAACCGCCAGGTCCGGCGCATGCTCCAGGCCATCGGCCACAAGGTGGTTTCCCTGCGACGCACCGCGTTTGGGCCGCTGAGGCTGGGGCGGCTCAAAACAGGTGGCTGGCGGGTGCTATCGGAGGGCGAAGTCGCCGCGCTGCGGCGCGCGACCGGCCTCGATGAGCCGTGATCGTCACGATCGACGGAGGGGTGGCGTCGGGCAAATCCGCGGTCGGCAAGCGCGTCGCCGAGAAGCTCGGCCTTCCTTTTATAGATAGCGGATTGATGTACAGGGCCATCACTCGGATGGCTTCCGAGCGCGGCATCGACCCGCGTGACTCCGAGGCCGTGACGCGGCTCGCCGAGGCCTATCCGATCCGCGTCGAGGGCGAGCGAGTGTGGGCGGATGGCGTCGAGCTGACCGAAGGCATCTACGACGTGGATCACGCCGACGCCTTGCCCATCGTCTCGGCCATCCCCGGCGTGCGCAAGGCACTGGTGGCGCAACAACGGCGCATGGGCGAGAAGGGCGTCGTCATGGCGGGCCGCGATATCGGGACGGTTGTCTTTCCCGAGGCCGACCGCAAGTTCTTCCTGGTCGCGAGCCTCGACGAGAAGGTCAGGCGTCGCGCCGCGCAGTTCGAACGTCGCGGCGAGGCTGTCGACGAAGCGGCGATGCGCAGAGAGGTCCAGCTCCGGGATCG
>DASPYE010000114.1:0-2487 GCA_035636935.1 Candidatus Dormiibacterota bacterium | reverse complement strand
CCACGGCCACGAAATCGCGGCGATCCTCGATTGGGAGATCGCGGAGATCGGCCAGCCCCTCCTCGACCTGGGCTGCCTCTGCATCATCGCGATCCGCCGCAAATACCAGGGCGCGCCCAACCCCGGCGGAGCGATCGACGTCTCGATGCAGCAGCTCTACGACCTGTACGGCGTGGAGGCAGAAGAGATGCGCTGGTACGCGGCGATGAGCCTCTACAAGTACGCGTCTATATTCGGCTACAACCTCATGCTGCATCGCAAGGGCCGCCGGCCCGATCCCATGTATGAAGGGCTGACCGATACCATCGTGGGCATGATCGACGAAGGTATCGGCCTGCTGTGAGCTGGGATTTCTCGACCGAGCCGGAGTTCGAACAGAAACTCGAGTGGATGCGCCGGTTCATGCACGACGAGGTCTATCCGCTCGAGGTCCTCGATCTCGACGAGCGCGGATTCATGCGCGCGATCCGTCCCTTGCAGGAGGAGGTCAAGCGGCAGAAGCTGTGGGCTACGCATCTGGCGCCGGAGCTGGGCGGGCAGGGTTATGGCCAGGTGAAGCTCGGGCTGATGCACGAGATCGAAGGCGCTTCGGTCTGGGGACCGATCGTGTTCGGCAACCAGGCGCCGGATTCGGGAAACTCCGAAATCCTGGCCCACTTTGGTACCGACGAGCAGAAGAAACGGTGGCTCTACCCGCTGCTCGACGGCAAGATTCGCTCCGCCTTCTCCATGACCGAGCCGAACACCGCCGGCTCCGATCCGACATTGCTGTCCACCACCGCCGAGCTGCAGGGCGACGAGTGGGTGATCAACGGCCACAAGTGGTTCACGTCGAACGGCATGATCGCGGACTTTCTGATCGCGATGGTCGTCACTGAGCCCGAGGCCGACTCGTACGAGCGAGCATCGATGATCATCGTCCCCGCCGACGCTCCCGGATTGAAGAGGCTGCGCAACATTCCCACGTTGGGCGGCGAGCACGAACGATTCGGCTACGGGCATGCCGAGATCGTCTATGAGAATGTCCGAGTGCCGAGCGCGAACGTCCTGGGTGAGCGCGGCCAGGGATTCTTGATCGCGCAGGCGCGGCTTGGGCCGGGGCGCATCCACCACTGCATGCGCTGGCTCGGCCAGGCCCGGCGCGCATTCGACATGCTGTGCGAGCGCGCGCTGCAGCGCGAGGCGTTCGGCAAGAAGCTGGCCAGCCATCAGACGGTCCAGAACTGGATCGCGGACTCCGCGGCCGAGATGCAGGCCGCGCGGCTGATGACCCTGCACGCGGCGTGGATGATCGACACGCAGGGTGCGTCCGCGGCGCGGAGGGACATCTCGTTGATCAAATTCTTCGGCGCCAAGGTGCTGCACGATGTGATCGATCGCGCGATCCAGATCCATGGGTCGCTCGGCTTCTCGGCCGACCTGCCCTTGGAGGAGATGTACCGCCACGCGCGGGCCGCGCGGATCTACGACGGGCCAGACGAGGTGCATCGAGTGTCGGTCGCGCGGCAGATCCTGGCCGGCTACCAGGCACCGCAAGGGATGTGGCCGCGCGAGCACATCCCGACGCGTCGCGAGGCGGCCCGGCGCAAGTTCGCGGCGTTGCTGGAGGCGGCGACCACCGATGCCTAAGCGCCTCCCCGAGTACGCGGTCCGGAACCGCGAGGTGTGGACGGTGTCGAACGCCAACTACACCGCCGCCAGCGCGAGCGATTCGTGGGCGCAGGACGAGATCACCTGGGGCAGATGGCACACGCCTGAGTCCCAGATCAAGGTGCTGCCGAAGCTGCGCGGGCTCGAGGTCATCGAGCTGGGATGCGGGACCGCCTACTTCGGCGCATGGCTGAAGAAGCACGGAGCAAAGCGCGTGCTGGGAGTCGACATCACGCCCGCGCAGCTCGACTCGGCACGCGAGATGAACGAGAAGTTCGGCCTGGGCCTCGAATTTCTCAAAGCCAACGCCGAGGCCGTGCCTTTGCCTGATGAGTCATTCGACATGGCGTTCTCTGAGTACGGCGCGTCGCTGTGGTGCGACCCAGACCTCTGGATCCCGGAGGCCGCACGCCTTCTGCGCCCCGGCGGCGAGCTGGTGTTCATGCGCTCGACGGACCTCGAGATGGTGTGCTCGGCGGACACCGAGCGGATCGGGACGCAGCTCGTGCGGCCGCTCAAGGGGATGCATCGTTTGGACTGGACGGACGACGAGGTCGGGCCGAGCACCGAGTTCCATGTCAGCCACTCGGAGCTGTTCCAGATCCTGCGCAGAGCAGGGTTCGACGTGCTCGACTTCCGTGAGCTTTACGCCTCGGAGGCCGCCGTCGACCATCCTTACTACGAGTACGTGACGGCAGAGTGGGGCAGCCAGTGGCCGTCGGAGGAGATCTGGCGGGCCAAGAAGAGCCGGAGACGTCCCGGTCTGCCGGCTGCGCGACGAAGGACCAAGAAGACTTAGCCAGCCCCTCCGTCCGGCTTCGCCGGACACCTCCCCAT
>DASPYE010000113.1:0-12590 GCA_035636935.1 Candidatus Dormiibacterota bacterium | reverse complement strand
CCAAGCAGCGTCGGGCTGATGCCCTGGTCGAGATGACCAAGCACGCTATGGACGAAGGCAGGTTGCCGCGGCGCAACGGAGCCCGGCCGCACATCAGCGTCAACACCACCATCGAGGGCCTCAAGGGCGAGCTCGGCGGGGTCGCCTCGCAGCTCGGCAGCGGGATGCCAATCTCCAGCAAGACGGTGCAGCGCCTGGCGTGCGACGGCACTCTCCATCGGGTGATCAAGGCTGACTCGGTGGTGGTCGATGTCGGGCGGGCGACGCGCACGGTCTCGCCTTCGCAGTGGCGAGCCCTCAAGGCGAGGCATCGGACCTGCGCCGCTCCGGAATGTGACCGGCCGATCAACATGACGAGCCCGCATCACATCGAGTTCTGGGCCGGGGGCGGGCGGAGCGACCTGCCCAACCTGTTGCCGCTCTGCTACCACCACCATCGGCTGGTGCACGAGGGCGGCTGGCAGGTGATCCGCGCCGGCGAAGGGGTGAAATTCATCGCGCCGGATCGGGTGTTCACCAGACGGCGCCGGTGGGGCGAACGCGCCGCCTAGCGAACGACTTCGTAGCATTCACAAACCTCCGTTAGGTCGTGGTGCCCCCGGAGGGAATCGAACCCCCGACCTTGACGTTAGGACCGTCCTGCTCTATCCCCTGAGCTACGGGGGCGTAGTCAGATTTTCAGAGTCTACTGGCCGGACCAGTTCGTCCCCGGGATCGGCAGGTACGGCATCGGGTTGAGGACCTGATTGTCCACCCGCAGCTCGAAGTGGAGGTGCGGACCCGTCGACAGTCCGGTTGATCCTTCCGACCCGATCACCTGTCCGCGTAGGACCTTGTCGCCGTAGTTGGCCTTGGTCGCAAGCAGGTGCCCGTACAGCGTTGCGATGCCGCCGCCGTGGGCGATGATCACGTAGTTGCCGTAGCCCGTGGGGGTGTGGCCCACCGCGACAACGATGCCGTCCGCGGCTGCCATCACCGAAGTGCCCAGCGGCGCTGAGATGTCAACACCGGTGTGGAAGTGTTTGTACGGACCCAGCGGAGGCTCGAACGCAAAGTTCGACGGGCCGAACGCCTGCGTGATGTGGAACGCCGTCATCGGCCATGACAGCGTCAGTCCGGCGATCGTCTTGCCGGCGGGCAGCTGCTTGTTCATGAGCGCAAGACCCGTGCCCACCTGAGCCTGCGTCCACGCGGTCTGGTACGAGCGCAGGATCAAGTCCTGCTCCTGCGACTCGAGGAGCTGGGCAAGTGTTGCGGTGACGTCCGGAGCCTGGTTTCGCACTTGCGCCTTCGCAGTGTTCAGCTGCACCATCAGCGTCGTCAGGCTCGCACTGACAAGGCCCTGTTCGCTGATCACCTCTTGCAATGAGCTGAGGTTCGCGCTCAGCAGGTCGAGCGTGTTGCTTTGCCGGTCGAGATCGGCCTGGCGTGCGTCGCGGTCCGTCTGCAGCTTCACGAGGTCTGCCTGGAGCCTGTCCTGCAGCGCGTGCGCGCGCTGGCCGGCCACCACCGCGTCCGCGGTCGCGATCAGCGCGTCGTGCAGGTTGCCCGTGCGGGCGATGAGGAGCCAGAAGGAGTCGGGCTCGCGGTAGATCGCCCGCGACATCACAGCGAGCTCCTTCTTCTCGACCTCGATCCGTTCCTGCGTATCCACGATCTCGGAGTCGAGGGCGGCGATCTGCTGTTCGAGCCGCGCGATGGCGGCTTCCTCTTGCGCGACCTCTGCCGTGAGCGATTGCTCGATGCCGGCGAACTGATCGAGGGTTCTCCGCAAACGCTGCTGCGCGGTGAGCGCCCTCGCGACGTCGCCGCCGAGGCGCTTCTTCAGCTGGTCGTACGCGGCCTGGTTGGGATCGGCCGGCGTTGGGCAGCTGGTGCGGCTGCCGGACGAGGTTCCTGGGGTGGGACAGGGCGACGGGTCGGTCGCGCCGGCGCCTGGCACCTGGATCGCAAGAAAAGCCCCGACCAGGCTCGCGGCGACGACGAGTCGCTTCACGCCCGCGCCTTGCGGAAGCCAAGCATCGCGGTCGCCGCGCCGAGCACCAGGCCGGCGGTCATCATGCCGGCAAGCACGTATTGCACGGCCGTCGCGTCCACGCCGGGGAGCACCTGCATGTAGACAGTCGGTTCGAGGCGGGTCGCAAGGAGGTAGGCTCCCGCGACAGCGGCGGCAGCCGCCGCGCCGGCCAGCGCACCGGTGGTAAGTCCCTCGACGACGAACGGCCCACGGACCATCCAGCCTCGCGCGCCGAGCAGCCGCGTGATCGCGACCTCAGGACGCCGGGCGGCGGCGATGCCGCGCATTGCGTTGGCGATCACCGCGTACGCGACCGCGGCGACAAGAAGCACGATCCCGCCGGCGATGCCGCCCGCGATGAGCGCAAACTGCCTCAGGCGCGAGTAGGTATCTGGGTCATATGACGTCGGGTAGGCGCGATCGACCGCGGCATCATCCTTGACCGAAGTCGCTACCGCCGCGACCTGCGTCACGACTTTGACGCGCACGTCGAGGCTTGCCGGGAATGGGTTCGCCGAGCTGAGGCTCGAAAGATTGTCGAGCCCCGGCCGCTTGCGGGCTTCAGCCAACGCCTGGTCAGCCGAGAGGTAGCTGACTGAGGCGACGCGCGGGTCGGCTCGCAGCCTGACCTCCAGCGTGTTGATGCTGTCAGGCGTGGCGCTGTCGGCGAGGTAGACGCGGACAAGCGAGGCCTGGCCCGCCTGGTCCGCGACCGCATGCTGGACGGCGACGCCGATCACGGCCAGCGTCCCGCACAGCATCAAGAGCAGCGCGATGGTGCCCAGGACCGGCGTCGTCTGTCTCGCGTCTCGGCTCCAGCTCCGCAGCCCACTGAGGACGACGAGGCGGTGGCTGTTCGCGCTGAACGCCGCCGCCCGCCGCCAGAGTGGGATTTGTATCGGTTGAGGAACGCGATGGCCGCGCTCGCGCGCTGGGATCAACACCCGCCACCACCCGTTCTTTGTGAGCACACCGTTGGTGTGCCCGTTGCCGTTTCCATTCGCGTTTCCGTTGCCGTTGCCGTTCGCGCGACCATTGCCATTCGCATGGGGGCGCTTTGCGCCATTGGTCATCACCCGCGCGCTTGGCAGGCGAAGGATTCGGTTGGCTGGGAAGGTGTGGCGGTGCGTGGCGACGATCACAGTCGTGCCGGCGGCCGCTGCTTCCTCGAGCAGTCGCATGACGATCGCAGCGTTCTCTTCGTCCAGCGATGCCAGCGGCTCGTCAGCGAGCAGGACCCGTGGCCTGGTGACCAGAGCTCGGGCGACCGCGACACGCTGCCGTTCACCCGCGGACAGCTCATGCGGATACGCGCCGCGCCTCGAGGCGAGGTTCACCGATTGCAGCGCCGCGAGCGCGCGCTGTTTGATAGCCGCGTTAGGAACCTGGGGGTCGTGCACCTGCAGCGCCAGCACGACGTTCTCCAACGCTGTCAGGCGGGGCAGCAGCCGCTGCTCCTGGAAGACGAACGCCACGTCGCGCCGGAGGTCTCCCAGACCGCGCCGCCACCGCCGGTGGAGGCTTCGCCCTCGCACCCACAGCTCGCCCGCGCTCGGCCGGAGCTGGCCGTGGACGAGGCGAAGCAGAGTCGTCTTGCCCGAGCCACTGGGCCCGGTGACCTCGACCAGCTCGCCTGGCGCGACCGCAAAGTTCACACCTTTGAGCACCGGGTTGCGGCCGTACGACTTGTGGAGGGCGACGAGCTTGACCACAGGCTCGATCGCCGGCGCGCCGGCGGGGCCCGTACGGCGCTTGGCGGCGCCGTTCTTCTGAGTTGTTCCGTTTAGCAGCGGCCGGTCGGTCTTTGCGGTCCCGTTTGTAGACGCGACAACGCGGCCAGACGTTGCTGGTCGGCTTCCCACCCTGGCCTCCAGATTAATCGATGCCGGCTGGCCCGAGAGTAGTACGTCTAACCCAGATCTTCCTGGGAGTTTCCTCGGCATTTGATCGTTGCCTGGCGGTGTTCTGAAGCCTAGGGGCAGCTGGTCAGCGTGACCCGTCCGGGCGAGACCGCCACGACAAACGGCCCACCGGTCGGTGACGCGAACACCAGGCGACTGCCGTCGGTCTCGTCGCTGACCACGATCCGGACCGCACCGTCGCTCGAAATCTGGCCGGTCACCTCCGGCGGCACGTAGACGACGGTCGTGGAGTCGCCGGACCGACCTCGCGCCTTGAGCGCGAACCTACCGTCGGAAGGGTCGTAGTGGTAGGTCAGTGTTGGATCGGCTGTGACACGCGGGTACACCCTGGCCAGCAGGCGCTCGCGCTGCTCTCTGATGCAGCCGCTCGATGCCGTGGGCGGATTTGGCGCGTCGAACAACCCCCAGCTGTGCGCGTCGCCGTTCTCTTTCCACGTCCAGAAAGCAAAACCGGCCAGGTGTCTTTCTGCCTCCAACAGCTGGTTGTGGAGGATGAGCGGGTCGTCTCGCGGATCATTGCCGAACTCCTCTATGAACAGCGCGGCGTCCATCGCTTTCGCCTCCCGCGCCGCCCAATCCCAGCCCTGGTCGTAGCCGCCCCAGGGGTAGCTCGTGTTCGGGACCTTCTGGCCCAGCAGCCCATCCGGCGTGTAGATGTGCGTATAGGCGTGCAGCCCCAAGACCACGTTCGGGTAGGAGCTGACGGGCATGCCGAGGTGGGTCGGAAAATCGGTGACCTCTCGCAGCAGGCCCGTGTCGAGAAACATCAGATGCCGAACGTCGTGGATCCCCAGGTCCCTGTAGCCGCAGACGGCGGGCATGAAAAAACCCGACCAACAGGGCAGGCCATCCCGCACTCCCGTAATGGCGTCCATGACACGCCTGTAGAACGGGAAGAGGAGGAGGTCTTCGAATCCGGGCGGCAGGGTCCATCCAAGCCACGGTTCGTTGTACACGCCATAGCCGACGACCACGCTCTCGTTCCGGAACCGGTGTGCGATGACTGCCAGCGCGGCGATGTACTCGTCCTGGATCCCGTCGCGGTCGTACCAGAAGTTCGTCGTGGCTTCGAAAACGGCAGGATTGATTTCCCGCTGCTTGTTGTAAACGCGGGAAGGAAACCCGTCGGTGATGGTCGCCCACCGTGGCGCACCGCTGTTGTATCGAAGATCGACACTCTCACCGGTGCCGACGTAGTGCGAAAACGCGTTCTGGTGCATGTCCACGATCACGTACATGCGGAGCGCGCGTGCCCAGTCCACGATCTGCGCGATTCGATCCAGGAACGTGTCGTTGAAACGGCCACGTTCGGGCTCCAAAACGCTCCACGAGATCGGAAGCCGGACGAGGTTGAAGCCAAGCGCGGCCATTGCCGAGAGGTCGTCACGGCACAGGGGCGGGTAGCGGCCGGCAGGCAGATTCGCCGGGCAGTGGCCGAGCTCGTACGCCGAAGGGTCGGTGGGATACAGGGGCGTGGTGCTGGGACCGAACTCGAGCAAGCTCGCGGGCGTCGCGCCGTGCAGCAGTACGAGCCGGCCCTGGTCGTCCGCGATGTAGGGCATTCCTCCAGACGGGTGCGCAACATGCAGCCATGGCGGCACCCCGGCTGGGCCCGCCGTGGCGCCCGGAGGCGGGGTGACTCGGGTCGCGAGCGAAGCCAACAAGGCGCCTGGATACGTGAAAAGTGCGACGAGGAAGACGGCAAGCGCCAGGACGGCGCGCGCAATCAAGACGCGACCAGCCAGTAGATCGTCCCGGCAACAAAGGTCGCGAGCGCGATGAGCCCGGCGACCAGGCCCGCAAGCGCGCTGCTCGCGCCGCGGAGGTCACCACCTGAGGCCCGGATGCGCCGCCACGAGCGGGCTCCAGCCCAGATCGCGAAGGGCGCAAGGATTCCAAACGGCAAAGCGAGCAGTCCGAGCACGAGGGCTCGCGTCGCTCCGCGGTCCCTCATGAATTCAGCGGTGAGGCGGCATCAGCCCTCCCCATCGTGGGGAGGGGTAGGGGTGGGGCGCGCCATCACCAGAACTTTCCGCGCCCGAAGAGGATGTAGAGGATCGGTCCGATTCCCCAGATGAACGTGATGACGATCCATAAGACTTTCCAGAACCCGCCGAGGTCCTGTCGGTTGACGATGTCGATCACGCACAGGATGAAAGCAACTGGATGCAGAAAGATCGCGAGCACGATCTCGACAATCAGCTTGATCACGCCCGAGCCTCGCGTTTCACCATGGCGTGGAGCGGGCTGGGAATGCGCGGCCAGCCGCCTGACGGTGCGTATGTTCCGTCGGCCGCCTGCTCGTATGTCGCCCTGATACGGCCGCGCGCGATCTGCCTGACCGCTTCGAGGAAGCGGTCGACCTCGGCCTCGGTGTTGTACGGCGCGAGGCTCGCGCGCACCGCGCCTGGCAGCGCCCTCCGACGGCCCGCCGTCACCTCGCCTTCCACCGCCTCCACGTCGTCCCTGCTCATATGAAGCAGGTGGAAGACGTAAGGGTTCGCGCAAAAACAACCATGGCGGACGGCAATGCCCCACTCGTGGCTCAAGGCGGCGGCCACGAGGCCGTGATGCAGACCCTCGACGACGAAGCTCGCCAGCGCGAGTCGCCCGCCAGGAGCGCCCGCCTCTGGCTTCTCGCCGCCGAGAACGCTCACACCCGGGGTTCCGCTCAGGCCTTCCAGCAGTCGCCGGCCGAGGGCCAGCTCGTCCTTGAGCATGGCGTCGAAGCCGAGCTCGAGCATCGTTTCGATGGCGACGCCGAGCGCGACCGCGCCGATGACGTTGGGCGACCCGGCCTCCTCGCGGTCGGGGAGGTCTGTCCAAACGGTGTCGTCCCACGTGACGATGTCGATCGCGCCGCCGCCCATGACCTCTGGCGCGCCCGAGAAGAAGTCACGAGGCGCGATCAGCACGCCGGCGCCGTAAGGCGCGTACATCTTGTGTCCCGACAGCGATACGAAATCGAGGTGGCCCGGGTCGCCGGCAGGGCCGACCTCGATGCGGTGGTGCGGTGCGAGCTGCGCGGCATCGATCGAGACGCGAGCGCCGAAGCGATGCGCGAGCTCCGCCACCTCATGAATAGGAGAGACGAAACCCGTGACATTGGAGGCGCCACACACTGCGACGAGGCTGATCCGACCGTCGGCGTTTTTCAGCGCGTACTCGATCGCTTCCAGGTCGATGTGCCCATCGCGTGACAGACCGACCATGATGTGGCCGCTGCGGTGGCGCCAGGGCAGCAGGTCCGCGTGGTGCTCCATCTCGGTGACGAGGACCTGGCGCCCGTCGAGCCTCGCCTCTTCCGCGGCAATCCGGTTGAGTGCGTCGGTGGTTCCTTTGACGAAGATCACGACCTGGCTTTTCTCGTCCACACCGAGGAACCGGGAGACCATCTCGCGAGCATCCTCGTAGGCCTCGGTCGACAGCCGGGATTTGTACCCCGTCCCGCGATGCACGCTCGAGTAGAGGTCGGAGAAACGGTTGACCATGTCGCGCACCCGAGTCAGCGGAGGCGTGCTGGCGGCGTTGTCGAAGTTGATCCCCGTGACGGTTGACCCGCCATGGAGCGGGACCGGCACGTCAACTCCGGCGAAGTGCTCCCGCCACTCTCCCCGGCGTTGAGATGTCACGCGGGCCTAAATCTAACGCCAACCTGGGAGCAGGTCGAGCCTGTATCGGTCACACTAGCCAAGGCGTTATCCATAGTGTTATTGACACGAGACATGGCGTGAAAGCGAGGCGCAATCTGCAAGCGATGAGCGCGCCTTCTGGCGTGGCCGACTCGAGCCTCGCCGCACGGGAGCTCAACTTCCTCGTTCGCCTGGCTCAGGCGGCGGCTTCGACACAGCGGCCCGACGAGCTGCTCGAGCTGATCATCCGCGAGACCACGTCCGCGATCGGGACCGATGTTTGCTCCCTGTACCTCCTCGCGCCGAACGACCAGCTGCTCCTCACGGCGACCAACGGGCTGAACGAGAACATGGTGGGCAAGGTGACCATGAAGGTCGGCGAGGGCATCACCGGCTGGGTGGCGGACTCGCGACGGCCTGCGGTGGTACCCGACGTCAGCAAGGAGCCGCACTGGAAGTGGGTGCCGGGTCTGGACGAGGACCGCTTTCACTCCATGGCGTCGGTGCCGATCGAATCGGGCCCGCGGCTGGTCGGGGTGCTGAACGTGCAGAGCACCGAGAGGCGCGAGTTCGATTCGGGCGATATCGACTTCCTGCGCGCCATCGCTGCGCAGGTGGCCGGCATCCTCGAGCGGAGCGAGTTGCAGCGCCGCACCGAGGTCCAGCTCGCCGAGATCCGCCTGTCGCACGACATCCACGAGCGGTTCACGAAGCTGTCGCTCGACGGGGCCGGGATCCGGTCGATCCTGGAGGTCATCGGGTCGCTCGCGGGCGGGCGCGCGGCGCTGTATTCAGGCGACGGCTATCGCGTCCGCGGCGCGGGCGAGCATTCCGACGGGATGCCGCAGCGAATCCACGTCCCCTCGATCGGCGCCTCGGCTCGAGAGGTGAGGATCAACGCCGGTCGCCCGGTCCGCCCACTCGACGTGGTGCCGGTGCGCGCCGGCGCTGAGACCCTTGCGCTGCTGGCGGTCGGTGTCGACGAAGAATCGGTCGACCCCGAGGGTCGGCTCCGCGCCCTGGAGCACGGCTCGACGGTGCTTGCCCTCGAGCTTTCCAAGGAGCGCGCCGCGGCGGAGGTTGAACGCCGCCTTCGCGGAGACCTGGTCGAGGAGGTCCTCGCCGGTGGTCTCGAACCGGACGAGGCCGAGCGGATCGCCCGCCAGGCGGAACGCCTCGGGCACCGCTTGCCTCATAGGGCGTGGGTCGTGGTGCTGGAACCTGACGATGACAAGACCGAGGCGGCGCTCGCGCCCCGGGGTCAGCAGGATCGCCTGGACGCGGCGCTCAGCGGATTGATTCGCTCGCGGCTGCCGGGCGCGCTCACGCTGGTCCGCTCGGCCTCGGCGGTTTTCCTCGTCCCGGACGAGCTCGCGGCCGACCTGCCGGCAGTCGAGAAGTTGGCCGCGCAGGTGTTATCGGCCGCGGCGCCCGTGATGAAGCCCGGGTCGGCGTCGGTTGGCATCGGGAACCTGGCGAATGGCGTCGGCGAGCTGGCGCGGTCGCACATCGAGGCGCGCCAGGCTCTGCGCCTGACTCGCCGCGCGGGCAGCCGGGGGCGCGTCGCCTCATATCGCTCTTTGGGCGCGTTCCGGCTCCTGCTCGAGGTGCAGAGCCCCGATGCCCTCAGCCGTTTCGTCAATGAGCTGCTCGGGCCGCTTCTTCAGTACGCGCAGTCGCGCGACACGCCACTGTTGGAAACCCTCGAGGCCCTGTCGGCGGCGCGGTGGATCCGCCGCGCGGCCTCGCGCAACCTCGGCATCCATATCAACTCGATGACCTACCGCGTCGAGCGCATCGAGTCCCTGACGGGCCTACAGCTCGATGACCCCGAGACGAGGGTCGCGATCAGCATCGCGCTGCGCGCCCGCGCCATGCTCGGGATGTAGGTCGCGCTACGGCAGCCGAGTTGCCGAAACGGCAAACGGAACGGCGCGCGCGGCTCTTCCCTCGATCCACAGGATGACGAGGAGGACCATGGCGACGGTCAGCAGGACATCGAACCCGCTCATCGCGATGACCTGTCCGACGCGTCGCGTGGCCAGGTGATTCGCGACGGTCCCGACCACGCCGAGCACAGCCATGCTGCATCCGCCAAGCAGCGCAAGCCGAACGACATGGTGCGCGAGGTGCGCAGGCGCGCCCGCGGCACGGAACTCCACCGCCGCCACGAACCATGCAAAGAACACCACGAGAACGACCTCGACGACCACGTAGGCGACGTCGAGCCAAGGAGATGCGCCATAAGGGGTCCAGTTCTCCATCAGCCACTGGGCCCCAGAAGGATTGGCGTCGAGGTAAAGGCTCGCGGTCAGGGCGGGAAGCGCGATCAAAGCAAACGTGAATTGCGGCGGCCGCAGCATTCCAGATGCGAGCAACCTGAGCTCGGTGGGGGCGCCACGCTCCGCGCCGCTCGCCCTGGGCGAGGGGACCCGGCGAATCGCGAGCATGACAGCGACGCTCGCCACCGTCACGCACAGCGTGAACGCCGCCCATATGGCAAGGGGCCTGTATGAGGCCTCCAGAGAAGGGGTCGAGGCGAGGTAGTCCGCGATCCGGTGCACCTTAAGAGCGAGCGGTCCCAGCGCGTAAAGGAGGAGAGCGCCGTAGCCGAAGCCGAGCCCGAACTCGTCCAGCAGATCCGCCAGCAAGATCACCACAGCGGTGCCGCCGACCAGCTCGAGGCAGATCGCGAGCCGAGCAAACCAGTCGATGGTCCAGGGCACAGCCCCGGCGTCCTGGGCGAGCTTGGTCCAGCTATAGGCCTCTCCAAGCGCGAGGCACATGGCGAGCACTCGCGTCCATCGCTCGAGGCGCAAGCGACCGTGGCCGCTGGCCAAATTCGACCTGACCGAGGACAGCACGGCGGCGAGCAGGCTCACGATCACGAGCGCCTGCACGTACGGAGTGATGCCCACGTACGCGAGGCTGTAGGCGCTGAGCGGGATGCTGTTGTAGCCGATCGCGGGAAAAAATCCAGGAGCCGAGCCCAATTCGAGACGGGTGGTCAGGAAGGGCCCGATCAAGCCCGCTACCGGGATCTGATAGAGGAGCCGCCAGACCACGAGGCAGGCGGCGGTCACAAGGAGCGCGCGACGGTCGACCAACACCCACAACCGCGCCAAGGTGAGCGAAGTCTAAAAAGAAGAAAGGGCCCCGGGGTGAGCCGGGGCCCTCGATGAACGACGCTTCTTCGGTTAGACGTCGCTGTAGAGCATGAACTCCCACGGGTGCGGCCTCAGAGCGACCGCGTCGACTTCCTTCTTGCGCTTGTAGTCGATCCAGGTCTCGATCACGTCCTCGGTGAACACGCCGCCTTCGAGCAGGAATGCGTGGTCCTTCTCGAGCGCGTCCAGCGATTCGGCGAGCGAGCCGGGCACCGACTTGATCTTGGCTTTCTCCGCGCCCTCGAGCTCGTAAATGTCCTTGTCCACCGGCTCCGGCGGCAGGATCTTGTTCTTGATGCCGTCGAGGCCGGCCATCAAGCAGGCCGAGAACGCCAGGTACGGGTTGGCAGCCGGGTCAGGAGAGCGGAACTCCACCCGCTTGGACTTCGGGCTGGTCGAGTACATCGGGATGCGAACGCAGGCCGAGCGGTTTCGCTTCGAGTAGACAAGGTTGATCGGCGCTTCGTAACCGGGAACCAGGCGCCGGTAGGAGTTGGTCGTCGGCGCGCAAAGGGCGAGCAGAGCCGGCGCGTGCTTGAGCAGGCCTCCGATGTAGTACACGGCAGTCTGGCTCAGCCCGGCATAGCCCTTGCCATCGGCGAACAGGTTTTCTCCGTCTTTCCACAGGCTCTGGTGGATATGCATCCCCGAGCCGTTGTCCTGAAAGAGCGGCTTGGGCATAAAGGTCGCTACATAGCCGTGCTGTGCGGCGACGTTCTTGATTACGTACTTGAAGACCATCATCTTGTCGCCCATCTTGGTCAGGGTGTCGAAGCGCATGTCGATCTCGGCCTGGCCGGCCGTGCCAACCTCGTGGTGCTGGACCTCGACCTGGATGCCTGCTTCGATCAGCTTCAACATGATTTCTGAGCGCAGGTCCTGGAGCTTGTCTGTCGGCGGAACCGGGAAGTAACCCTCCTTGTGCCGCGGCCTGAATGACAGGTTCGGCTCGGAGTTCTTGCCCGAGTTCCAGATTCCTTCTTCGGAGTCGATGTAGTAGTAGCCGCTGTGCGCGTTCTGGTCGAACCGCAGCGAGTTGAACAGGTAGAACTCCGCTTCAGGGCCCCAGTAGCTGACATCGGCGATGCCCGAACGGCGAAGGTGCTCCTCGGCCTTCTTGGCGATGAAGCGTCCATCCCGGCTGTACGGCTCGCGCGTGATGGGGTCGATGACGTCGCAGATCAGAAAGAGCGTCTTGTGTGAAAGACACGGGTCGATGGTCGCCGAGTCGGGGTCGGGGATGAGGAGCATGTCGCTCTCATCGATGGCCTGGAAGCCGCGAATGCTCGAGCCGTCGAATCCGAGGCCCTCTTTGAAGCTGTCGACCTCGAGCTCGCTGAGCGGCAGGCTGAAGTGCTGCCAAGTACCGGGGAGATCGATGAAACGGACATCGACCACCTCGACACCCTCTGCCTTGGCGCGCTCGATCACCTCGCGCGGGCTGGTCCTGCTACCTGACTTCGTCTCGATCGCCATCGACACCCTCCTTGACCTCATTGATTTGACGCTCGAGGTCCATCGTAGGAATCACTCGCTCGCCCGATCACGGTCCATCCCCACGAATGCGGGGGCACGTTTCACGTGTGAATGACACGACACAAGATATCCACAGGCCGCGGACTGTCGTGTGAACATCACAAGGCTCCTGCGGTTGGTTCGTCCGAACCACACGTTTCTCGGCGATCCGGACGTGCCTTAAGTTGGAGCGCGAGCCGTCATTCGGAGCGTATGCCTTCAGGAGGTGAGGTCGTTTTGTCAGGTTCGAACGCTCAGCTGACCTTGCAACCAGACGCCGGGGTTGCCACGTTATTGGGGAGCGCGCTCAAGAAGCGCAGATGGATGCTCGCGATTG
>DASPYE010000112.1:0-7513 GCA_035636935.1 Candidatus Dormiibacterota bacterium | reverse complement strand
ACGTACTTGTAGGCCGATCTCGACCAGGACACGTCCTCCTGCATCCCGTGTTGAATCAGCCACTGCCAGACCGTCGGGTGTCGGAAGGTCTCCGCCGCCCTCACCACGGCGGCGAAGAACTGCCACGGGTCGTAGGGGCCGAAACGGAATCCATTGCCTTTCTGTGCGACGGGGTCGTAATCGCGGATCGTGTCGGCCAGGCCGCCTGTCGCCCGGACCACAGGAATCGTCCCGTAGCGCAGCGCGATCAGCTGGGCGAGGCCGCCGGGCTCGAACCGTGACGGCATCCACAGCATGTCGGCGCCGGCGTAGATGCGCTGCGCGAGCGACGCGTCAAAGCCGATCGCAACCGCCACCTGTCGCGGCAGCTCCGACGCCCACCGCCTGAACATATCCTCGTATCGCCGGTCGCCGGTCCCGATCACCACGATCTGCAGGCCGAGCTGCACCAGCTCCGGCATCGCCTGCTCGATGAGGTCGAATCCCTTGACGTCGTAGAAGCGGGACACGATCGCGCACAGCGGCTTGTTCGAGTCCTCGAGACCCAGCTCCGTCCTGAGCGCAGCACGGCACAAAGCCTTCGCCTGAGGCGCCTCAGCCGAGTAATGGACCGGGATGTTCGGATCGCGCTGAGGGTCGAAGATCTCGTAATCGATCCCGTTGAGGATGCCGTGCAGCTTCTGAGTGTTGCGGCGCAGCAGCTCGTCGAGGCCTTCGCCGTACTCCGGCGTCTGGATCTCAGTTGCATAACGCTCGCTGACCGTGTTGACAACATCGGCGAAGTGAATGCCACGTCCCAGTGCGTTGACGACGTTGTCGAGCCCAGGGATACCCAGCCGGATCAGACCCCACTCCTGCAGACCGGCCAGAACGAGCGCCCCGAATCCGAACACGCCCTGCGCCGACAGATTGTGGATGGTCAGCGTGGTCGCGATGTCGGCGTAGCCCTCACCTTCATAGACCCGGTCGAGCAGGTTCGGAATTAGAGCGCCGTACCAGTCGTGCACGTGCACGACGTCGGGAAAGAAGCCGAGCTTGGGCATCATCTCCAGCGCGGCGCGGCAGAAGTACACGGAGCGCGCGTCGTCGTCGCCAAAGCCGAACATCCCGTCGCGGTCATACAGCGGCGGGCAGTCGACGAAGTACACGACCATCTCGCCCAACCGGCCTTCGAAGATGGTCGCCATCATCCTGTCCGTCCCCAGAGGCACCGCGAGATCCGTCACGACCGGCCTCAAGCCGTGGCGTGCGATGTCGACCTGCCGGTATCGGGGCAGCACGACCCGGACGTCATGACCGAGTCTCAGCAGCTCCTTCGACAATGCGGCCGCGACGTCGGAGACGCCGCCCAGCTTCGCGAAGGGCGCCAGCTCGGCCGTCGCGACGAGAACTTTCAGGTGCTTTGCGTGCTCTACCTCGATGGCGAGCGTCTGGCCGGGGACACGTATGCCTAGCGCGCCGGACGGCGGCACGACCTCGATGTCCCTGCCCTCCCGGCTCACGACCAGGACCAGCTCAAAGGCGTCGCCGCGCCCCTTGCCCAGCTCGCGGAACGGAATCCCAATCGCAAACGGGTCCTCGACCTCCCAGCTCGACTCGGCGATGGCCCTGGTCTGGGACTCGGCGACCCTTGCCACTGCGACGGTCCCGCTCTGAGCGCGAGGCGTGATCCGGACCACGTAGGCAGGGTCGAACCCGAGCTCGCCTATGGCGCTCATCGGCAAAGGGAGCTCGACGTTTCCGCCGCCATCGGCCGCCGGTGGCCCTGAGACGTAGAGCCAGAACTCCATCTTCTGCGTTTCGAGCTCGGCCCCCGACCGGGGAGAGTCGATGCGGAAGTACATGTTGTCGTCGTCGTTGCCGTAAAACACGCGCTCCACTACACCCGCCGGCCGGTGCAGCGCGCCAAACCCTGACCCGACCAGGTAGTACCCTGCCTGGCTCCATGCCGGATCGCCCCTCGAAGTCGGGCTGATCGAAGCCGACGGCACACCGCGCTCAGCGGAGGGAGCGCGCTTGATGATGGGCTGGAACAGCCGCGCGGGTGCGCGCGCGCCCATCAGCTTGTAGACATTGCGCAGGTGGAGGCGGAACTGGTTGTCCCAGATCGGGTCCATGCCCGAGTCATGCTTCCGGCTGAACCACCAGAACCAATCGCTCCCTTCGGTGATCAGGATCTCGCGCCAAGCCAGCGCCGCTTGCTGCGATTCCTTGGGGCGCTGCTGCGACTGCGCATCGAGCCACTCTCGCGTCTCGGCGAGGAGGTCCCACGCGACGTTGTGCTCGGGGTCGCCGATCCAGGTGTCGAGGCTTGCGCCGATCCAGCTGCCGGTGTGCAGATGGTGCAGCTGCTGCTGGGGAGGGTGCTCGGCGAGAAAGTCGGAGACCGTCGTGGTCACGATGTCCGATGTCGACTCAAGCTCGGTGTAGACCGCGTTGAGGAAATCGTGGCCGTCGCGTGGGTAGAACTCCCAGGCGTTCTCGCCATCGAGCGCGATCACCGCGAGGAAATCACGGTCGCCCTGGGCCTCGCGGATCCGCCGCAGCCTGCCCGTAAGGTCGCGCGCCGCGTCGACCGACGACATGCGCTGGTAGTCGAAGCCGATCACGTTCGACAGCTGGGAGTCGCGAAAGACCATGGAGACAGCACCGCCTTCTCGTGCCACTCGCTTCGGCTGGTAGAGATGCTCGTCGCGGTTGAACTGCCCATCCAGAGAGCGGGCAAGCACTTCCTCGTCGCTGATCATCCAATCGATCTTTGCCTTCTCAGCGAGCCCGATCACGCTCTCCCCCACCGCCATCTCGGACGGCCACATCCCCTTCGGCCGCCGCCCGAGCATGCGCTCGAAGAGGCCCATGCCCAGCTCGATCTGGCGCTCCGCGTCCTCGCGGTGCGAGAAGTGCCGCTCCGGCAGCTGGACCTGGGGGTTGGCGCTGCGCGCCGAGTCGACGTGGCAGATGAGCGGAAGGATCGGGTGGTAGTAAGGAGAAAACGTCAGCTCCGCCTGCCCACGCTCTGCAAGCTCGCGGTACTTGGGGATCACGCTGCGGATGCGCTCGAGCTGCGCGGCAAAAAGGATCGTCTTATCGTCCTCAGTGAAGTCACGATCCTTGCGCTTCAGCTCCGCCAGTCGGGCGTCGGATTCAACCCAGACGGGATCGCACCACGCGAGGTTGAACCAGACCTGGAGGTCGCGGATGTCCTTGTCGGTGAACTGGGCGTCGGGCAGCCGCGAGGCCAGCTCGAGGTATCGCGGCGACTGCTGCACGCGAAGAGCCCGTGGCGACTCTCGCATCCAGCGCAAGACGAACTCGCGCTCCTCGGCGGAAAGCTCGCCGGCGGCGCGGGTGCTGAGGTTGAGGAACAGGTCGACCGATTCTTCCTTGCCGTAGTCCTCGATCTGAGCGAGCAGCGACGGCACGAGGTTGAAGGTCGCCCGAATCTTGGGATATCCGTCCAGCAGCGCCGGCATCTTGTAGTAGTCCTTGGCCGATCGCAGGCGAACCCACGGCAGAAGGTAGGTGCTCGTGAGGTCGTCCTTGTAGTAGGGCTGATGCATGTGCCAGACGAAGGCGACGTGCAGCGGCTTCATCAAAGGCTCAGATCGTCGCTTTGGCGGCCGAGTTCATCTCGGCCGCGACCCGCGCGTGAGTCCTGCCGCCAGGCGGGCATGTGGAACATCATTTCGTAAATCCAAGCAATCGGAAGGTGAGCAGGGCCGCATACGCGGCCCGATGAGCGGAAACAGGCTGTTTCCGCTCATATCGCTGATGCATGTGCCAAACGAATGCGACGTGAAGCGGCTTGGTCATCCTTTCAGCTCAATGATCGCAGTGTCCGCGTTCGGCCCATACGTTTCTTGGTGGGCGCTTCTGGCATTTTGATCGCCTGGCGCTCGGCGGCGAAGTCCACGCGCAGCATGAGCTGGTCGATCACCTTCTCCCACACGTATTCCCGCGCGGTCACGCGGCCTCGCTTGCGCAGATGCTCGGCGACTCGCGGTCTCTCCTTCAACACTGCAAGCTCGGTCACGATCTCGAGCGGGTCGTCGGTCTCGAGGACGAGGGCGTTGCGGTACGCCTCGGCATAATCCTCGCCCGTGGAACCGGTCACTGCGATCCCACCGGCCGCCATGACCTCCAGCCCGACCAGGCCGAACGGCTCGTGACCGGAGTTGGCCAGCACGGCGTCGGCGGATGCGTAGATGACACGCACTAGTGACTCCTCGATGAAGCTCGTCACGTTGATCACGTCCGCCTCGGCGGATTCGCGGAGCACGGTGGCGAGGTGCGCCGCATCGGGAGGGGCGGCCACGTTGCGCACCGCAAGGCCCGCATTCGCCGCAAGGCCGATGACCTCATTGCCGTGCGGCTCGCGCCCCCCGCGCATCAGCAGCTTCACACTGCGCCCTCGTCGTTTCAGCTCGGCCGCGGCCGCGACCGCCATCAGCCAGCGTTTGTCGGGATCGAAGCGGCCGATCTTGAACCAGAAGTGCTCGGCGCCGGCGGCAGACCTTACTTCCGCCACCGCCTGGGGATCGGGGTTGCCTATCGACTCGCGTGGGATGCCGTTGGGGATCACGATCGGGTTCTGCCCCCAGTCCCACATCCGGTACTTCATGTACCGGCTCACGGTCGTCACGGTGCTGGCGAGGTTTAGAGGTGCCCACTCGATCCGGTTGAAACCGAACGTGTTGTTGGCGTTCCACAACATGACCACCCGATCGCGAATCCCACGGTAGTACAGCGAATCCGAGATGAGCCGCATCGACCATGAGGTGTGCCATTCCTCACCCAACACGATCAAGTACTTGTCCTCCGCAACCGCCGGCACGATGACACCGTCGACGAGGCTCGTCGGCAGGCTGTAGTTCCAGTCCCGAATCTTCCCCTCCTCGCCGTCGTACACGCCGCCCGGATGCTGCGCCGAGATCCACTGGCACCACCGCCTCAGCCGCAGCTTGCCTCCCACGAGTTCCTCTTCACCCGGCAGCTGGGGATCGCCACAGAAGTAGAGGTATGTCGCGTAGCCCATCTTTGCCAGCGCGCGCGACAACCCCGTGACCCTGACCCCGAGCCCTCCCGCCTGGCTGTAGGCGTCGGGTCCTTCGAAGCTGAGGATCACAAAGACGGTGCGGGCCGGATCGAGACTCACCGCGAGGCTCGCAGGATCTTCATCGCCTCCGCGTGGAGCTCGGATGTCGGGGCGCACAGGAGCGTCGACCGGCTGTCGAGGTCGCAGCGCAGTTTCGCAATCGGCTCGCCGTCCATCGTGGTGGCGATACCTCCGGTCTCCGACAGCAAGAGGAGGCTCGCCGCCATGTCGAACACTCGGACGGGCGATGGAGCGCAGAAGACGTCGAACGCCCCGGCGCTCGTGAGAGCGATCGAGATCGCCATCGAGCCCAGTATGCGGATCTTCGCGGCGCGCTCCACCAGCGCCTGCGCAAGCTTGAGATTGCGCGGATTGCTCTCGAGCCCGAGTAGCTCGATGCGACCGGCGAGCGAGCGCCTCATCGCGGTCACAGGCTCGCCATTGCGGCGGGCGCCCTGCTTGCGGATCGCTGTCCAAACCTCGCCAGTCGCGAGATTGATAACGACGCCCGCGCGCGTGTCGGACACGAGCGGCCCATCAAGTACCGCGAGCATCAGCCCGTACAGCGGGACGCCCTGCTTGGCGTTCAAGCTGCCGTCGACAGGATCGACAAGGACAAGCGGGAAGTCAGCACCGAAGTTCCGCCGCCCCGCCTCCTCGGAGAGCACAGAGAACTTCTCTCCTCGATCCGCGAGTCCGGCAAGCTCGCCGAGAACCACCGACTCCGCCGCGCGGTCGAGCTCGATCGTCGTGTCGCCGCCGGCACCCACGGTGAGGGCAGCGCGACCAGCCTCCGTGCCGGCGAGTGGCAGCACCGCGCGACGCACGCCCTCGCCGATACGAGCGAAGACCTCGAGCCAGTGGCCGCTGGTCAGGGGTTCCCGCGAACTCACAGCGAAGCCTCTGAGTTCGTGGGGATTTGTTTCAGTTGGGCGCTTCGGTCGCGCTGGGTTCGCTCGAGACCTTGCGCCGGCGCCGGCGTCTTCGCTCCACCACGATTGTGATGAGGTACGGCTGCTGCATCGCCCACACGCGTTCAATCAGCTGGGGGATCGCGATGGCGTGAGGCTGTTCGATGCCCAGCATCACGAGCGCCTCCGCGACGTGATCCGGCAGCTCGGTCTTATCGTGAAGATTCAATTGCTCGAGACTTTCCAGGATGTCGTCCAGACGGCGCAGACCGCCTCGCCGCTCCTGGTCTCCGCCCTGCATCGGTGACAGCTTACTTGGAGATGGCTTGGACCAGCGAGCGAGCCACCTCGTCCGCGCGCTCGAACTGGAGCCAGTGTCCAGCGCCCTCTAGAACTTCGAGTCGAAAGTCGCCATCCATGTGCTTCGCCGTGGTCTCCGCTTGCAAACGACCAAGCGCCGGATCCTGATCGCCCCACAGGAGAACTGTCGGCGCGGTCACCCGCAGATCGGGACGCAGGCCAGCCCACCAGTTGTCCCGCGAAAGGTTCGCGCGGTAGTAGTTGAGAGCCGCCGTGAGCCGGCCCGGCCGCGACAGCGAGCGGACGAATCCATCGACGACCGGTCGCGGCACAGCGTTGCCGAACATCGCCCGCAAGCGCCGGAAGTCGTCCTCGGCGAGCACGCTCTCGGCCTTGCCTTCCATCAAGAACAGCCTGATGTACTGCGAGCGCTCCTTCTGGTCCTCGTCCGCTGCGGTCGCGGCGCCGAGGGTCGCAGGGTGTCCGACCGAGAGCACCGTCAAGGTCTTCGTCATCTCCGCGTGGATGCCCGCGAAGAACCACGCCACCAGCGCTCCCCAATCGTGGCCGGCGACATGCGCCTCATCGCGGCCGAAGGCTTTGATGGTTGCCGCCACGTCCTCGACCAGGTCGGTGAGACGGTAGCTTTCGACGCCCGCGGGCGCATCGCTCCCGCCGTAACCGCGCATGTCGGGCGCGACGGCGAGCGCGCCGGCGCGGGCGAGGGCACCGACCTGCTTCGACCAGGATTCGGCGCCTTCAGGAAAGCCGTGGAGGAGGATGCACAGCTCGCCGGTCGCCGGGCCCTCGGCCATCGTCCGGAATCGGAGGCCGTTGGCCTCGACCATGTGCTGGCTCGCGCTCACCTTCCCCGCTAGCCGGGGAAGGTGACCCGGCTGCGAAGCGGCCCGGTCGGATGGGGGCAAGCGTCACTTGATGTTCTCGTATGGAATCTCGCGCGGCTGCGAAGCGGCCCGGTCGGATAGGGGCAACGCGTCACTTGATGTTCTCTCGTATGAAATCACGTGCGGCATCGAGTGCCTGGTCGAGGACTTTGAGCAGACCGTGGCCCTGGCCCTCGAAAACCACCAGTCGAGCGTCCGGAATGAGCTTGATCTTCTCTTTAAGCAGCTCGAGACGCGCGAATGGATCGCGGTCGCCGCTGAGAAACAGTGTCGGGCAGCGAATCTGGCGCCAGTGCTCGGTC
>DASPYE010000111.1:0-4409 GCA_035636935.1 Candidatus Dormiibacterota bacterium | reverse complement strand
GCGCGGCCTACTGCCACTGCGCCAACCCACGCCGGCCGGCGCGCTGGCGCCCGCCGCGCCGCATCCCCCATCCCAGGTGGACGCGCCGTCTACCGCTTGGCCCAGCCCGCCATCCGAGGAACCGCCTCCGACCAAGCTTTAATTCGCCCGTTTGCGGCTACGTTTGCTTCTCCCACACGGAGATGTGACTCCTGCTCTCGCTCGTGAAAGGCTCGCGCATCCAACCGCTCCACCGCTCGCGGAGTGTCATCCCGGCAATTCGCGCCATCAGGTCCAGCTCGGACGGCCAGACATATCGAAAGGGTGTGGAGAAAGTCTCGGCGCGGCCATCCTCCATCCAGTAGTGGTGGGAATAAGCGATCTGTGTCGCGAAGTCGTACTCCTCGAAGCCAAGATGCGTCGGCGTTATTTCGAATGCGTGGACGGTCTCGCCGGGCGGGATCCGCCGAAGCTCCGGAATGTAGACCTCGATCACGAAGCAGCCGCCAGGTTCCAGATGGGCCGCCACGTTGCGGAAGCACTCGACCTGCGCGTCCTGCGACGTCAGGTTGCAGATCGTGTTGCGAACAAGATAGGCGAGCCGGAACGATCCCTTGACCTTGGTCGTCGCGAAGTCGCCGACTGTCGCGGCGATCCGGTCGGCCCCAGGCTTCGCCAACAGCATCTCGACCATCTCCGGCGATAGATCGATGCCGTGCACACGAATCCCGCGCTCACTCAGCGGAAGGGCGATGCGACCGGTGCCGATGCCCAGCTCGAGAGCCGCGCCGCTGCCGGCCAGCTCGGAGAGGAATTGCACCACCGGCTCGACGACGGCCGCGTCGAACAGTCGGGCCTCTCGGGTGTCGTAACCCCGGGCGATTCGCTCGTCGAAGTAGTTCTTGGGCACTGCGCAATTGTGCCGATCCGGGAGCCGACAATCCTTGAGAGCTAAATTAGTCGGGTGCCAGCGCGCGAGGTGAAGCTCGGCGTCTTTGTGCCTCAGGGCTGGCGCATGGACCTTGCAGATGTGCCCGACCCGGTCGAGAAGTACGAAACGATGAGCCGGTGCGCGCGCGAGGCGGAGGACGCCGGCTACGACGCCATCTTCCTCTACGACCACTTTCACACGGTCCCCGAGCCGCGCCAGCAGTCGGTCTTCGAATGCTGGACGTCGATGGCGGCGCTGGCGCGCGACACCAGGACGATCCGGCTTGGGCAGATGGTCACGTGCAACAGCTACCGGCCGCCTTCGTTGCTGGCGAAGATGGCGAGCTCCGTCGACGTGATGAGCAACGGAAGGCTGATCCTGGGCATCGGCGCGGGTTGGTACGACCACGAGTACCACGCCTACGGCTATCCGTACCCCGACACTCCGGAGCGCCTTCGCATGCTGCGCGAGTCCCTCCAGGTGATCAAGGCGATGTGGACCCAGGACGAGGCGACGTTTGAAGGCCGGTACTACCAGGTCCGCGCCGCCATCAACCAACCAAAGCCGGTGCAGAAGCCGCATCCGCCCATCTGGATCGGGGGCGCGGGGGAGAAGGTCACCCTGAAGCTCGTCGCCCAGTACGGCGACGCGTGCAACTTCAACGCCGATGTCGCAACGGTCAGGCACAAGCTCGAGGTCCTGCGACAGCACTGCGAGACCGTCGGCCGCGACTATGACTCGGTCCTGAAGACGATCGAGTTCTACACGATGCTCGGCGACAGGCACGAGATCGACCGCGTGGTCGCCGACCATGCGCGGCGCACCGGCCAGGCCGAGTCGTACATCCGCGAATGGCACCCCCTGCACGGCGATGCGGGCCGGATCGCGGAGATCATCAACGAATACGCCGAGATCGGCATCGATTACTTCATCGTCAACCTGCCGAATGCGTTTGAGGTCGGCGCGATCAGCCGGTTCGCGGAGGAGGTCTTTCCTCGCGTGGGTCTGAAAACCGGGGCCAAGCGGAACTAGATAGAAAGACGCACAATCCGCGTCAGAGTGACAGCACTGCTCAGGCGTCAGCCGGTGATCTCGTTTGTTGTCATCGCCTTCGCCTGGACGTGGGCCTACGTGATCCTTTTCTTGATCGTCTTTCCGATCCCCGACAACCCCGTCCGTACGCTGCCGGGGGACCTGGGGCCGACGATCGGGGCGTTGGTGATGACCGCTGTGCTGGCCGGGCGAGCCGGTGTCGCGAGGTTGCTCAAGCAGCTGGTGCACTGGCGGGTTGGCCTGGTCTGGTACGCCTTCGCGCTGATCGGGCTCCCGCTGATGTACATCGTGAGCATCGCGCTGGTGCCCGGCGCTCTTGCCTCCTACAAGCCCCTCTCCCTGGGCGACCTGGCGCTCCTTCCGGTGCTGTATCTCTTCCTCGGCATCACGGGGGGACCGCTCACGGAGGAGCCCGGCTGGCGCGGCTTTGCGTTGCCCCGGCTGCAGCAGCGCTGGGGACCACTGGTGGGGACTGCGATCGTAGGTGTCATCTGGGCCGCGTGGCACCTGCCGAATTACTTTCGGCCCGACTGGGCCGCGTTCAACGGCGGCTTCACCCTCAGCGGCGTCGCCGTCTTCGCGATCTTCGCCGTCAGCTTCTCGATGGTGATGACCTGGGTCTACAACGGGACGGGCGGAAGCCTCCTGATGGCGGTCCTGCTCCACTCGAGCATCAATTTCTCCCAGGGGCTGACTGGGGTCATGTTTCCCGCCGCGAGGAACAACGAGGTCGCACCGCTGGTGGCGATCGTGATTATTGCCGTGGTGGTCATCGTCGCCACGCGCGGTCGGCTCGGCTACTCAGGCGCCAAGGTGCCGCCGAGCGTCGCGCCGGCCTATTCGACCCCATGACCGCGCGACGCGCCAGACGGCTGGGCTGGCTCGCCTTCGCCGTCACGCTCGCCTGCATCCCCCTGACGGCCCTGATGCTCTCGCAACACTTGGGGGCCTTCCTGCCGGCTGAATCCCTCTGGAGCACGGTGGTTGTCTTCGTCGGGGCGGCTGCTTTCTCGGTGACGGGCGCGTTGATCGTGTCCCAACACGCGCATCACGCCATCGGATGGGCCTTCGTCCTCTCAGGCTTGGCGACCGCCGGAGCCGTCGTCCTGGCGGCATACGCCGAGCTGGCGCTCGCGCCGGGCTGGAGCCTACCCGCGGGTGGGATTGCCCAGGACGTCTCTCACATCCTGATCCAGGGCGGCATCTTCCTGCCGCTGACCCTCGGCCTCTTGCTGTTTCCAGACGGTCACCTCCTGTCCCCCCGCTGGTGGATCGCGGCGGCTGCGGCGGTGCTCGGCCTCGTGCTGAGGCTCATCGGCGACGCCGTCAGCGATCCAAACTCCTCCGCGCTGGACCTTGGGGATGTCGGCGTACTGCTCACGGTGGGATCCGCGCTGGCGGGTCTGGCCGCGCTGGCGTTGCGGTGGCGTCGCGGGGGTTCTGTCCTGAAACAGCAGATCAAGTGGATGGCCGCGGCCGCAGTGGTGGTCGTGGTCGCCTTCATCGGCGACATCGCCATCAACATCTGGAACCACGATCTGCTCAAGAACGACGCCGAGTTCCTCGTGTTCACTCTCACCTACACGCTGGTGCCCGTGGCAGCCGGGATCGCCATCCTTCGTTACGGCCTTTACTCGATCGACTTCATCATCAATCGGGCGCTGGTCTACGTCGCCTTTACCGCGATCCTTGCCGGCGTGTACGCCGGCTTTACCGCGACGCTCCAGCGCGTTTTCGTGGCGCTCACCGGGCAGAAATCCGATGCGGCGATCGTGATCACCGTCGCCCTGATCGCGACTCTGTTCACCCCCGTCCGCAACGTGCTGCAGCGCCTTGTCGACCGGCGCTTCAAGGATCCGAGGGCTCTGGAACGCCTCATGCAGTCCCTGGAGAACGAGGTTGGGGCCGTGATCGACGTGATGGACGGCCAGAGGCTGGCCGAGCGGCTCGTGCGAACCGCGCGCGAGGGCGCCGACGCGAGTGGCGCGGCACTGTTCCTCGACGGAGCAACCAACCCAAGCTATGTATCTGGAGACTGGACAGGACTGGCCGAGCTCGTGGTTCCGCTTCGCACTGGCGATGAGGAGGTGGGGCGGATTGCTCTGGCGCGGCGGAATCATGGACTGCCGTATGCGCCGTGGGAACGTGACCGGTTGCAGAAGGCGGCCGACGTGGTTGCCCTCGGCCTGACCCTCGGTCGGCAACGACGGCAAGCAGAGCTCGTCCCCAACTGATGCGATTGGTAGGCACGCCGCGTGCCGCCGGCGGGTGGGGAATTGTGTTCGTCGTCCTGCTCCTGGTCAGCTCGGCAATGGTTTCTGTGCCGACGGCTGCCGAGACGGGAGACCGGATCGTTTCGTTCTACCGCGCTCACACCTCGCTCATCGTGGTGCAACAGGTCGTCGGGATGGTCGCGCTGGTCGCGTTCATCGCGTTCGGCCTGTCC
>DASPYE010000110.1:0-4559 GCA_035636935.1 Candidatus Dormiibacterota bacterium | reverse complement strand
TTGCAGCACCGGATCAGACCGGCGTGAAGCGAAGGCGTCACCGGGCAGGAGCAGCACTGGGAGCCGATTGACCGTCGCGGCCGCGGCGCCCGTGACCATGTTGGTCGCGCCCGGTCCGATCGAGGTCGTGCATGCGAGCGTTGCAAGCCTGTTTCGCATCCGGGCGAAGCCGGCCGCGGTGTGCACCATCGCCTGCTCGTTGCGGGCCTGGTAGTAAGTGAGGAGGCCTGGGTCCTGAGCCAGCGCCTGCCCCACGCCCGTCAGGTTGCCGTGGCCGAAGATGCCGAAGCATCCCTCGAAGAACCTGTGCTCCACCCCATCGCGCTCCACGTACTGCGCGGCGAGAAAGCGCACCAGCGCCTGCGCCATCGTCACGCGAGTTGTTGTCACGAGGGTCTAGGCGGGTTCGGCAAGCATCACGTCGCGCACCAGGCCGTCGAGGTCCGAGCAGGCAGCGACGAATTGCCGCAACGTGCGCACGGTCGGCGGATAGGAATCGAAGTCGCCTGTGGCGAGGCCGTCCTCGGAGTACGCACGGCGGAAGTCCGGGAAATGCGCGAGCAAATGCTCGACCACATCCGGGTTGACCGGGTCGTCGATCCTGGAACGCACCTCGATGTTGCTCGCATTGAAACGCTTCTGCCATGCGTAGGGGGGCGAGATCACGGCGTCCGCCCCGACGAGCTCGCTCCAGTGCATGTGATTGCGGAAAGCCGCGGACAGCAGTCGCAGACGGTACCCGCGCTCGCGGAATATCCCGTAGGTCTTCTTGAACACGGCCACGCCCGCCCACTCGAGGTAGCCGGGGTCGACGCTGATCTCGCGCTTGTCGAGCAGGACCTTGAGCCAGTCGTCGAGCCGGCCGACCATGATCGTGCAGACCGGGCCCATCGACTCGATGTCCTTGCCTTCCGCCTCGCGGCGGCTGAGCCCACGCTCGACAGCTTCCGCCACCGCGATGCACTGCGGCAGGGTGAACGAGACCGTCGCGTTGATGCTGATCCCGCGATAGGTCACCTCTTCGATCGCAACGATCCCGGCTTTGGTCGCGGGAATCTTGACGATCATGTTCTGGGCGAGGCGGCTGAACGCGATTGCGTTCTCGACGATCGCGGCAGCGTCGCGAAACAGACGCGGGTCGGTTTGGATGGAGAGCCGCCCGTCGCGACCGCCATGCGCGGCAAACGCCGGCTCGAGCAGCTTCGCCGCCTTGACCGACATCTCTTCGACCAACTTCCAGCCGACCTGGTCCTCGGTCGCCGCGGGCATCTCGCCCAGGAAAGCCTCGATGCGCGGGCGCCATTCTGCGATGTGCTTCTTCAAGATGGTGACGGCGATCACCGGGTTGCAGGTCGCACCGACCGCGCCGTTCTCGATCGAGTACTTGAGCTCATCGATGTCAGCCGAGTCGTTCCAGAGGCGCGTCGGCGTCGTCTCGGTCATCTCATGCAGCGGACTCTTGTACGTCACCTCGCGTCCGGCTACCACCGCGTCACGACCACCTTCTTACGAGTGTAGAAGTCGATGCCGTCGGTGCCATGCACGTGGAGGTCGCCAAAGAACGAGCCTTTCCAGCCGCTGAAGGGAAAGAACGCGAACGGCTGCGCGATCGGCACGTTGATTCCGGTCATGCCGGCCTCCACGCGCTCGCGGAACTCCCGGGCGGCGCGGCCCGACTGCGTGAAGATCGTGGCCATGTTGCCGAGCGCCATCTGGTTCGCCTGTCCGATCGCCTCGTCGAGGGTCGCGGCCCGCGCGAACGAGAGTACGGGGCCAAAGATCTCTTCGTGGCCGACGGTCATCTCGGCCGTGACGCGGTCGAGGATCGTGGGCCCAAGGAAGAATCCCGCCCGCTTCATCTCGCCCCGCCCGTCGACCACGAGCTCCGCTCCTTCGGCCACACCCTTGTCGACGTAACCCGCGACCTTGTCACGGTGGTCGGCGCGGATCAGGGGACCGACCTGCACGCCGGGCTGGTCGCCGGGGCCGACCACCAGCTTCGCCGCCGCGTCGCGCAGGGGATCGAGCAGCGCGTCCGCGGCGCGGCCGACCGCAACTGCGACCGATCCAGCGAGGCATCGCTCGCCGGCGTTGCCGAACGCGGAGTTGAGGATCGCCGGCACAGCGATCTCGGGGTCGGCGTCGGGCATGACGACGATGTGGTTCTTGGCGCCACCAAGCGCCTGGACCCGCTTGCCGCTGGATGCGGCCGTCTGATACACGTACTTTGCGACCGGCGCGGAGCCGACAAAAGAGATCGCGGCAACGCCTGGATGCCGCAGCAGCGCGTCGACCGCCTCGCGCGCGCCGTGGACGACGTTCAGCACGCCCTCGGGGAATCCCGCCTCGAGAAATATCTCGGCCAGCCGCTGAGCCCCGAGTGGGGTCCGCTCGGAAGGCTTGAGGATGAACGTGTTCCCCGCGACGACGGAAAGGGGAAACATCCAAAGCGGGATCATCACCGGGAAGTTGAAGGGAGGGATCCCGGCGCAGACGCCGACCGGGTAGCGGTAGAGATCCTGGTCGACGCCGCCCGAGACGTCGCGCAGGGTGCGGCCCTGGAGGAGCGTCGGCGCGCCGCATGCGAAATCGACCACCTCGATGCCGCGACGAACCTCGCCCCGCGACTCCTCGAGCGTCTTGCCGTGGTGGCGCGTGATGATCGATGCCAGCTCTTCGAAGTGCTCCTCGAGCAGGGCCTTAAACCTGAACATCAGCCGCACGCGCTCCATCACGGCGGTGCGCGACCAGGCGGGGAATGCCCTGGCCGCGGCGTTGACCGCAGCGTCGACGTCAGGCTGTCGAGACAGCGGCACTTGCTCGATCTCCTGGCCGGTGGCGGGATTGAAGATCGGAAGCGACGAAGCGCCGTCGGCCGGAGATCGCCACTCGGCGCCGATGAGGTTGCGAATCATGTCGGTGCCCCGTCCGACGGCCGCCTGACCTCTTCGGCCAGCTCCTTGGCAACCATCTTCACCTCTGGGTCGCTCGCCATCTTCTCCAGCTCGCGGGAAAGTCTCTCCAACTCTTCTCCTCCAGCCATCATCTTCGTCAGCTTGTGGAACGACGTTTCATGTTTGCCGTACGCCCCATTAGTCTCCCTCGATTCAGCAGCACAAACGGATCGCTCACCGGGTACGCGTGATGCGGATTGTGAGTGATGAAGATCACGCCGAGCCCGCGCTGTCCTGCTCGAGCACGAACCAGCCCTTGTATCCGGCCTGGCGCAGCCGGTCGTAACCGCCTTCGATGTCGAGTTCGCCCTGGCTGAGAGAAGCGGGAGGCCCAAGCTCCGTGGCGTCGAAACCAACTCGTCTCATCTCCGCCAGGACGCGCTCCGGCGCCATGCAATAGCCCCAGCCCGCCGCCTCGCTTACCCCCCAGGAGATCGGCGCCGCGGCTACCTTCACGCGAACTCCTCCGCGCGGACCGGCCGGTGCTCGCGCAGCGAAGTGTCCGCCGCCAACGCGACCACCAGGGCGTTCCGTGCCTCGCCGACCGGGCAGGGACTTTCCGAGCCTTCCTGCACCGCGTAGAGGAAACCCTCCAGCTCAGCGCGATAGGCGGGCCCGAACCGATCGAGAAAATCGCGGTAGCCCTGCTTGGTCGGGATCTCGACTCCCGGTTCCACCGAGCGAAGTGGAGTGCGCTCGTCCCAGCCGACGGCGATGCTGTCACGCAGGCCGAACAGTTCCATGCGCACGTCGTATCCACGCGGGTCGTTGCGGGTTGCGGTAAGCGCGCCGATGGTGCCGCCTTCGAAGCGCAGCATCGCGGACGCCGCATCGACGTCGCCATGTTTCGCGAACATATCGCCGTTCGCCTGGCCGTCCGCGTACACCTCCTCGATCCGCCGGCCGAGCACCCAGGCGGCGATGTCAAAGTCGTGGATGGCGAGATCCCTCCAGATGCCGCCTGAGTCCGCGAGGTACGACTCCGGGGGCGGCGACGGATCATGCGTGGCAAGCCTTACCACGTGCACCTCGCCGAGCGCGCCCGACGAATAGGCTTCCCGCGCGGAGCGGTAGCCGGCGTCGAAGCGGCGCTGAAAGCCGATCTGCACGAAGATCCCGGCTTGCTGGACGTGCCGGATCACCTCATCGGTCGCGGCCAGGTCGAGCGCGATCGGTTTCTCGCAAAACGTCGCCACAGAGCCGTCGGCGGCCAGGTGCAGGAGCTCGGTGTGAGCAGGCGTCGCTGCGGCGATCACGATCGCGTCGACGCCATCGGCGAGCAGTGCCTGCGGGCTTTCAGCCAGACTCGCAGAGACCTCGCCGGCGACTTTCGCGGCGCGGTTGGAATCCGAATCGAAGATGCTCAGCTTCGAGACGAGCGGACTACCGCGAAGGCTTCGCGCGTGCAATGCACCGATCCTTCCGGTGCCGATGAGCCCGACGTGCATGTCCCTCCCCGGCCGCGCCTACAACATTAGTACGGATTGGACGTGCCCGGAGACGTATCGCTGATGGGGTACGACAACACGGCGCTTGCGGCGCTGTGGCACATCTCGCTGACGACGATCCATCAGCCGACGAACCAGATCGGAGAGATGGCGATGC
>DASPYE010000109.1:0-5636 GCA_035636935.1 Candidatus Dormiibacterota bacterium | reverse complement strand
CTCACCGACCGGGCGAACGACAAGATCGGAACTTTCTCCAAAGGCATGCAACAGCGCCTCGGACTCGGAGCCGCGCTGCTGGGGGAGCCCGAGCTCGTTTTCCTGGATGAGCCAACTTCAGCGCTCGACCCCGTGGGACGGCACGACGTGCGCGAGGTCATCCGCGGGCTCGCCTCGCGGGGCACGGCGGTCTTTCTCAACTCTCACCTGTTGAGCGAGGTGGAGCAGGTCTGCGACCGCGTCGCGGTCGTCGACCATGGCCGGGTTATCGCGTCGGGGACCATGGACGACCTGCTGAGCGGGACGGCCGTCCGCTTGCGTGTGACCGGGCTGACCCAGGCCGACAAGAACAAGCTGTCGAGCTTCGGCCGGCTCGATGACGAGGGCGACAGCCTCACCTTCACCAGCCTCGATGCCGGGCGCGTGCCCGAGCTCGTGTCCTCGATCGTCGCCATGGGCGGCCGGGTGTACGAGGTGGCCCCTCGACACCAGACGCTCGAGGACCGCTTCCTCCAGCTGCTCGAGGACGAGGTGAAGTGACATTGCCGGCGTTTCTCGTCATCGCGCGCCTGACGGTGCAGGAATCCTCTCGCCGCCGCCTGCTGCTGGCGCTGCTGATCCTGACCCTGCTGGTCGTGGGCTTTTCGGCATGGGGCTTCAACAAGATCACGACGGTGACCCGCGCCGATGGGACGCCTTTGCCGCCCGATCAGGTCGCCCTGCTCACCTCCCAGCTGCTGATCGTCGTCACGTTCATGTACAGCGGCGTTCTTGCGTTGAGCGCGGCCGTGGTAGCAGGTCCTCTGATCTCGACCGAGGTGGAGAGCGGCCTTCTCCTCTCGATCCTCGCCAGGCCCGTGCGCCGCAGCGAGATCGTGATCGGCAAGTGGCTGGGCCTCGCCACGCTCGTTGCCATCTACGCAGCGTTCGCCGGCTCGCTCGAGCTCGCGGCGGTTGATTGGGCGACGGGGTACATGCCGCCGCATCCCGTCGAGCTGTTGGCCTACGTCGCCGCGGAGGGATTGGTCCTCTTGTCGCTCGGCCTGCTGCTCTCGACGCGCCTGTCCGGCATCACCGCCGGCGTGATCGCGCTCGTGGCGTGGCTCATGGGGTGGATCGCCGGGGTCGTGGGCGATATAGGGACGGGCCTGCAGAACCAGGCCCTGGAGAACGTCGGCGTCTTCAGCCACCTCATCTTGCCCTCGGACGGGCTGTGGCGAGGCGCGATCTACGCGATGGAGCCCGACACGTTCATCGCCGCCATGCGGGCGCTCGGCACGGCCGGACGTGCCAATCCGTTTGCCGCGACGGATCCACCGCCTCTGTCGTTTCTCGCGTGGGTAATCGCGTGGTTCGCGATCGCGCTGACGCTAAGCATCGTGAGTTTCCGCCGCCGCGAAATCTAGTCTCGCCCGCGACTGCCGACGCTCGCGGGCTCTAGGGGTACAGGCCGCGTTCGCGCGTGGCCCCAGCCACCCGCGACACCGCCTGCACGTAAGCCGCCATCCTCATGTCCAGCTTCCGTTCCAGGTGCGTCTTCAGGACCTCGTTGAACGCTCGCGTCAGGATTGCCTTCAGCTTCTGGTTCACCTCGTGCTCGGACCAGAAGAACGACTGCAGGTCCTGCACCCACTCGAAGTACGAAACGGTCACGCCGCCGGCGTTGGCCAGGATGTCCGGCACCAGGAAAACCCCGCGCTCGCGAAAGATCGCGTCCGCCTCCGGCGTGGTCGGTCCGTTCGCCCCCTCGACGATCAGCTTCGCCTTCACGTCGCGCGCGTTGCGCGATGTGAGCTGGTTGCCGATCGCGGCGGGCACCAACAGGTCGCACTCCACCGTCAGCAGCTCCTGGTTGCCGATCTCCTGAACCCCGGGAAATCCCTTTAAGGTCTTCTCGCGCGCGCGGTACTCGAGCACCTTCTTGATCGAGAGCCCGAGCGGGTTGTAGATCCCTCCGTAATCCTCGGAGACCGCGACCACCGTGCATCCCGCTTCTTCGAGCAGCTTGGCGCTGATGCTCCCCACGTTGCCGAATCCCTGCACCGCGACCTTCGTCTGATGCGGCGCGCGACCCAGGTGCTCGAGCGCGGCGACCGCGCAGATCGTCACCCCGCGCCCCGTCGCCTCGATGCGTCCAGCGGATCCCCCGACCTCGAGGGGCTTGCCCGTCACCGAGGCCGGCGCCGAGTAACCCAGGTGCATCGACAGTGTGTCCATGATCCAGGCCATCGTCTGTCCGTCTGTGTTCACGTCGGGGGCGGGGATGTCGCGGTCGCTACCGATCAGGATCGAGATCTCGGTCGCGAAGCGACGCGTCATGTGCTCAAGCTCGTTCAGCGAGAGCTCACGCGGATTGACGATGATCCCGCCTTTCGCTCCGCCAAAAGGGATGTTGACCACCGCGCACTTCCACGTCATCCACATCGCGAGCGCCTTGACCTCGTCGAGCGAGACGTCGGGGTGGTAGCGGATGCCGCCCTTCGCGGGTCCGCGGTTGATGTTGTGCTGCACGCGGTAACCGGTGAAGACTCGCGTGTGGCCGTTGTCCAGCTTGACGGGGAAATGACATGTGAACTCGCGCTGCACCTCGCGGAGCACCTCGCGCAGCCACGGCTCGAGCCGGATCAGCTCCGCGGCTTCGTCGAACTGCGCCTGCGCGGTGCGCCATTCGTCAGCTTCGACGATGGGCTTGAGACCAGTGCTGCTCATAGTGCCTTTTGAATGCGGGGGGTCATCCCCCCTGAAACGCCGGTTGAGCAAAGCCCAACCGGCGCCCCCCCTGCGCCTCGACGATAGGCTTCAATTCGGCGGCGCTCACATCAGCACTGATGATCGCGGATATTCCGCGTCTGGATCGCAAATCACGTTGATGCAGGCCGGCAGTCCCGACTGGAACGCCCTCACCAGCGCCGGCCGGATGTCCGAGGGTCGTTCGACGAGCTCGCCGTACCCGCCGAGCGCCTCGACCACCTTGTCGTAGCGCGTCGCCAGCCCGAGGTCCGCCGCGATGCTGACGCCGAGCATGCTCTGCATCGGGTGCTTCTCCAGCGCCCAGATGCCGTTGTTGCCGACAACGCAGACGACGGGGATCCGGTGCCGGACCATGGTGTCGAACTCCATCGCCGAGAACCCGAACGCGCCATCGCCGGACAACAGGATCACCTGCCGGTCGGGCCGTGCCAGCTTCGCCGCCATCGCGTAGCCAGGGCCTGAGCCGAGACCTCCGAAAGGACCGGGGTCGATCCACAATCCAGGCTTCTCGCGCTCGATCAGGCGGCCCGCAAACGACACGAAGTCGCCCCCATCGCCGACGATGATCGCGTCGGGATCTGCGAAGCGATCGACCTCAGCCACCAGCCGCGCCGGATGGACAGGTATCGAGTCGCTGTTTGTCATCGCCTCATCGCGACCTCGCGCGGCGATCTCGGTGGCTCGCAATGTCTGCAGCCAGGTGCCGATGTCTCGCCTCCCATTTGTCGACGATGCCAGCTCTCCGAGCGCCGCTTTCAAGCGGCCCGGGATCGGCGCGCGGTCCACATCGATGTGGACCAAACGTGTCTGGTCGCCGAACACAGGCGGCTGGCCGAAGTTCAGCCGGAAGTCGAGGCGCGCCCCGATCACGGCCACGACGTCGGCTTCGCGTAGGGCCTGGGAGCGCGCGCGGGAGAAAAACAGAGGGTGCGATGGCGGCAGCATGCCGCGCGCCATCCCATTTACAACCAGCGGCAGCTGGCCGCCTTCGACCAGCGCGCGCAGCTCGTCCTCCGCGCGCGCCCACCACACGCCGCCGCCCGCCACCACCACCGGTCGGTCGGCATCGTGGATCTGTCGCGCGGCGGCGGCAATCTGCGTCGGGTCAGGCGGGGGCCCGGGGTCGACGGTCAAGTGCTCGGTTGCTTCGGGCAGGTCCGCCGCACCAAAGAAGACGTCGACCGGGATGTCCATGAAGACCGGGCCGGTTCGGCGGCTCAAAGCCGTTCGCACGCATTCCGCGGCCGCGGCGTAGGCATCGTCGGCGGACGTCAGGGTCAGCGCTTTCCTGGTCAGGCTCCGCACGACCTCGAGGTGGTCCATCTCCTGCAACGAACCCATGCCCCACCGCGCGACCGGCGCGCGTCCTCCGATCACGAACATCGGGCTGTCGTTACCGAGGGCCTGGGCCAGCGCGGTGGCCGCGTTGGTGACCCCCGGGCCCGCGGTCACGGCGGCAACCCCGCACTCGCGTGTGACCTTGGACCAACCTTCGGCCGCGAACGCCGCGGACTGTTCGTGGCGCACGTCGATGATCCGGATGCCGTGCTCGGTCGCGCCCGTGAGGATCGGCCAGATGTGCCCGCCATTCAGGGTGAACAGGTGGCTGACCCCGGCGTGTTTCAGGGCGAGAGCGATGAGCTCGCCCGCGTTGCCCGAGTCGGCCAACTACTCGGCCACGGCCCAGGGCATCGCTGGGGTATTGAACGCCGCCTGCGGTGAGCCCTCGCGCGGAATCAAGATGACGCCGCCAGTGGCTCGCAGGGCCTTGCCCAGGTAGTCGATCGCGCCTCTGGCGACGGATGCCGCGTCCATCCCATGCTGGAGCTCGATGACCATCAAGCGCGCGAGACCCAACCGGATGAAGGCCTCGCCCAGGCCCGTGCCGCAGACGGCGCCGAAGCGGTCGTCTGCGTAAAAACCCGCACCGGGAATCGGCGAGTCGCCGATGCGGCCGGGAAGCTTGCCCGTCCTACCTCCCGTCGATACCGCCACAGCGAGATGGCTTTCGGCGTCCCGAGCCACCGCGCCCACCGTGTCGGCGCCCTCCAACAGCTTCTGGCGCTTGCGGTCGGTGATGAAGATCGATTGGTCCGCCATCTCGATCCCATGCTCGCGGGCGAAACGTGACGCGCCGGCTGCCGCGAGCAAGACGTGGCGCCCATCTTCCATGACCGCCACCGCGAGGTCGATCGGGTGACGCACGTCGCGCAGGCACGCTGCCCCACCGGCGCGCAGATCGGCACCGAGCATCACGCCAGCGTCAAGCTCGACCTCGCCGTCGCTGTTGAGACAGGCGCCGATCCCGGCGTTGAGAAGAGGCTCGTCCTCCATGTGACGCACCGCCGCCACGGCTGCGGCAAACGCGCCATCTCCAATTCGCGACCAACCGGCATCGCGCGCGCGGTCGACGGCGTCCTGGCGCAGCTGACGCTCGGAGTCAGGGACTGGTCCGGCGCCGCCGTGGACGATCAGGGCCGGACGGGCCAACGCCGCGGAGGTCTTTAGTAAGCCTGCGGCTCGGGCCAGTGAGAGCGTCGCTCTAGAAAGCGACGCTCGGCGACACGCCTGTCGAAGGGGTGGGCGATCCGTCGGGTGGCGCCGGCTCGCTCGGGGTCGCGGCGCTCGCCAAATCTCCGATCGAGGCCTGCCCGCCTGTCGGTACCACTGCGACGCTCAGGACCGCGCGCTTGTCCGTCCATACCACTCTCTCCGGCCGTGTGATGCTAGCGCACCGGACGATCGATTGCGCTGAGTTTCTCGTCGATCCGGCGCTCGGACTTGCGGCGCTCCAGCTCGTCGCCCGGCCCGAGGTCGACGAACCGCGCGTAGGCCGCCAGCCTCGGATGGACCTCGGCGACCCGGCGGAACATCTCCTGCGCCAC
>DASPYE010000108.1:0-3331 GCA_035636935.1 Candidatus Dormiibacterota bacterium | reverse complement strand
TCGCGCAGGGTGATGCACGGCCGGCCCGCAAAGTAGGCCTCCTTCTGCACGCCACCTGAGTCGGTGAGGATGGCCTGCGCGTTCTCCTCCAGAACGAGCATCTCCAGGTACCCGACAGGTTCGATGACCGACAGCTGCGCTCCGGGCTCAAAACCGGTCGACGCCAGGGCAGCGCGGGTGCGTGGGTGCATCGGAAAGACAACGCGCACCCCCGATTCGTTGACCGCCTTCAGGATCGCGGTGAGCCGTTCAGGCGAATCTGTGTTCTCCGCCCGGTGGATCGTCAGGAGCCGGAATTCAGCTCCTTCGACTCCGAGCCGGGTCAGGATCTGGCTCGAGCGCCGGGCCACGTCCAGATGCTGCTGAAACGCGTCGAACATCGTGTCGCCCACCCTGGCGACGCCCTCGGTGATGCCTTCCCGCGCGAGGTTTTTGACCGCCGTATCCGTTGGACAGAAGAGGAATGTGCTCACGTGGTCGGCGACTGTGCGGTTGATCTCCTCCGGCATCCTCCTGTCGAAGCTGCGGAGCCCAGCTTCGACGTGGGCCACCGGAACCTGCAATTTCGCCCCGACGAGCGCAGCCGCAAGCGTGGAGTTGGTATCGCCGTAGACCAGCAGTCGGTCGGGGTGCCAATCCAGCACCGTGGATTCGATGCCGGGCATCATGCCTGCGGTCTGGGCGGCGTGCGAACCAGACCCCACCTCGAGGTTGCGGTCAGGCGCGGGGATTCCGAGCTGCCGGAAGAACAGGTCGGACATCGCGTCGTCGTAGTGCTGGCCGGTGTGCAACAGGAACTCTTCGTGATCCTGGCGAAGCACTCGCGACACAGGCGCGGCCTTGATGAACTGCGGCCTGGCTCCTACCACCGTGAGGACCCTCACAGGCCGAGCATATGACGGAAGACGGCGCGCCCCGAGGCGGCGGCAAGCTGCGGATCACGTTTCTCACGCACTACTTTCCGCCCGAGGTCGGAGCTCCGCAGACGCGGATGTATGAGCTGGCGAGAAACCTCCGTCGCGGAGGTGACGAGGTCGCCGTGGTCACCGCATTCCCCAACTATCCGACGGGCATCGTCCACGACGGATACCGCGGCAGGTTCGCGATGGAGGAGACGATGGACGGCGTGCGGGTCATCCGCAGGTGGGTCTTCGCGACGCCGAACGCCGGTTTCTTCAAGAGGATCGTCAACCATTTCTCGTTCGTCCTGTCGAGCCTCACGGCTCTCCGCTCGGTGGGCCGGACCGACGTCATCTTTGTCCAGTCACCGCCACTGCCGATAGGGCTCGCCGCGATCGCGTTCTCGGTGTTCAAGCGCGCGCCGTTTGTGTTCAACGTCAGCGACATCTGGCCCGAGTCCGCGATCCAGCTCGGCGTTCTGCACAACTCCGGCGCGATCTGGCTGGCCGAGTTCCTGGAGCGGCTCATCTATCGCCGAGCCACCCGCGTCACGGTGCCTACGCCGGGCATGCTCGAACGCCTCGCCGCCCGCGGGATACCTCGGAGCAAGCTCTTCCTGCTCACGAATGGCGTCGACGTCGAGACGTTTCGGCCGCAGCGACCGGATGCAGCTTTCGCCAACGACCTCGGCCTGAATGGCGACAAGGTGTTTCTGTACGCCGGCACGCACGGCCTGTCGCAAGGCCTCGATGTGGTCCTGGAAGCGGCCAAACGAACACGCGACCTGGACGTCGTGTTTCTTCTCGTGGGCGACGGGGCCGACAAAGCCACCCTGGTCGCCAAGGCCGAGTCGGAGGGCATCGACAACGTGCGCTTTCTTCCGAATCAACCGAAGTCTTCGATGCCGGCACTCCTCAACCTCGCGTACGCAGCGGTCATCACCTTGAGGCCGCTCGAGCTTTTCGAGTCGGCATTGCCGTCAAAGATGTTCGAGTCGATGGCGGTCGGACAACCGATCGTCGCGTCGCTGAACGGAGAGGCCGCGCAGCTGGTGAAGGCTGCGGGCTGCGGTCTCGTCGCCGAACCGGGAAACCCCGAAGCGCTCGAGGCCGCTGTCAGGACCCTCGCCGGCAACCCCGAGGTGCGAAGCACTATGGGCCGTTCCGGCCGCGAGTACGTCGTCGAAAACTTCAATCGGGCGCGGATTGCACTGCGTCTTCGTGCGCTGCTGGTCGACTGCGTGGAGTCGGCCCGGTGAAGCGAGCGCTCGATTTCAGCACCGCGCTTCTGGGGCTGGTTTTCACATCACCGGTCATGCTCGCCGCGGCTCTGGCCGTCAAGCTCGACTCTCGGGGCCCCGTCCTCTATCACGGACCGCGCGTCGGCCGGAACGGGAAGACCTTCCAGATCCACAAGCTGCGCACGATGGTCATGCAATCGGACGTTGCGGGTCCCGCCGTCACCGCCGCCGACGACACGCGTGTCACCAGGGTCGGGCGTGTGCTGCGCAGGACAAAGCTCGACGAGCTGCCTCAGCTCTTCAACGTTTTGACTGGGGAGATGAGCCTCGTCGGACCACGCCCGGAGCACCCGCGCTACGTCAGCCACTACTCCGACGAGCAACGCCGCCTCCTGGACCTCCGGCCGGGCATGACCGGGCCGGCGACGCTCGAGTTCCTCGACGAGGAGGAGTTGCTGCGCGGAGGCTCGGCCGAGTCCACCTATATCACTGAGGTGATGCCGAAGAAGCTGGACCTCGAGCTGCAGTATCAGAAGCGTGCGTCGCTCGCGCGCGATCTCTGGATATTGGTGAGGACCGCGCTCACGGTCGCCCGGCGCCCGGTGTCCGGCGCCTAAGCGCGTTTTTGGTTTCTCGCGACCACGTCGGTCACCGCTTCGAGCACATCCGCGATGTCCTGGTCGCTGTGGGCCGGGCTGAGCGGCAGTGACAGCATCCTCGCGAACTCCCGCTCCGCGACTGGAAACTGTTCGGCCCGCAGCTGGTAGCGCTCGCGGTAATAGGCGTGGCGATGGATCGGAATGAAATGCACGCTGGAACCGATGTTCCGGTGCCGCAGCTCTTCGATGAACTCGTCGCGCCCGATGCCTAGGCTGGACCGAAGCCGAAGCAGGTAGATATGCCATGCGCTCTCGACCTCGGGTCGGGCGATCGGTGTTTCGAGCTCCTCAAGCTTACCCAATGCCTCGTCGTACTGCTCCACGATCGCCCTACGGCGTCGCTGCATTGCCTCCAGACGCCGAAGCTGCTGGAGCCCTATCGCCGCCTGGATGTCGGGCATGTTGTATTTGAAACCCGGCACGAGAACGTCGTAACGCCATGAGCCTTCGGACGTGTAGCGCTTGAACGCGTCGCGGCTCATGCCGTGCAGGCTCCAGATCCGCGCCGAGTCGATGAGCTCCCCTGGACCAG
>DASPYE010000107.1:0-1703 GCA_035636935.1 Candidatus Dormiibacterota bacterium | reverse complement strand
GAGGTGGCGCTCGAGCGCATCGACACGCTCGGACCAGAACTGGCGGAACTGATCCAGCCAGTCATCAACCTCCTGGAGTGGCTTTGGCTTCAAGCGATAGAGACGGCGCTGTGCGTCCACCGTGGATTCCACGAAACCGGCCTCGCGCAGCACCCGGAGGTGCTTTGACACGGCCGGCTGCGGCATACGAAGCCGGCGCTCGATTTCTCCCACCGACTGCTGGGACGAGACCAGGAGGCTGAGGATCGCGCGGCGGTTCGGTTCCGCGATGATTGCGAACGCAGATTCCATGCTCCTAGTATACTACACGGAGCATATACGTGTCAAGGCATATACAGAGGGCTCCGCCTAGCCAGCTTTCTTGACGTTCATCTTGTCCAACGCGGCGCGGAGCCCGTGCGCCAGCTTGAGCGCGTCGTCGTTCGCCCAGTAGTGCATGAAGAAGAGGTGCGGGCTGTCGGTCAGCATATGACTGTGCAGGGCGGTGATGGCGATGCCGTTGTCGCGCAGGGCACGGATCACGGGGTTCACCTCATTCCCGATCAAGACAAAGTCCCCGGTGAGCGCCGCCTTGCCGGCGCCCGTCGGCTGGAAGTTGATCGCTGTTGCGAGGCCCATGGACGGCGGCACCTCAACCCCGTCGGCCGTTATCGTTTCCGCGCGCGGTACGCCCACCTGGTACACGCCGCCGTTCACCCTGCCACGAAATCCGAGTGTCTGCGCGATCTGAGCGGTGTCGATGCCCAGGCTCGCCGCGGGCGGCGCGGCAGGAGCTGCGCCGAGCGGTGTGCCCGTCAGCGCGAGCCCGGCGTGGACCGCGGCCGCAAGCTTCGCCGGCGTGCCGTGACCGCCGATGTGCATGTACATCACATGCGGGGACTCGTGCAGCAGATGGTTGTGCAACGCGGTCTGCTCGATGCCGCCTTCCTGGAGCTTCGCGACGAGCGGGCCGACCTCGCTCTCGAGCAACACGAGGTCGCCCATGAGCATCGCTTGCGTGTCACTCAGCTGCTTGAACGCGACCCAGGAGCCGAGCGCAAGCGCAGGCTTCACGGCCACACCGCCGATGGTGACGTGGAGGTCACCGCGCGGCATGCCGACCTTGTAGGCCCCGTCCGGCTGCAGCGCCCCAGACTTGCCAAGCCCGCCGTCCACCTGTTTCCAGTCGACGGGCGCTAGCGGCTGCTGCGCCTGCTGGCGTGCGGGGATGATCAGTAGGAGAGCGGCGAGCACGGAGATTCGTTGACCCATATCTCCTCCAGTGAGGTGATCCCGATCCAGCGGAGCCTTGCTGCGAATTTTCTCGCATGATACACTAGCCCGACGACTTCCGGGTCAAGATAGGGCGCAAGTTGCAACGTCTCGGGCGCCGCCGCGATCGAGGGGAGGCGCCGTCCATGGCCGACGAGCGAGCCAGCTTGCGCGCGTTGCTGCTCTATTTCCTGCGGCTCGGTACCTTGGGCTTCGGCGGGCCGATCGCCCTCGCCGGGCACATGGAGCAGGACCTCGTGGAGCAGCGCGGCTGGATCAGCGCCCAGGAGTACAAGGAGGGCCTCGCGTTTGCGCAGCTCGCGCCGGGCCCGCTCGCGGCCCAGCTCGCGATCTACCTCGGTTGGGTGCGTGGCCAGGTGCTCGGCGCGACATTGGTCGGAATCGCGTTCGTGGCGCCCTCGTTTCTCATGGTGCTCGTTTTATCCGGGCTG
>DASPYE010000106.1:0-4441 GCA_035636935.1 Candidatus Dormiibacterota bacterium | reverse complement strand
GGGTCTGACCGTCGGCGACATGAAAGGCACGCTGCTGTACATGATCCAGTCGCTCTATGGTCGCGACCGCAAGGTTCGCGTGCGGCCCAGCTACTTCCCGTTCACGGAGCCGAGCTTCGAGTTCGACGTCAGCTGCGGCATCTGCGGTGGCATCGGATGCAAGAGCTGCCGCCACAAGGGATGGCTCGAGGTCGGCGGCTGCGGCATGGTCCACCCGCAGGTCCTGCGCAACGGCGGGATCGATCCCACGCAGTGGAACGGCTACGCGTGGGGATTCGGCATCGAGCGCATGGCGATGCTCAAGCACGACGTCGACGACATCCGCCTCTTCTACGAATCGGACCTTCGCTTCCTGGAGCAGTTCTGAACGTGGCCCTGCGTCGGCGACCTCGAGATTCCCGGATAGTCCGGACGAAGCGACCTGATGTCGCCGCGATTCCCCGGATGGTCCGGACTATCCGGGTGGGGGGCGCGTAGGAGATGCGCATCAGCTACGAGTGGCTCGGCGATTTCGTGGATCTCGACGGCGTCACGCCGAAGGACGCGGCCGATGTCTTGACACGGCTCGGCGTCGAGATCGAGTCGCTGACGATGGTCGACCTCTCGCAGATCGTGATTGGCAAGGTCGTCGAGCAGACCAAACACCCCAAGTCCCGCAACGACCTCTGGGTCCATCTGGTCGACCTCGGCGGCCGCCTGGAGCAGATCATCGCGGGGGCGCCGAATGCCGTGCCCGGCTCGCTGGTTCCGGTCGCCCTTCCCGGCACCACGGTGCCAAACGGAAAAGTCGTGAAAGACATGAACATCGCGGGCTTTCGCGCGAGCGGGATGCTCTGCTCGGCGGCCGAGCTCATGCTCGGTGACGATCACTCGGGCATCCTGATCCTCGACAGCGGCAAGCCTGGTGAGCCGCTGACGACGGTCATTCCGAGCCAGGCGATCATGGAGGCGGAGATCACCTCCAACCGGCCTGACGAGATGGGTCATCTCGGCGTCGCGCGCGAGCTTGCGGCGGGGCTCGGCCGGCCCGTGAAACGCGACTTCATGCCTTCGTTCACAGGTACCGCGAGCCCGCCCGGACGCGAGCTCATCAAGGTGACCATCGAAGACCCGAACCTCTGCAGCCGCTATATCGGCGGCGTGATCAAAGGTGTGAGGGTCGGCCCCAGCCCAGACTGGCTGCAGCGACGGCTGCGCGCGTGCGGCGTGCGGCCGATCAACAACATTGTCGACATCACGAACTACGTGCTGCTCGAGTACGCGCAGCCCCTGCACGCATTCGACCTCGCGAAGCTGAACGGCGCTGAGATCCAGGTGCGCCGGGCCCGGGAGGACGAGAAACTTCTCGGCCTCGACGGCGTGACCAGGGACCTGACGGCCGAGATGCTCGTCATCGCCGACGCGCAGCGGCCGGTCGCGCTGGCCGGGGTCATCGGTGGGGAAGAGAGCGCGGTCACGTCGACGACCACCGATGTGCTGCTCGAATCGGCGACCTTCAACGGGCCCAACGTGCGACAGACGTCACGCACGATCGGGCTGCGCACAGAAGCATCGGCGAGGTTCGAGCGAGCCCTGCCTCCCGAGCTCGCCCTGGCCGGCGCGCGGCGCGCCGCGTCTTTGATTGCCGAGCTGGCGGGCGGCGCGGTCCACAAGGACTGGGCCGATGTCTATCCACGCCCGCAGGAACCTGTTCGAGTCAATCTTCGTCCCGCGCTCATCGACGATGTCCTCGGGACGCATGTGCCTCTCGAAGAAGCAGAGTCGATCCTCAAGCGGCTCAACTTTCACGTCAAGGTGATGGGCGACGGCGAGTGGGACGTGCTGCCGCCGGTTTTTCGTCTCGACGTCACCATCCCGGAGGACCTCGTCGAGGAGGTAGGGCGTGTCTACGGATACGACCGAGTTCCTCCGACGCTGCCGGGCCGCCGCCACGAAAGCTGGACGCCGCTCGCGCCCAGCATCGACCGCCGGCTCGACTCAACCCGCGAAGTGCTTGCGGGCGCGGGCTACACCGAGACCTGGAACCCGGCCCTCGTATCGGGTAGGAAACTCGAGGACCTGCGCATCGCCGCGCATGCGATGCGCGTCTCGAACGCGCTCAGCGACGATATGGACACCCTGCGCACCTCGCTGCTGCCATCTCTCATCGACGTGGTCGTCCTGAATCGCGATCGCGGCCGGGTCGATGTTCGCGTCTTTGAGATCGCCGAGGCCTACCTTGCGCGCGTCGGAGAAAAGAACACCCAGCCCGAAGAGCCGCTCCGGCTGGCGGCTGTCGCGACCGCGGGCGCCACGGCGGACGACGGCCGGAAAGCCTTCTACCGCCTGAAGGGGGTGCTGGACGAGTGCATCGCCGCCCTGTCAGGCCCGCCGTGCAACTACCAGCGAGCTGCCGCTCAGCTCTTCCACCCCGGCCGCTGCGCGGCGGTCGTGATGGAGGGACGCCAGCTCGGCTACATCGGGGAGGTTCATCCCAGCGTCTCGACCGGCGCGAAGCTGGAGGGCCGCATCGCGGCGTTTGAGGTCGACGTCGAGCCCCTGCTCGCGGCGGCGCGAATCCCTCGCTCTCAACCACTCCCGAGATTCCCGGGCGTGGAGCGCGACCTCGCCGTCGTGGTCGAGGACACGGTCGCGGCCGGCGCCGTCCTGACAAGCATCAAAGAATTGGGGGGCGATCTTCTCGAGCATGTGAGGGCGTTTGACGAGTACCGCGGCGCGCAGGTGGCCGAAGGTCACAAGAGCATCGCGTTTACCTTGACTTTCCGAAGCCCGGAGCGCACCCTGACGGACGCCGAAGTGGACAAGGTCATGTCGGAGATCAAGCTGGGGCTGGAAAAAAGACACCGCGCCAGGTTCCGAGAGTGAGGGCCGGCGCGAATTTCGCACGCGTTGGCGTGCCGTTGAATAGGGCTCCCCGCAAATTCGCAGCCGAAAGGTCTGAATTCGTGGGGAATATCCGGGGGAAGCGCTAAGTGACTTGGATCGACGTTTTTCCGATCGTGCTCGTCCTCGCGTATGCGGCGGGTGGCTTCTTCGCCGGCCTGATCCGGCGGTTCATCGGTCTGGTCGCACTGTTCATCTCAGTGTGGGCGGCGACCAACATGGGAATCCAGGCCGGCGGCATCCTGCAGCAGACCTCAAGCTTTGAGATAGCCGACGGGCGGATCTACGGCTTTTTCGGCATCATCTTCGCGGTCCTGGTGATAGTCGAGGTGGCGACCCAGCTTGCGCACTCGCAGATCCAGATCCCGGCGGTGGTGCTCAACCGAACACTCGGCACAATCCTCGGTGTGTTCACTGCGATCCTTCTCTCATACGTGGTCGTCTACGAGCTGGGCTCTGCGGCCAATCCCATCGGCGGCGCGCAGCTCGACCCACTGCAGCAGAACATCCGCGACGCGGTGCACCACTCCCTCTACATGGTGAACCTGGTGAACGCCACCGACAGGCCCATCATCGCCCTGTTTCAGCCTCTTCTCCCAGGTGACTCGCAGCAGTACTTCAGCTCCAACCCCGTCAATCCCTAAGCTCCGGTGAGCGGGCAGTTCTTCGATCGCCTGCGCGAACGGGCGGTGCAGATCGTGGTGGCCGACCATCTGCGTGGGCGACTCGAGAGGGGCGACAGGCTGCGCGTCAAGCTCGGGCTCGATCCGACCGCCCCCGATCTCCATATCGGCCACCTTGTCGTGCTCGACACCCTGCGGGCGTTTCAGGACGATGGACACACCGTCGTCGTGATCATCGGCGACTACACGGCCATGATCGGCGACCCAAGCGGGCGTTCCGAGACCCGACCGATGCTGACCCAGCAGCAGGTCGCCGCCAACGCGCAGACCTATTTCGACCAGGTCGACTTGGTCCTCGACCGCTCCAAGATCGAGGTGCGCCACAACTCGGAGTGGCTCGCCACGATGACCGCGGCGGACATCCTGCGCCTCATGGCGAAGGCGACCTTGCAGCAGGTCTTGCAGCGTGAGGACTTTTCCGACCGCATCAAATCCGGCGCGGCGATAGGCGCGCACGAGATCCTTTACCCCTTCAGCCAGGGCTACGACTCGGTCGCGGTGAAGGCGGATGTCGAGATCGGCGGCACCGACCAGCTATTCAACTTGCTCTTCGGCCGTGAGATCCAAAAGGCATATGGACAGGAGTCGCAGGACATCGCGGTATTTCCCCTGCTCGAGGGGCTCGACGGTGAGCAGAAGATGTCGAAGTCGCTGCACAACTACATCGGCCTGAGCGAGCCGCCGGAGCAGATCTATGGCAAGACCATGTCGATCCCGGATCCTCTTATCGAAAAGTACGTGCGACTGATCTCGGGTCTCGACGAACGGGAGCAGGCCGAGGTGCTGGCGATGAAGCCTCGCGACGCGAAAGCAGCCCTCGCGCATCAGCTGGTGAAGCGTCTGCACGGCGACGATGCCGCGCGTCGCGCGGAAGA
>DASPYE010000105.1:0-8236 GCA_035636935.1 Candidatus Dormiibacterota bacterium | reverse complement strand
ATGCCGTGCTTCATCAAGCCCTTCGAACCCTGGTTGATCGTGCCCGCGAAATAGATGCCGGGCACGCTGATGCTTTCCCAGAAGTGCGTCTGCGCGGGCAGCCCGCTCTGGCCGAAGGTCTTGACGCCCAGCTCAGCCAGGTCGCGCAGGGGCGCGGTGAACCCCGTGGCCGCGACGACATCGTCGACGAGCAACTGAAGCGGCTTGTCATCCGTGGTGCGCACCCGGACGTCAAACCCGTCTGTTGTGCGCTTGACCTCCTCGATCGACGCGTCGAGGATGACGACGCCGCCGGCCAGGACGGAGTCTTCAAACGGCTGCACATAGCGCGCCCGCACGCCGACCAGCGAGTGGGTGTTGACCGACAGCTTGGTCGAGCTCGGCGAGGCAAGGATGATCTGGCGGGCAAGAGGAAGCAGCCCGGACGCGATCTCGAAGCCAGAGTTCTGCTTGCCGACGATGAAGATGCGCCGGTCGGCGTATGTCTCCACGGGCCGCAGCTCTCCGTACTGCGCCGCGTGCTCCAGCCCGGGGATCGGAGGTTTCCACGGCTCGGCCACCCCGACCGCGAACACGACGCGGGGCGCGCGGTACTCGCCGTCCGATGTGGCCAGCACGAAGTCGTCACCGTCCTTCCGGGTGGCTTCCCACCGGCACCCGTACCTGACCTGCAGGCGGGTTCGCTCCGCGAAGAGCTCGAGACCGCGCTGCATCTCCGGCCGCGATGGGAAGTACGAGGTGCCGTCCATCACGCTTGCCATCAGCCCCCTGTGCGCGGGCTCGTCGCCGGCGAGGCTGTTCCAGTCGTGGCGCTCGAACTCGCGCGAACCAGGCTGGAATCCCGTGTAGGGCTTGGTCCAGCTCAGCATCCTCTGGAACAGGGGCCACTTGCGGAACATCCCTCCCGGTGCGTCGTCTGCCGAAAGCGCCGCGTGCTTCACCCCAAGCCGGCTCAGGCTGTACGCGAGCTGCATGCCGCCGGGTCCGCTGCCGACTACGACCAGCGGATACCGACCGGGCGGAAACGGTTTGGGGTCTAGCTGAGCCACTTGGTCGTGGTGCGAACTTTGCGGGCTTCCCCTTGCAGCAGGCGGTACATCACGGTTGGGTTGGATTTCAGGAAGCTTTCGACCTGCGAGCTGGGGAGGACCAGGCAGCGCAGCGAGCCCATGGCGACGATGTCCGCCGTGGGCGCCTCACCCAGGAGGCAGGAGATCTCGCCGAAGTAGTCGCCCGCCCGCAGCGTTGCGCGGTCGACGCCATCGATGCGGATCGCCGCCGCGCCGTCGAGCACCACGTACAGACCCGATCCGCTGAGGCCCTGGCGAAGGATCTTCTCGCCATCGCCGAACCACTGCTCGCTGAAGACGTCGGCGACCTGCTCGCGCTGCGGCGTCGTGAGGTCGGCGAACAGCGCAAAGCCCGCGATGGTGTCCGCCAGCTCCTGGCCTGCCATTGGAGTGTCAGGCCTCGCCGACGATCTCGTCGTCGATGAAGCAGTACAGCCAGTGCTCGCCTGGCTCGAACGACCGGACGATCGGGTGGCTGCCCGACCCAGCGTGGGCGCGCGCGTGGCGGTTCTTCGAATCGTCGCAGCAGCCGACATGCCCGCAGCTCATGCAGAGACGGAGGTGAACCCACTCGTCTCCTGTGGCCAGGCACTCCTCACAGCCGTCTGGCGTGCGCGGCTGGACGTCCTTGATCGCGCCGAGGTGGCGGCATTGCATCTGCCGATATGATGACGCGCTACCGATTGGCTGCCGCGCGGGGCTACTACAGGTGCGGGCGGAGGTGTTTCTCGAACCAGTCGACGATCCGCTCGATGCGGTCGACGCGACGGTCTGGCCTGCCAATCGCCATCATCACGTGCGATTCGTCCGGGTAGCGGATCATCTCGACCTCGCGCCCCAGCGAGCGCAGGATCGCGAACACCATTTCGGACTGAACGGCCGGACAGCGAAGGTCGTTCTCGGCCTGCAGCAGGAGCAGCGGGGCCTGATTGCGGTGGATCGAGAAGTATGGTGAGCGTTCCAGGAACTCCATCGGGTGCTCCCAGGGGTTCTCTTCACCGACCGCCGATCGACCGATGATGCGCCCGAAATCTGCGCTGGCGTATTCGGCCAGCATGTCGCTGACAGGGTTCTCGCTGACCGCCGCGGCGAACACACCGGGGTGATGGCCGAGCATCCAGTTGGTCATGAAGCCGCCATACGAGAGTCCCATGATCCCGACCTGACCGCGATCCGCGAGACCTTGCTCGACCGCCCAATCGACGACTCGCAGCAGGTCGCTCGAATCGCGCTCGCCCCACTTGCCCGCGACCGCCCGGGTGAACGCCTCGCCGTAGCCGGCCGACCCGCGAGGATTCGACCAGACCACGTGGAATCCCGCCTCCGCCAGCGCGGACATCTCGAGCCATGGCGTCGCACCGAACGACGCGTGCGGCCCACCATGGACGTCGACGACGAGAGGTGCTCGCGTTTGTTCGCGGCCATGGGCGCGGAGCAGCCAGACGTCCAGCGTGTGGCCCTCCGGGTGGTCGATCCGGACCTGCTCGATCGGTCGGCGGAACGGACCGAACCAACGGCCGCCGTCGGTGGTCAGCTGCCGGAGCTTCTCGTCCTCGACCGAATAGACCTCCGAAGGGCCATCACTCGATGCCACCACGGCGATCCGGCCGCCGCCGCAGCCGATCGCGACGCAAACGGCGTCCGGCTCGGCCAGCGCGGCCACCTTGCCGTCGACAGCAAAGCTGTAGGGATGGCTGAACCCCTGGTGTGCCACCAGGCCGACCACGTGCTGCGCGTCGAGCGAAACGACCGGCGGCAGCCCGAAGTTCTCGGCGTCCATGTAATCGCCATAGCTGCTGTTCTGGATGTTCAGGTCGCGGCCGGCGCCGACCAGCTGGTTGCCCGCGCCGTCGATGAAATACAGGTCGACGTTCGCCCACCCGGGTGCCTTTTCCTTATCCACGCCGAGAAACCCGATCCGCGCGGTCGGCGCCCAGGTCACGTTCACCACCGCGCCCTTCAACGCAGCTATGGGTTGCGGATTGGCGTCGGTTTCGGTGCTCGAGATTTTCCACAGGGACGGGTACTCGTCGAGCGCTGCCTCGGGCCTGCGGTCGGCGACGAACGCGATGCTCTCGCCGTCGGGCGACCATGCCGCCGCCTCGACGTTGTAGGTCGACTCGGTAATCCGGCGCGGCTTGCCTCCGGAAATTTGGGTCTCCCAGAGCGAGGTGAACTCATCGCGGTAGCCCACGCCGTCCATGCGCCAGGTGTAGTCGCGGATCCGCCTCGCGACCGGGTCGTCCGGACTGCCGACGACGAATCGCTTCTCACCAGACCCCGCCAGAAGGAGCAGGCGCCGGCCGTCGGGTGACCAGTCGGCCGCGCCCACGCCGCCAGGGAGGTCGGTCAGCTGCCTGGGCTCGCCCCCGCTCAGCGAGATCAGCCACGCCTGCGGCTTGCCCGAACGGTCGGAGATGAAAACCAGGTTCTTTCCATCAGGCGAGTAGCGAGGGCGTCCGTCGCCGGCGAGGGCCGACGTCAGCTGGTCGGGCGCTCCGCCGCCGAAGCTCACCCTCCACAGCCTTCGCGCGTATTTGCCATCTTCGACCGTGCGCCGGACGTAGACCACCGAAGAGCCGTCTGGCGCGACCGCGAGCGAGGAGATCAGGGCCTGCTGGAGAAGATCTTTTGCGTGGAAGGGTTGCGGCTCAGCCTGGCGTAGAGCGTCGACAGCGGGTTCGGTCCTTGCGAGTGTCTCCAAATGTGTGCCCCTCCCAGCGAGCGTTGGTGAATAAGGTAATGGTCTACCTGAATGGCATCAGGTTGGAAGACCTCCTCACGACGCGGGCGGATGACAGGTTAGAGTCGCCGGAATGTTTTCCGGCGAGACTCGAGTTCTGACCAAGGTAGCCAGGTGAGGCGAATCCATTACGCGTGGGTGGTCGCGGCGGTCACGTTCGTCGCGCTGATGGGCGCCGCGGGATTTCGAGCGACTCCCAGCGTCTTGATCGTCCCACTGCAGAACGAGTTCGGTTGGAACCGCGCCATCATCTCCGTCGCGGTCTCGATCAACCTCATCCTGTTCGGGCTCACGGGCCCCTTCGCCGCCGCACTGATGGACCGCTTCGGGCTGCGCATCGTCACCGTGGGCGCGCTGATCACCGTCTCCGCCGGTGCCCTCCTGACGACGGTGATGAACGCGCCGTGGCAGCTGTACCTGCTGTGGGGCTTGGTCGTCGGGCTGGGCACAGGGTGCATGGCTTCGGTGCTCGCGGCGACCGTGGCGAACCGATGGTTCGTGCAGCGACGGGGACTGGTGCTCGGTGCGCTGACTGCGGCCGGCGCGACCGGACAGCTGATCTTCCTGCCCGGGCTCGGGTGGCTCGCGCAGAGCGCCGGCTGGCGGCTGGCGGCGATCGCGGTCGCCCTCGCCGCCCTCGCCGTGGTGCCCGTCGTCGCCCTCTTCCTCCGCAACCGTCCCGCCGATCTCGGCCTCCGCGCCTTCGGCGCAACCGAAGCGGACACTGTCCCAACCAACACCGGAAGCCCGATCGCCAACGCGTTTCGCGGTCTTCGCATGGGGGTCAGATCGCGTGACTTCTGGCTCCTGGGCGGAAGCTTCTTCATCTGCGGAGCGTCGACCAACGGCCTCATCGGCACGCACCTGATCCCGGCGTCGATGGACCACGGCATGGCGGAGGTCACCGCGGCCAGCCTGCTCGCCGTGATCGGCGTGTTTGACGTGATCGGCACGCTCGCGTCGGGTTACCTGACCGATCGCTTCGACAGCCGATGGCTGCTGTTCTTCTACTACGGGCTGCGCGGCCTGTCTCTCCTCTTCCTTCCTTTTGTGTTCGGCAGTCCCCTGTTCGCGCTGATTCTCTTCATCGTCTTCTACGGCCTTGATTGGGTGGCAACCGTGCCGCCGACGGTGCAGATCGCGCGTCGTGTCTTCGGCGCCCAGAACTTCGCCATCGTGTACGGGTGGATTTTTGCCGCGCACCAGATGGGTGCCGCCACGATCGCGTTCGCGGCCGGGGCGGTGCGCACATTCTTCGGGGATTACCAGCTCGCGTTCATGAGCTCGGGTCTGCTGTGTCTGATCGCGGCCGGCCTGGTGCTGCGGATTGCGCGCGAGCGGCCGGGCACGGTGACGGTTCTGGAGCCCGGCGTCGGGGCGGAGGCCCCGGCCTACTCCTGACCGGCGCGCGGCGGCTCGCCGTCGCCGCGCTCGCGATCGCGATCGCGCTGGTCCCTCGGGCCGCGTTCGCGCACGCCCTGCTTCTTCAGTCCGATCCCGCTCCCGGCACGTTGGTTCAGGCCGTGCCGGCCGCGATCAGCCTCGTCTTCAGCGAGCAGGTGACGCCCGCAGGCGCGGGGATCAAGGTCTTCAGCCCATCGGGCTCGCAGGTCGCGGGACGTGTGGTGGACGCGGGTGCCGTCCTGTCCGCCTCGCTCGCGTCAGCTGAGGTCGGGACGTACGTGGTCAGCTGGCAGGTCTTTGCAGCGGACACCCATCCGTCGCGAGGTGCATTCGCGTTTTCGGTCGGCCGTCCGAGCGCGAACCCGTATGCGGGATTGCTCGGTACGGGCGAGGCGGGCACCTCGACGACACTCGGCCTCGCTCTGCAGGCAGTCGCGAGGTGGATCCACTTCATCGGTTTCGCTCTGACCTTCGGCGTCATCGCGTACGGGGCGCTGATCCGACGGGCGGCTGCGCCGTTTCGCCTGGTCGGCGCCGGCCTCGTCCTGCTGATCGTTGCAGAGCCCTTGGCTCTGATCGCACAGCTCGCGAGCTTGAGCTTCGACGGCGACACCGCGCTTGCCGTCCTCGGCTCCAACTTCGGCCGCCTCCTTGGATTACGCCTCGGAGCCGCACTTCTCGCGTGGACAGTCCTGGCGACCGGCCGGTCGTGGCCCTTGCTGGTGATCGGCGCCGCCGACGCAGTGCTGGACGGTGCGAGCGCGCACGCGATCCCGGGGTTCCCCGCTGCGGGTCAGCTGCTGGTCTCGGTTCACGTCGCCGCGATCGGCCTATGGGTCGGCGGGGTAGCTGCCTTCGTCCAGGCGCCCGACAGGCGCTTTGGGCGCTACGCGCTCGGCACGCTTGCGGCGGGGATTGGCACCGGGCTCTTGCTGGGCTTCGCGCACACGCATTTCGGGGGCGGGCTGATGAGCTCCGCGTACGGTCAAGCCCTGATGGTCAAGGTGCTGGTGCTTGGTGCGGCGCTGGCGGCGCTCAGGCTCCGGCGCCACCGTCTCGAGCTGGCCCTGGCGACGCTCGTCATCGGCGCAGCGGCCGTCGTGGCGGCGCTTCCCCCTCCGATCTAGCGCACGGATACGTTGGCGGCGTAAATATCCGACTTCTTGTGCTTGGCATCGACCGCGCTGCCCCAGCTGCCACAGGCAACCGCGACAAATCAAGCCGGTTCAACGTGCTCCAGGCGCCCGGGATCGCCGATCAGCTCGATCGAGACGATCTTGTCGCGGGCGATCGTGAATGCAAACGCAATCTTCGGCCTGCCCGCGGATGCCCAAAGGAGGCCCGGGGAGCCTTCGACAAGCGCGGGCCGCGCGACGCGCGCACGGCCCGCGAAGGTGCGCGCGACCTCGTGAGCGCCGTGAATCCTCTCATCCGCCCCGATCTGCACCGCCGCGGCGTCCGCCCGCAGGACGACCTCAGGGTCGAGCAATTCGAGCAGCGCGTCGAAGTTGCCTCCGCGCGAGGCGGCCAGGAAAGCGTCGACGATCTCGCGGCGGCGTTCGAGGCTGGACTCGGTCACCACATCGGCGCCCTGCACCCGGCGCCGCGCCCTGCTCGCCAGCTGCCTGGTCGCAACCTCCGAGCGGCCGACGATCGGAGCGATGTCTTCGAACGGCATCCCGAACATGTCATGCAGCACGAACGCCACTCGCTCGGCGGGGCTAAGGGTCTCGAGCACGATGAGCAGCGCCAGGCCGATCGAGTCGGCCATCAGCGCTTCATGCTCCGGGTCGGGCGCAGGCTCGACGACACTCGTGTCGAGTGGATGTTCACGCCTCGATTTCCGTGAACGCAGGAGGTCGAGGCAAACACGAGCGACAACGGTGGTCAGCCAACCTCCGAGGTTCTCCACGCCGCTCGTGTCGGCGCGGCTCAGCCGCAGCCAGGCCTCCTGCACCGCGTCATCGGCCTCGCTATGCGAGCCGAGCATGCGGTAGGCGACCGTCCGCAGACGCCTGCGGTGCGCCTCGAACCGTTCCGCCATCCAGTCACGCTGGTTCACCGGTCACATTCCTTCATTGAGATACGTCTACCAGGGTGACGGACGGAAACCATTCAACGTGACAAAGGAGCCATGACGATGAACCCACAGATCACGGCGATTCTCATCGGGGTCAAGGACCTGAACCGGTCGAAGCGCTTCTACGGCGAGGGCCTTGGGTGCCCGATCGACAAGGATTACCCGCAGTTCGTCTCGTTCCAGCTCGGTGACGGCTCATCGGAGTTCGGGCTGTATCCACGAGAGGCGCTGGCCGCCGACGCGGGCGTCGCGCCTGAAGGCAGCGGCTTCACCGGTGTGACCTTCCATTTCATCGTGGCCTCGAACAAAGAGGTCGACGACGTCATCGGGCAGGCAGAGCGGGCGGGGGGCAAGGTCGTAAAACCGGCGCAGGCCTCACAGTGGGGCGGCTACTTCGGGTACTTCAGCGACCCGGACGGATACCTGTGGAAGGTCGCGGCCCCGGCGGCGAAGTAACAAGCACCGCAGTCGTCGGCGAGGGTTGGAGGCTCAATCCCCTCGGGTTCTCTTGCCTAGGAGCGCGGAGGGATTTGCTGGACCGACCACTTGTTGCCATCGGGGTCGCTGAAGTAGATGAACGATCCCCATGGCTGTACTTCGACCGGGGTGGTCTCGACCCCGCGACCAGTCAGCGCCTGGCGGACCGCTTCCACATCCTTGACGACGACCTGGAGGCCTTTCTGGGAACCGGGCGCCATCTCGGTGATCCCGAGTCCGATCACGATCGAGCAGGCTGAACCGGGCGGGGTCAGCTGAACGAACCGCAGATTCTCGGTGACCTTGTGATCGTGATCGGCATTGAAGCCGACCTGGTCGACGTAAAAAGATTTGGCGCGGTCGACATCGGTGACCGGCACTGCCACAAGCTCCAGTTTCATTTCCATGCGATCAAATGTAGCCCGCAAAGTCGCGAGGGGAGGTCAGCGAATATCAGGGCGT
>DASPYE010000104.1:0-3812 GCA_035636935.1 Candidatus Dormiibacterota bacterium | reverse complement strand
GCTGCTCGCCACGACCCTCTACGTCCTGTGGGCGGTCAAGGACCTGCCCGACCCGAGCCAGAACGTGCTCGCGGCCGGCGACGTCATGGTGCTCGACCGCAACGGCAAGCTGATCGAGGACTGGAGCCCGGCCGGCCACTATCACGTCACGCTCACCCTCCAGCAGATAGGACCCTATCCGGCCAAGGCCGTGCTCGCGGCCGAGGACCGCAACTTCTACAACCACGGAGCGCTCGACCCCGCGTCGATCGCACGGGCGGCGTGGGTGGACCTGACGTCGCGGGGCTTCAACGAAGGCGCCAGCACCATCACCCAGCAGCTGGTGAAGATCCAGCTCCTCACGCCGCAGAAGTCGTTCACGCGAAAGGTCCAGGAGATGGTGCTCGCGATCGCGCTCGAGCAGCGCTACTCGAAAGACCAGATCCTCGGCATGTACATGAACCGCGTGTACTTCGGGCATGGCGCGTACGGCGTCGGCGCTGCCGCCCGCACCTACTTCAACAAAGACGCGAAGAACCTGACGCCCGCGCAGGCTGCCTTCCTGGCGGGCCTGATCCAGGCCCCCACCGCCTACGACCCGGTGACCCATTACGACGAAGCGCACCAGCGTGAGCTGTACGTCCTGCAGGGCATGGTCGCAACCGGCGCGCTGAGCCAGGCGGATGCCGACAAGGCGGCCGGCGAGGACATCAAAAAGGAGCTCCACATCCAGGCGAGCGCCCGCCAGAGTAAGGCGCCGCACTTCGTCGACTACGTTCTCTCCGACCTGGAGACCATGTTCGGTTCAGCCGCCATCCAGCAAGGCGGCTTCGTCGTCCGGACGACGCTCGACCTCGGCGTCCAGCAGAACGCCCAGAGCGCGGTCGCCAATGGCGTGCGCGACCTCGCCGGCACGAACGTGAATAACTCGGCGTTGCTCGCCGCCGACCCGAGAAACGGGGAGATCCTCGCGTGGGTGGGGTCGGCCGATTACGCAAACAACTCCATCGGCGGCCAGTTCGACGTGGTCCGCTCGAAACGCCAGCCTGGCTCTTCGTTCAAGCCCTATGTCTATGAAGCCGCGCTGCGCGACCACAAGATCACGTGGGCCACCATCCTGCATGACCACCTGACCGATTTCAACGGCTACAAACCGCGTGACTTCGACAACGGCGGCATGGGCGACATCAAGGCCAGCACCGCCATCCTCTATTCTCGGAACATCCCTGCGGTTGAGGTTGGGCAGATGGAAGGGATGGACAACGTCATCGACCTCGCGCACGCGATGGGCATCAAGAGCCAGCTCCAGCCTTATCTTTCAACCGCCATCGGCGCGAGCGACGTCACGCTTTACGAGCACCTCCAGGGTTATCAGACATTTGCCGACCAGGGCCAACGGGTCGACCTCAACGTCATCAAGGAGGTCGACGACTCGAGTGGTCACGCGGCGTTCAAGTACAACAGCAACAGCACCACCGTGCTCACCCACGCGGAGGCCTACCTGATGTCAGACGTCCTGAGGAACTACCAGAACACGTGGGGCTTTGGTTGGGACCGCCAGATGGCGAGCAAAACCGGCACCAGCGACAACGGCAAGGGCGGCATCCCGGACTCGTGGATCATGGCCTACAACCCCGACATCGTGATCGGCGTTTGGGTGGGCAACACGGCGCCGAACGGCGGCGGAGGGCTGATCAGCGCCTACGGTGAAAACGTGGGGCTGACGATCATGAAGCGCTTCATCAACAACCTGCCACCGACCATGCGCGATTGGTACCCCAAGCCCTCCGGCATCACCATCGGGTGCGGCAGCGACACCAAAGATCCGTTCCTGCCCGGCGCCTGCACGGCGTCCCCCAAGCCGTCCTCGTCACCGCAGACCCCGTCGCCCAGCGGCTCGCCTTCGGTCCTGCCGAGCGTCTTGCCTTCGATCCTCCCCTCGCCAGCCCCGTCGCCGAACCCGTCTCCGAACCCGTCTCCGTCACCCCAGGCCCAACCCCAGTCCACACCCTCGTGATGGTTGTGATGAACGAACTTGACAGCCCGTTCCTGGACAGCGTCGACCGGCGGCGGCCGGGCACCTCGCTGCGCGGCTACGTCTCACGTACGCTGCCGCACAGCTCGGCAATCGTGGTCGCGAACCGCGCGCCGCATGAGCCGCGTCCGGAGGGTGGCTTCACGCGCGGGGCCGGCGGAGTGATCACAGCTCTGTTGACTTTCGCCGAGGTCGCCGGGGCCGATTGGGTGGCGTGCGCGCGGACGGCGAGCGAGCGCGCCCTGATCGAGCAGCACGGCACCACCTGGGACGCGCCCCTGATCCGGACCACGACGCGCCTCCACTACGCGACGCCCACGCCAGAACAGTACGAGCAGCACTACTCGGTCATCTCGAACCCCGTGTTGTGGTTCGTGCAGCACTACCTCTGGGACCTCGCCAACCAACCCGTCATCAACGGGCGCATTCACCGCGCGTGGAAGAACGGCTACGTCGAGGTCAACAGGCAGATTGCGCGCAAGGTGGTCGAGGTGGCGCGAGGGCTGCCGGGCAGGCCGCTCGTGATGGTCCACGACTACCAGATGTACCTGGTGCCAAAACTGGTCCGCGAACAGCTGGGCGGCGCGATCATCCAGCACTTCGTCCACATTCCCTGGCCGACGCCGCAGTACTGGAAAGTGCTTCCCCGCGAGATGCGCGATGCGATCGTGCAGGGCTTGCTTGGGTGCGACATCGTCGGATTTCAGACGAGCCTGGATGTGCGCAATTTTCTGATGACCTGCGAGGAGAACCTGGGGCTCGCGGTTGACGAGCGGGAGCGGGCAGTGCTTATCGACGGACGCGTCGTGTACGCGCGCGCGTATCCCATCTCGGTCGACGTCGCGAGCACGACTCGGCTCTCGTACTCGCATGGCGTGATGGTCGAAGAGCGCAAGCTTCGCGACTGGCGGCCGGAGCACCTGATCGTGCGCATTGACCGCACCGACCCGTCGAAGAACATCGTCCGCGGCTTCCTCGCCTACGAGAAGCTTCTCGCGCACCATCCCGAGCTGAAGGGACGCGTGCAGTTCTGGGCCTTCCTTCAGCCGTCGCGCCAGGACGTGGCGGCGTATCGCCATTACGTCCGCAAGGTCCGGCAGGTCGTGCAGCGGATCAACGCCCAGTACGGAGCGCAGGGCTGGCTGCCCGTGCGCCTGGAGTTGGGGGAGAGCGTGCGCAAGGCGATGGCCGCGATGCGCAACTTCGACGTGCTGCTCGTGAACTCCGTCTACGACGGGCTCAACCTGGTGGCCAAAGAGGGCGCTCTTGTCAATCGGTCCGACGGCGTGATCGTCCTTTCCGAGAACGTCGGCGCGCATGAGGAGCTGCACCCGCACGTGCTGTCGGTCAACCCGTTTGACATCGAGGCCACGGCCAACGCAATGCACCAGGCGATCGTGATGGGCATCGACGAGAAGCGTCGCCGCAACGAGGGGGCGCGGGAGGTCGTTAGGACAAACGACATCGCGCGCTGGATCACCCGCCAGGTGCAGGACATCCGCGATCTGGCCGCCGCCCCAGGCCTGCGAGCCGGGTAAAGAAAAGAACAGATCAGAGAGTCCCGACCCGACCCCTCTCCTCTCCCCGGCCCCTCCCCTTTCGGGAGAGGGGTTGCCTTGGCAAGCCTCCTGGTTTAGAAGAAGCCCCGGCGCGCCACTGTGATGTCGCGGAAGAAGATGATCGCCATCAGGCGGGCGAGCACCCAGCCGATCAGCGCATAGACCAGGATCGCGACCACGACCGACATCTCGAGCTGCGATTGCTCGTTGCCGATGGTCGGGAGCAAGTTGTGGAACGG
>DASPYE010000103.1:0-28418 GCA_035636935.1 Candidatus Dormiibacterota bacterium | reverse complement strand
GCAGGTCACCCCGATCTGGCCGCCGACAGGAATCGCCCTGGTCACCTTCCTCACGCTCGGCCGCCGGATGTGGCCCGCCATCGCTCTGGGCGCGTTCGCGGTCAACCTTCCGCTCGGCCCGTCCCCCCTCGGGGCCGCCCTCATCGCGTCGGGCAACACCCTCGCGCCGCTGGTCTCGGCCGAACTGCTCGGGCGTGCAGGGTTCCGGCGCCAGTTGGATCGCGTGCGCGACGCCGTCGCAATCGTCGCGTTGGGCGCTCTGATCGGCATGACGATCAGCGCCACGATCGGCACCTCGGTGCTGACTCTGTCCGGCGCCGTGCCAATGAACAACTTCGCCTCGACCTGGGCAGTGTGGTGGGCGGGCGACGCGATGGGGGTGCTGCTAGTCGCCCCGATGCTCTTGAGTCTCGTTCCGCGGCCAGGGCTTCATCATCTCGGCTGGCGCCGGAGCGCCGAGCTGACCGCCCTGCTCGCCGGCATCGGAGGCGTGACGTACTTCCTGTTCGAAAACCAGTTTCGACTCGAGTATCTCGTCCTTCCGCTGATCGCAATCGCGGCGTGGCGGTTTCGACTAGCGGGTGCCGCACCGGCAGCCCTCATCGCCTCGGTGATCGCGGTGTGGGCGGCAGTAAACGGAGTGGGTCCGTTTGCGTCTGAGACGTTGCTCGAAAAGATGGTCACCCTGCAAGCGTTCAACGTCAGCCTCAGCCTTGCTTCATTCGTGCTCGCCTCATTTGCCGAGGCCCGCCAACAGGGTGAGGAGATATCGCGTCTGTATCAGTCTGCCAGCCTGGCGATTGCCGCCAAGACTAACGCCATCGATGTCGCAGCTCACGAATTGGGGCCCCCGGTGGCGGTACTCACCAGCTATCTGGCGATTCTTTCTGACGGCAAGCTCGGACAACCCCCTCCCAAGTGGAGGTCGATCCTATATGTGATGGCGGACAAGGCCTGGCAGGTGAATCGGATCATCAACGAGCTGGTCGAGGCAGCGCGGATCGAATCTACGGTGCAGCCAGCGCAGCGCGCCTACCTGGATCTTCGCGAAGCCATCCGAGAGGCGACGGATAGAGCACGGCCACGCGTCGAGCTGAGCGGGGCGCACATCACGCTCACCCTGGGACCGGAGCCGGTGCCCGTGGATGCCGACGCCCGCCAGATCAGTCGAATCCTTGACAACCTGATCAACAACAGCTTGACCTACGCAGCTCGTCCGCCACGCCTCAAATTGGATGTGGTGGCCGAGGGAAAACGCGCCGTCGTCCGTGTCATCGACAATGGCGTCGGGATATTGCCGTCCGAACATGCCCATGTCTTTCAACCCTTTCATCGCACGAAGGACCCGGCGTTTAGAAGCGTGCCTGGCGCCGGCCTGGGCCTCTATGCCAGCCGCATGCTGGCCGAAGCCAATCTCGGCAAGCTCACCCTGGAAAGGACCGAACCCGGCGTCGGGACTTGCTTCGCCCTCGACCTGCCGCTGGCCACATCGAAACCGGTTGCGACGACCACCGCCTGACGAGGCCCTACCCGGTCATCTCGTCCGCGCGACCTCGGGCGGATGCAAATTTGGTCCAGCGAACCCAGGATCACATCTCTAGAGTTACGTGTGCGACGGGCTGTCGCCGTTGCGACATCGCCCATCGCGCGGGGGAAAGGAGGACCTTCAGGTGATCTCGAGACGTCGCGTCTTGTTTCCGCACATCGGCACGCGGCCACGGGTCCTCGTACCCGTTCTCATGGGCCAGATGGCTCGACCGGCGATCAGCGTCGGTGACGCGCTCGCGACCTCTCCAGGCGGATCGGGCAACGTGCTTGGTCTCGTGGAGATCCGCGCCGGCCGTGACAACGAGATATTTGCGCAGGAGCAGCGACGACGAGACATGCTTCGCTGGGTCGCGGGGCTCGAGTATCCGGGTGACGGTCACCGCCGGCTGAGCGTGAGTTTGCGCATGGCTGCGAACCTGGCGAGCAGCATTCGTGACTTCGCCGCCGAAAACGAAACCACGAGCCTTGTGCTCGAGTGGCCCACTGTGTCCAGCCCCCGTCGCCATGGATTGATCGACCTGAGCCGCCAGCTGTTGCCCGACCGTGGGACCGACATCGTCTTCGTCCGCTCGAACCCGCGCGCGCCACACGAGGCCATTGCACCGCGGACGATTCTCGCCGCCATCCGAGGGGGATCGAGCGCCCGCGTCATCGCGTCCATAGCATCGGCCCTGGCCGATGCCTGTGGCAGCGCCCTGACCCTGACCCACATACAAACCGACACCCAGCACCCCGACCGCTCTCGCCGCGAGTGGGACACCTTTGAGCAGATCGTCGATGAATTACACAGGCCGTCGGCAAAGGTCCGGGTCCGCCACCACGAAAATGCGGCGATAGGCCTTCTCGAGGAAGCCATCGGCCAGGACCTCGTGATCCTGGGTTCGCGTCTCAGTCCATCGAAGCCGGAAATCCCGATCGGTCGAGAGCTCCAGCGCATTGTCCGCCGGCTCGAGTGTCCTGTGCTTTTGGTCCGGCCTAAGCACTTTTCGCCCACTGACTCGGCCCACACTGCTGCGTCCAACGGTCACGGAGTCTGAGCCGGATGGAGCAGACCCCTGCCCTCAGGGCGATTGGACGCGACGCGGCAAGGGTCCTGGGTCAGTTCTCGCCGATCATCCTCAGCAATCGGGCGCCGGTGGAACCCCTGTCCGACGGTCGGCTCGCACCCGGCGCCGGAGGGCTGGTCAAGGCGCTCAGCTCACTCGCCGCCGCCACGAAGTCCTCCTGGGTCTCGGCCGCCAGGACTGACGTCGAGCGGAACATCGCCAGGTCGGGCGCTTCCTTGAACTCGAACACCGACGCTGAGCGGGCCTTTCCGATCTTTCTCGCTCCGACCGACGCTGCGGCATACCAGCTTCACTACACGATCATCAGCAATCCGCTGCTCTGGTTCGCCCACCACTACTTGTGGAACATCGCCGTGGAGCCAGTCGTTGACCAAAGTCTTCACAAGGCTTGGTTGGACGGCTACCGCGTGGTCAACGAGGCGGTGGCAAGGACTGCGCTCGCCACAGCTCGCCGGCTTCCACGCCGCCCGCTGTTCCTGACCCAGGACTATCAGCTTTACCTTGCTCCCGAGCTCATCCGATCCGAGATGCCAGATGCGGCGATGCAGCACTTCGTGCATATTCCCTGGCCTGAGCCACGCTATCTGAAGGTGCTGCCGGCAACGATGCGTGAGCCGATCTTCAAGGGCCTTCTTGCGAACGACATCATTGGATTGCAGACCAGCCTGGACGTGCACAACTTCCTACGGTGCTGCGTCGAGTTGATGGGCCTGCGAGTCGCGGAGGCCGAGGGTGCGGTTCTGTACGGGGGCCGGCTGGTCTGGATTCGAGCGTATCCAGTCTCAATCGATGTGGACGCTATGAGGCAGCTCGGCGAAACGCCGAAGGTCCGGGAGCTTGAGGCCGAGGTCGCAGAGTGGCGCACCGAGAAGCTGATCGTCCGCGTTGACCGCACGGATCCGTCGAAGAATTTGATCCGCGGTTTCCTTGCCTACGAAAGGCTGCTGGAGGATCACCCCGAATACCACGGTCGTGTTCTGCTGTGGGCGTTTCTGCAACCATCGCGACTCGACGTGGTGGCCTACCGCGATTATCTCGACGCCGTGCAGGCGACAGTTCGCCGCATCAACGTGCGATTCCGGTCAGACACCTGGGAGCCGACACGACTTGAACTGGGCGAGGACATCGATCGAGCGGTTGCCGCATTCAAGTCGTATGACGTTCTGCTCGTCAATCCGATTCTGGACGGAATGAACCTCGTCGCGAAAGAGGGGCCGGTGGTCAATAAACGGTCGGGTGTGCTGGTCCTCTCAGAGTCCGCCGGCGCGCATGAGGAGCTTGGCACGCACGCGCTGAGCATCAACCCCTTCGACGTCGACGTCACCGCCCGAGCAATCCATCGAGCGCTGCAGATGGCACCGCTGGAGCGAGCCGAACGATCGAACGCGATCGGGCAGATCGTGGCCACAAATGACGTCGCGCGCTGGATCCGACTTCAGCTTGAGGACATACGTTCCCTGACCCCACCTCTCCGAGGTCAGTCGCGGGCCCGAGACGCGCGCCCGGTGCTCGTCGGCAGATGAGGTCGGTTCCGATCAGGCCGTAATCCCAGGCGTGTGCGATGGCCTCCGTATGGCGGCGGCGGAAGTAGCTGGGCGACGACTTTCGGACGCGAACCGACCCGGCCAGGTTGATCGGCACCTATGTCATGTGTCGATTCGGGACGAGCCTGATCGTCGTCTAGCTAAGGGGGCGCGACGAGATGGCTGGATCGCCCCCCGGATAGGAGGTCGGCGATGGATGTTCACAGCAACCGGCGGGCGATGCAATGGTGGTCGAAGGGCGCTGTCGTAATCCTGGGCACGCTTACCTTGAGCCCGGGAACGGGGATCGCCCTCGCGAGCGACACCGCAACCCGACCGACGATCGGCGACACGACGATCTTTGCGAGTGCACCGGCGCCCGGGCATCTCTTCGGGGTGGCCGTGGACAACGACCGGATCTACGTCTCGACGAGCGCCGGCGACTTCTTTGCCGACCCGCCGACGGGCGGGCACCTCAATTCGGACGGCGAGCGGGTATTTGCGTACGACAGAAGCGGCAGGCTGGTCCAGACGACCATCATCACCACGCGGCCGAACGCGGACATGGGCTTGTTCGGTCTCGCGCTGGACGGAAACCCAAGGCCGGATCGTCAGCTCTACATCGCGGACATGAACGGGCGGATCCTCCGTCTATCCCTCGACCAGAAGAACCCCACGCCTGAGGTGTTCGCGCAGCCGCCTTCAGAGCTGGCGGGCGGCTGGATGGTCACGATGTGGAACGACCTCGTATTCGATCGTGCCGGCAACCTCTACATGACCGACGACAAGCCAAGGCTCTGGAAGGTCACGCCGGACGGGCAAGCCTCGATCTGGTTCGAGGACCCCAGGTTGACCGGACTCTTCGGCTTTGCCGGCGGGCCTTTGGGTGGCCGGATCGACCCAAGCGGCAAGTTCTTCTACTTCACGATCACCGCGTCGGCGACTTTTCCAGGCGAGGCTGTCGTGTACCGGCTTCCCCTGGTCGAGCATCCGTCCGCATCCGACCTCCAGGTGGTACACCGATTTCCGGTCGTCCCTGGCCAGGCCCTTCCACAGGCCTCAGGACTCGCATTTGCGGCTTCCGGCAACATCTACGTCGGCCTGATCGGCACCGACCAGGTCGCGGTGCTGGATCCGGGCGGGAACGAGATACGACGAATCTCGAGCCCGCTCTTCCACTCGCCCTGGGGGCTAGCTTTCGTCGGGCAGTCGCTGCTCGTGACGAATGCGGACATCCAACCATTCGAGATCCCCGATCACTGGAACGTGCTGAAGGTGTTCGTGGGCGAGAGGGGACTGCCTCTCAACCGGCCGAGAACCTCAGGCGAGGATGACCAGGCTTAGAAATTCGGCTCCGCTTCGGAGCGGGCGAGGGGTGAGGCCGATTTGGTCTCACCCTCTGAGCCGCCGGCCGCGTCCTAGAGGGTCAGGATGACGTTGCCGGTCTTCTGCTCGGTTTCGACGTATCGTGACGCTTCGACAACCTCGTCGAGCGGGTAGGCGCGGTCGACGACCGCGCGGTACCTGCCGGCCTCGATCAGCTGCTGGATGAACAGGACATCCTGTTTGGTATAGCGAGGCGGGAGCCGGAAGACCACTTTCTTCGCTCCTGAACGAGACGGTGACATCGCTCGAATCAGATTCTCGAGTCCGTCAGTCGCCAGGTACGCGCCGCCCGGCTTCAGCGAACCTCTGCTCCGCCGGAATGAGTGCTTCCCAACCGCGTCGAAGATCACCTCGTATGTCTCACCGTTCTGCGTGAAATCTTCCTTCGTGTAGTCGATCACCCGGTCGGCGCCGAGCGAGCGCACCAGCTCGACGTTCTTCGTGTTGCACACCGCGGTGACGTGGGCGTCGAAATAACGGGCGAGCTGCACGCCGGCAGTACCAATTGCACCGGAAGCGCCGTAGATCAGGATGCTCTGGCCCTTCTTGAGGTCGGCGCCCCTCAAGCACCAAAGGGCGTTGAGTGCCCCGTCCGGGATCGCCGCCGCGCCCTCGAAGCTCATGTCCGCCGGCATTTGCGCGATGCGCGCGCTCTCTTTCACGCGGACGAACTCCGCGTAGGCACCAAATCTGAATCCAGTGCTCCCGAAAACACGGTCGCCGGCGCCAAACTCGGTCACCGCCGACCCGACCTCGACCACCTCGCCCGCGAACTCGCTGCCCAGGATCGGCTGTCTTGGCCGCCGGAATCCCGAGACGGCACGGCTGAGCAGCGAGATGCCGCGGCCGCCGCGCCGGTTCGCTTCGCGGGTTGCGCAGTCAGCCCGGGTGACGGCGACCGCGCGGACGCGCACCAGCACCTCGTCCTTCGTGGGCACGGGCCGCTCGATCTCTTCGATCCGCAGCACCTCGGGCGGACCGTACCGGTCGTAGACAACCGCTCTCATGCCCGCATTCTCTCCGCATCGCTGAGCTCTAGACTGGGCGGCATCGTGACCGCCCCCACCCCACGGGATGGCTACGCGACCATCTCCGGTCGGGGCCTGGATTGGGAGTCGGTCCCCATGCGTCTGTTCCAGAAGGCGAAGAAGCTCGGCACGTGGGATCCCCAGTCGCTCGACTTCTCGTCCGATGCTGCCGACTGGACCGGCTTCGACGACACCGAGCACGACTTCCTGCTCCGCACTCTCGCTTTGTTTCAGGCCGGTGAGGAAGGTGTGACCAGCGACCTGCTTCCGCTGATCATGGCGGTCGCCGACGAAGGCAGGCTCGAGGAAGAGATCTACCTCACGTCCTTTCTTTGGGAGGAGGCCAAGCACGTCGAGTTCTTCCGACGCTGGCTCGACGAAATTGCGATGGCTCATGAAGACCTGGCGCACTACATGACACCCAGTTACAGACAGCTGTTCCTCGTCGAGCTGCCCGCTTCTCTCAACGCGCTGAAGACGGATCGTTCGGTCGAGGCGCAGATCAGAGCATCCGTGACCTACAACATGATCATCGAGGGAGTGCTCGCGGAAACCGGATACCACGGATTCCGCCAGTCGCTCGAATCCAACCAGAAGCTTCCAGGCCTGCTCGACGGCATCCGCCTCATCGCTCGCGACGAGAGCCGTCACATCCGCTACGGCGTCTTCCTCCTCAACCGCCTGATCAACCAGTCTCCCGACGGTTGGGAGGTCATGAACCAGCGCATGAACGAACTGCTCGGACCTGCACTTGGTGTCGTGAGCGAGTTCTGGGAGTTTTATGACGAGGACCACAGTCCATTCGGCCAGCGCGTGGAGACGTACCTGGATTTCGCGAGCACCCAGTTCGACAAGAGGATGAGAGTCCTCGAACGCGACCGCGGCAAGAGCATCGACGAGATCGCCAAGGCGGCCCTCGCCGACCTGGCCGAGGAAGAGACGGCACCGGCGCCTGCGCTCGTGCGCTGAGTCCCGGTTCTGAGTGTGCGCAGCATGGCCGCAATCGCGACTCCACCGCGAAACCGATGCCTCATGCGTCTGTGGCGGCCATCATATGCTCGTGACTCTCAGGCGACCGAGCGCGCTGATCCCGTTGGCGATGTCGCTTGCCGCCCTGGTCCTGGTCCTCGGTCACACCGCGATTTACGGCGGCGCCCGCGAGCCGGACGAGGGCACCGCGGCTCATCTCTGGCAGCTGCTGATGGCAGGTCAGATTCCGTTCATCGCGTACTTCGCTGTCACCTGGCTGCCACGAGACCCCAAACGAGCGCTGGCCGTTCTCGGCCTGCAGCTCACGGCTGGACTCGCCGCGGCCGCTCCCGTTTTCCTGCTCAGGCTTTAGCCGCTTCACGGGCCGCGCCCAGGACGTCTTTCGCGGTGGCGTTGTAGTCGGTGAGGCCCGGCCGCGCCAGCCGCACCACCATGTGGCGAGCGCCTGCAGCGGCATAGGAACTGAACCACTCGGCGGCTGACTCGATAGTGCCGGCATGGCACCCCTGCGCCCGGGCCATGACCTCGGCCGGCACCCCGTAATAAGCCCGCATGTAGGCGTCGAGCTCGCCGGCGGCCTCGGAGGCACCATCGGCGATCGCCACGGTCAGATAGACACCGGTCGCGATGCTGTCGGGGTCTCGGCCGGCGCGCTCTGCCGCGTCCCGCACCGCTCGGAGCCCCGACGCGTACTCGCCAGGTGTCGGGCTGAACGGCAGCCATCCGTCGAAGTTCGTGCCGGTCTCGCGGAGCATGCGCGGCCCGTTCCCTGCCAGCCAGATCGGCGGACCGCCGGCACGGGAAGGTTTCGGTTGGAGATCCATCCCCGGTTCCTCGCCTCGCCACAACCGCTTGCAGCGCTCGATTGCCTCCAGCATGGCGCCGATCCGGCGGTCGCTTGGCACTCCGATGGCCGCCAGCTCGGCGTGCGTACCCGGCAGCTCCGCCCCGGGGCCGATGCCGACGATGACGCGCCCGCGGGAGAGGCGGTCCAGTGTCGACAGCGCATGGGCCAGCGAGAGAGGGTGACGGAGGAGCGGCAGCAGGACGGCAGTGCCGAGACTGACCCGTGCCGTCGCGCCCGCAACCGCGCTCAGCAGCGAGAGCGGCTCCGCCCGTGGCCGCGCCAGCAAGGAGTCGCCGGCCCACACCGAGTCGTAACCGGCCTGTTCCGCGTGCCGTGCCGCGTCGACGATGAACGCCAGGTCGCTGTCCGCCCACAGGAGCGCCTCACGCGATGGCAGCAACAGACCGATTGCTCGCGATTGATTCGTCATGCGATCACCATAGGTCACAGATGCCCGAGGGCGACACCATCTGGCGAACCGCCGCGACGCTGCGCCAAGGCCTCGAAGGCAAGCGAGTCCGCGCCGCCCGGCCCGACATGCTGAAGCGCCTCGCAGGAACGACCATCACCGATGTCAAGCCGGTGGGCAAGCATCTGCTGATCCGCTTTGACAACGGTCTCGCGATCCACTCCCACATGCGGATGCAGGGCGCGTGGCATCTCTACAAACGTGGCGAGCGATGGCGCCGGCCGGCCTGGCAGATGAAAGCCTTGCTCGAGACCGACGACGTCGTCGCCGTCTGCTTCGGCACTCCGGTGGTGGATCTCGTCCGCGACGAGACGACGAAGGTCGGGCATCTCGGGCCCGACATCCTTTCCGACGATTGGGTGGCCGGCGACGTGGTGGCGAGGGTGCGCGCCCTTGCAGCAACGGCGGTGGGCGAGGTGCTCCTCGACCAGCGCGTGACGGCCGGGATCGGCAACGTCTACCGGTACGAGGCGCTATGGCACACGCGGATCAATCCTTGGACGAAGACGAATGACCTCGACGACGCGCGGCTGACGGCGCTCTTCGAGACCGCACACGAGGCTATGCGCGCCAACCTGAACGGTGGCTTCAACCGCCGCTTTCCCGGCTACGGCAGGGGCGCCGTCCACGGCCGCGGCGGCAGGCCCTGCCCGCGCTGCGGATCCCGGATTCTGGTGCGTGCCCAGGGTGAGCACGCCAGGCTTACCTACTGGTGTCCAGCATGTCAGTCTTGATCTCAGCCAACCCAAGTCCCGGTGCCTGTCCTGGGGCTCGGCGTTGACCTAGCGCGATGGCAACCGTCCACGGCGTGGCACGCAGGGCTCGATCCGCCACCAAGCGCGGCGCCTCCAATCCCTGGCTCGAGTTCCTCGAACGGGCCGGCTACATCGTCCGCGGCGTGCTGTACGCCGCGATGGGCACCTTCGCCCTGGGTCTTGCGCTGGGTTTGGGCGGCACCGCGACCGACCAGTCCGGCAGCCTGGTCATCCTTACCGGTGGGCCCGTGGGCAGGGTTCTGCTGATCGCGGTGGTCGTCGGACTCGGCGCCTACGCCATCTGGGGATTTGTCAGAGCGACCTTCGACCCGCTCCACCGCGGCCATGATGCAATCGGAGTTGCCGAGCGCCTGGGATTCGCCTGGAGCGGAATCGCCTATTCCTCGATCGCCCTGTTCGCGCTTCACCTGATCGTCGGTAGCGCCACGCCGAAGTCGCACGACGCCACGCAGGACGCGATCGCGAAAGTCCTCGCCCTTCCCGCGGGCCAGTATTTCGCCCTCGGCATAGGCATCGTCGCGATTGGTGTCGGCCTCGGACAGTTCTTCGACGCGTACAGGGCCATCTTCAAGAAGGACTTGAAACGCACCGAGATGAAGAAGGCGGAGAGGAAGATCGCCGACACGCTGGGGCGGCTCGGCATGATCTCGCGCGGAGTCACTTTCACGCTTGTCGGATGGTTCGTGCTCCAGGGCGGATTGCACCGCGATCCCTCCGAGGTGCACGGTTTCGGCGGCGCTTTCCTCGCGCTGCTGGCTGCGCCCTACGGTCGCGTCCTGCTCGGCATCGTTGCCGCAGGTTTCATCGCGCTGGGTCTGCACTCTCTTGCCTGCGCGCGCTGGATCCGCCTCCTCGGAAGCCGGGCTTGAGCGTCGCCAAGACGGAGACCAGGGCCACGCGCCTACTCGTCATCAGCCGCGGCGCCGGCTCGATGAACGAGGAGGTCGAGAAAAAGCTGCGGTCCGCCTTCGCCGATCACCTGATCGTCGACTTCGACCCCAACGAGGACATCGGGAAGCTTGTCTCGTCGCGGGCACGAATCATCGTGGCGGGAGGCGACGGCACAGTGGAATTCATGGTGCGCAAATTCGCCGATTCCCTGCATCCGATCGGCGTCATCTCGCTGGGCACGTTCAACAACCTCGCACGCGCACTCGGCCTCCCTCCCAAGATCGAGGACGCGATCCAGGTCGCCCGCCATGGTCGCGCGCGGCCAATCACGCTGGGCAGGGTCAACAATCACGTTTTTGTAGAGGCCTGCGCGATCGGACTGTTCGGCGAGACGATCGCGCTGGGCGACTCGGCCAAAGACCTCGAGTTCGGTCAGCTCGCGGTCAGGCTGAGGGACGTCATCGCAGCCAAGCGATTTCAGTACGACCTCAGCGGCGATATCGAGGGAAGCGGCTCCGCGATGTCGCTCGTATTCAGCAATACCTCTTCCATCGGCAGCCAGCTGCCGATCAGCGACGGGACCCCGATCGACCCTTACCTAGAGTTCTCTGTGCACGCAGGCGAATCGCGGACCGATATCGCCATTCGCGCATTCAAGTCGGCGCTGCTGATGAGGCACACAGAGGACGGAACCGGCCAGGTCTTCAAGTTCAGCAAGCTCGAAGTCAAGACCAAGCCGCGCGTTCGCGTCTATGCCGACAACTTCCAGGTGGGGCTGACGCCGGCGCGGATCAGCGCCTACACGAGCGCGCTCAAGATGCTGCTGCCGAAATGAGCGCGCAACCTGTCGAAAAGGCCGCCCAGGAGGTCATCGCCGGCGATCCGCGCGAGAGCGCCCGCGCATGGCTTTGGCCGCTGACGGTCGCGGTCGCAATCATCTTCGCCATGGACACCTACCTCGTGGCCACCCAGCCTCTGCTGCCATTCGACGTCCCGGTGGCGATATTCATCCAGTCGTTTCCGTGGGGGCCCGTCACGTACATCTTCGACGCCATCAACTACACGGCGGGCTACGTGCAGGTCGCGGTCGGCGTGGCGGCCGTAGTGATTCTTTTTCTTGTCGAGCGGCGCGCCGGCTACCTGATGGCGATCGGCTCCATCTCCAGCCTGCTCGACAACCTGATCAAGCTCGTGATGGCGCGCCAACGCCCGGCCACCGACATGATCCACATCCTCACACCCGCACCCGGGTACAGCTATCCAAGCGGGCACGCGGTTTTCTTCACCTGGCTCAGCTTCATGCTTGCGTTCTCGCTGGCGCCGCACGTCAGACCGCGCCGCCGGTGGATCCTCTGGGTCGCGGCCGCGATCGTGATCTTCCTCGCCTGCTGCGCGCGTGTCTGGGCGGGCGTCCACTGGCCCAGCGATGTGGCCGGCGGATTTCTGCTTGGCCTCGGCTGGTCCGCGTTTGTCGTCTGGCTGCCCGAGCGCTGGCTGCCCTCGCCGACCTGGAAGTGGTTCAGGGCAAGGCGCCGGCGCGCCCCGACCTAATGCTCGGCTCGGACGTCGTAGCGCTTTGCGAGGTCCGCGGGCAAGGTGAGGGCGGGATCCAGCTCCTCAAGCAACCCGCCTTCCTGCAAGGCCCTGACCACCAGGCTGGTGCAGATCTCGTGGCGTCGCCTGATCCAGCGCACCGGCCATCCGAACAGGAGGTAGAGGCAAGCTCCCAACAGGTCCAGGAAGCCGAAGGCCTGCCCGATCTGGCTGGTCGCGTAGGCAACGACGCGGTTTCGCGCCGCCGCGTCCAACTCGCCGCCCAGACGAACGAGGCGATACTCGTCGTCGCGATATTTCGCGAGCGGACTCTGCACGATGCCGCGCACCTCGGCCTCGATCAGCACGTCGGGAGCCGCGACAAGAGCGGCATGACTCCAGTGCGCATAGACGGAATCGCGCCCGCGAAATCGCCACTTCTGGGCGAGGCTGATGAGTCCCGCGATGAGGTGGTGGCGGTGGGCGAGGATGAAGTCGCCCGGCGACAGCCCGCGGGCCTCCTCGCCCGGACCGAATCGCTGCGCTTGCGCCATCTCGATGCCATAACGCCCAGGGCCGCATGAACCGGCCGCTGTTGGTGATCGCGCTGGTGATCGCTTTGGCCGCCGCCGTGCTGTCGGTCTATGTGGCGGGCCATCCGTTCATCCCGGAGGACGCACTGGTCGAGCGGGACATCCAGGCGACGGATTGGGGGCCGCTCGCAATCACCTTCCGATTCTTCAGCTGGATCGGTGACGCCAAAGGCCTGGTGGTCGAGATCCTGATCTTCTTCGCGATCCTGATCTTCAACCGCCGCGCGTGGCTCTTTGCCGGCGGAGCCGCTTTAAGTGGTGGCTGGTACGAGGCGGTCAGCCACCTGATCGTGCGCGTACGTCCGACAACCGCCGACGTGCTGCGCGTGACGGAGCATCCGGGCGCGTCGAGCTATCCCAGCGGGCACACGATATTCATCGTCACGGTCACGGTCGTCTTGATGCTGTGCTTCGGCTACCGATTCCTACCGCGGTGGGCGCGAGTCATCGGCTGGATGGCCGTCGTCCTGATCATCGTCGCCAACGCCATCGCGAGGATCTACACCGGCTCGCACTGGCCGTCGGACGTGCTGGGTGGAATCCTGATCGCGGTCGCGTGGCTCACGTTTCTCATTTCGATCCGGCTGGTATCGGATGGCGTGCTGGGTCGCGTCAGAAACCCGGCGGCCAGACGAAGTCCGGCGGCGGGCTGACCGTAGGCGGGGTGATCTCCAGCGTGATCACCTCGTGCTCCTCGAGCACGATCGAGCGCGGGTCGCCTGTGAACGGCTGCGCCGCGCCTCCACCGTCAGTCGCAACGAAAACGGCGAGTCGTTCGGCGCTGGTGAGCGTGATCGTCGAGACGTGACCGCTATCCAGCAACTGCTTCTGTCCGCTCCACGAGGCCCACACCTGGAAGAAGTCGCCCAGCGTGAACGCGCGATCGCTGGGGGCCTCGATGTGGATGATGCCCGCTTCGCCGCTGTGCATGTGGAGCCAGTAGTAGCAGTTCCCTGCGCGGCCGAAGGTGGTCGGGATGGCCACCTTCTTACCCTGGTTCAGGATCTGGATCGCGGCGTGATAGTGGACCTGGGTGTGCTCGAGTCCGTCGCACGGCACGCCCGCGGCGGATGAGCTCACGTTCCTGGTCGGCGTAGCGGACGCATTGAAGCGTGTGAACGCAACGAAGGCGAAGACGGAAACCGTCACAAGCACCAACACGACGCCCCCCGCGATCAAGCCGATCACCGCGCCGGTGGAGATGCCGCCGCCACGCGCCTGGCGCGCAGGCACCCACCTGTGGCCATCCCACCACCAGAAGCCGTCCGCCGAGAGGCGCGGGTCGCGCGGGTACTCCACCACGGGAGCAGAAGCCTACACCCGGTTCTGGGAGGCGCCTCGATATGCGCGCACGGCATCGCGCACAGCGTCCGGTTGGCCTTCCAGGCCGGCCTCGACGGCGTCGGCCAGGCGGTCGGCGGCCTCGAGTCGGGCGCGGGTGGCCAGAATGTCGAGCTCGAATCGGCGGCGGTAGCTGTTCATCGCCCCGCGGAGCGTGCCCCTTTCTTTCACGGCGCCGGCCACATCTCGCGAATGGCGGCCTCGCCGGCGCCGGGGGAGGTCATGTCCACTGCAGCCCCGTCGAGCTCGAACGTGATCCAGCCGCAGCACCCCCGCTCGACGTCAATGAGCTGGCGCAGGGCGTCCGCGCTTCCTGGGTGGACGACCAACCGAACCCCGCCAGGAATCTCGTCGCGCGAGAGGAGCGATAGGCGGAGCAGCTTCGCCCAGGCCGCCTGCGTTTGCCTCAGATCATCCGGTGTGAGGGCACACGCGATCGTTTCCGACGTCGCACGAATTGTTTCCATTCGCAAGCTCCTCTAAAGGCGGCTCAGATTCGCCAGACGCAGCCTACGACAGTCAGCGGAATAGAGCTCCGCTCGGCCGCGGAGTAGTGTTGGTCGAAAGCACAAGGAGGTCCGCGATGGCTGTCTCTCTGAAGTACATCTTGGTCGAGGACGCGCCGCCTGCGGCCATCATCACCCTCAACCGCCCCGACCAGCTGAACGCGCTGTCCACCGGATTGATGGAAGAGCTCACCACCGAGCTCGAACGCCAGGCATCGAGGGCCGAAGTCCGCGCCATCGTCATCAAAGGCGCCGGCCGCGCATTTTCGGCCGGCCACGACCTGAAGGAGATGCTCGACAAGACGCTCGACGAGGAGCGTGAGCTGTTCGCTGTGTGCAACAGGCTGATGGCGACGGTGCAGTCGGTACCGGTTCCCGTCATCGCCGCGCCCCATGGCATCGCGACGGCCGCGGGCTGTCAGCTTGTCGCGACCTGCGATCTCGCCATCGCAAGCGACGACTGCCGCTTCGCGACATCTGGCGTGAAGTACGGATTGTTCTGCTCCACGCCCGGGGTCGCGGTGGCGCGGAACCTCGGCCGCAAGCACTCGCTGGAGATGCTGCTCACAGGTCGCTTCATCGACGCCCCCACCGCGGAACGCTGGGGTCTGATCAACCGGGCGGTGCCGCGCGAGAAGCTCGAGGCCGAGGTGATGACGCTGGTGAACGAGCTCGCGCAGCTGAGCCGATACGCGCTGCAGATCGGCAAGGAAGGTTTCTACGAGCAGGTCGAGTCGAAACAGGCGGACGCCTACGCGCTGATGGCGGAGGCCATCTCCTGCAATGCGGTCGCTCCGGACGGGCGCGAGGGCATGAACGCTTTCGTCGAGAAACGCAAGCCGGTGTGGAGTTCTTAGCGCCGACCGACGACTGAAGCGATGAGCTCCGCGGCGCTCCGCCGATGAGTTTCGTCATGAGCCGCCGTCCTATGAGCAAACGCGATTGGAGGCTGGCATGAGATTGGTTGCAACCGAATACCTATCGCTCGACGGAGTGTTCGAAGAGCCCGGAAAGTGGTCTGGGCCCTGGTTCAACGACGAAGCTGGTCAGTTCAAATGGGACGAGCTGCAGGCTAGTGACGCGCAGCTCCTCGGCCGCAAGACCTACGAGGGATTTGCTTCGGCGTGGCCGACGATGGAGGGCACGGGGGAGTTCGGCGTGAAGATGAACACGATGCCGAAGTACGTGGTGTCCTCGACCTTGAAGAATCCCGAGTGGACGGGCACGAAGATCATCAGAGGAGATGTCGCCGACGAGGTCCGCAAGCTCAAGGAGCAGCCCGGCCAGGATCTGTTGCTTGCAGGCAGCGGCCAGCTGTTCAACGCCTTGATGGAGATGAACCTGATCGACATCTATCGGTTCATGGTCCACCCCGTCGTCCTCGGCAAGGGCAAGCGTCTCTTCGCCCACGGCACCGATCAGATCCCGCTCAACCTGACCGAGATGAAGCGATTCGCGTCGGGGATTGTGATCCTGGAGCTGGAGCCCGCGAAAAGCTAGCCGGTGGCGGTTTTCCCTGCCCGCTCGCCGGGGAGGGTCTGGGAGGCCGCGCAATCCCGGCACAAACCGCCGAAAACAACGCGGTGGCTTGTGACTTGGAAGCCGGTCAGGTTGTGGACCTGCGCGGTCGCGTCGTCCAGCACGCACCCGGGCACCTCTTCCACGCGTCCGCAGCTCTCACATCGGATGTGCTCGTGGTGGCCTTCCCGGAGCTCGAAGCGCGCACGCCCGTCCCCGAGGTCGATCTTGTCGACCACGCCCTGCCGCTCCAGGAGGCTCACGGCGCGGAAGACTGAGGAGTAATCAGCGGAGCCAAGCGACGACCGCGTCGCCTGGAACAGCTCGTCGATCGACCATACGTGGCGCTCCTCGGTGTCGAGCAGCCGGCGCACCTCGTCCGTGACCGGGCTCGGCCTGGGCATCCAGGCACTATATCGCAAACCACTTGCGCAAGGTGCTTGTGCAATACTCTTGCGCACCTTGGCAGCGCTCCAAATCGAGCACGCCGCCGTCCGGTTGGGCGGACGGCTGATCTGGACCGACGTCGACCTGGAAGTCCTGGAAGGCGAGTTCGTCGCCATCCTCGGACCCAACGGGGCGGGCAAGTCGACGCTCCTGAAAGCCCTCCTCGGAGTGGTATCCCTGGCCGAGGGTTCGCTGCGCGTATTCGGCCGGCCGGTCCGCCGAGGCAGCGACGAGATCGGCTACCTGCCACAGCGTCGCCGGTTCGACCCAGACCTGCGCATCCGCGCATTCGACCTTGTGCGCCTCGGTCTCGACGGCGAGCGTTGGGGGATGTCGCTGCCGTCCACCGTCAAAACAAATCGGGTCACCGAGATGGTGGAGCTTGTGGGAGCCGGCGCCTACCAGGACCGGCCGATCGGAGAGCTTTCCGGCGGCGAGCAGCAGCGGATCCTGATCGCGCAGGCCCTGGTCAGCGGCGCCAGCATGCTGGCTCTTGATGAGCCGCTCGAGAGCCTTGACCTCAACAATCAGCAGGCGATCTCGGAGCTGATCCGGAGCATCTGCCAGACGCGCGGCGTCACCGTCCTGCTCGTCGCGCATGACATCAATCCCATCCTTCCCTTCGTCGATCGCGTTGTCTACGTCGCCGGCGGCCACGTGCTGTCGGGCACGCCGCAGGACGTTATTCGCACCGAGACGCTGACCGCGCTCTACGGAACCCCGGTCGAGGTGTTGCATTCGAGCGACGGCCGCATCGTCGTGGTGGGCCAGTACGAGCCCGTCACGCACCACCCCGACGACCACTGATGCCTGAGCAAGGGCTGTCGTGGGACGTCGTGGCGGATGTCCAGCTCCTGCTGCAGTTCCACTTCATGCAGAACGCTTTCCTCGCGGGCACGCTCGTCGCGGTGCTCGCCGGCGTGGCGGGCTACTTCGTCGTGCTGCGCGGACAGAGCTTCGCGGCGCACATGCTGTCGCAGGTTGGCTTTCCGGGCGCCGCCGCCGGCGTGCTTCTCCACCTCTCGCCGGTGCTCGGGCTGATCGTGTTTTGCGCCGGAGCGGCGGTGGGCATCGCGGCTTTCGGTCGCGAGGTCGATGCCGGTCACCGGCTTGAATCGGCCGCCATCGGCTCGATCCTCGCCTTCTCGCTGGGCCTGGGCTTTCTCTTCGTCCGCCTGTACGGAGGCAGTGCTCAGGGGATCTATGCGTTTCTGTTCGGAACGATCCTCGGCATCACCGACCGCGACGTGCAGCTGACGTTCGCGGTCGCGCTGGTCACGATCGGGTTGCTTGCGGCCATCGGACGGCCGCTCATGTTTGCGTCGGTCGACCCCGACGTCGCTCAGGCGCGCGGCGTTCCCGTGCGGATGCTGTCGCTGGCTTTCTTGCTCATCCTCGCCCTTTCGGTGGCGATCACCGTGCAGATCGTCGGCACGCTGCTGATCTTTGCGCTGCTCGTCGCCCCCGCCGCGTCCGCGCTCCAGCTCACGGCGCGGCCTGGGCGCGGGATCGCGCTCAGCGTCGCCCTTTCGCTTGCCTTCACCTGGCTGGGACTTGCGCTCGCGTATTTCACAAACGTCCCGGTTGGCTTTTTCATCACCACGCTGGCGTTCGTGTTCTACGTCGCGGTCCGGCTGGTCACGGCGCGCAGCGTCCTGATATCGCCGGCATGAGCATGTTCGCGCTCGAGTTCATGCGCAACGCGTTCCTCGCGGGAGGATGCATAGCGCTCGCGGCGGGGCTCGTCGGCTACTTCGTCGTCCTGCGGAACCAGGTCTTCACGGCCGACGCGTTGAGTCATGTCGCCTTCACCGGCGGTCTCGGCGGGGTGCTCGCCGGACTCAACCTCCTCGCCGGCGTCTTCGGCGGCTGCGTCGCGGTCGCGCTCGCGATCGGCGCGCTGGGAGGCCGCGCCCGCGGCCGCGACGTGGCGATTGGAACCGTGTTCGCGTGGGTGCTCGGCCTGGGCGTGCTGTTCTTGAGCCTGTACACGACCGCCCGCAGCGCTGCGTCGGGAACCCTCGGGGTCAGCGTCCTGTTCGGATCGATCCTGGGCCTCCAGCCGGCGCAGGTGATCGTCGGGTCGCTGACGGGACTCGCGACCGCGGCCGTGATGCTCGCAATCGCGCGCCCCCTGCTCTTCCTCAGCGTCGATCCCGAGGTGGCGGTCGCGCGTGGAGTGCCCTCGCGGGCATTGTCGGCGCTCTTCTTGGTCCTGGTCGCGGTCACCGTCGCGGAGTCGGTTCAGGCGGTGGGTGCTCTGCTGATCTTCGGCCTGATGGCCACTCCAGCTGCGGTCGCTCAGAACCTCTCGACGCGTCCATGGGTTGGGATGGCGCTCTCAGCCGGGATTGCCGTCGCCGTCGTCTGGCTCGGGCTTGTCCTCGCCTTCTATGTCGCGTTGCCGGCGAGCTTCTTGATCACGGGCGTTGGCTTTGCCGTGTACCTCGCGTCGCAGGTCGCGCGGCGGATGGGTCGGCTGACATGAGGCTCGTCGGCGTCGTCGTGATCGCGTGCTCGCTTGCTGCGTGCGGACTCAGCCCGGCACCGGCTGGGTCGAATGCCTCCGGCAAGGTCCAGGTCGTGGCCATCGAGAACTTCTGGGGCAGCATCGCGGCCCAGATCGGCGGCGAGCACGCCGCGGTGACGAGCATCATCGCCAACCCGGACACCGACCCTCATGACTACGACCCGACTCCGCAGGACGCGAGAACGATCGCGCAGGCGAAGTATGTGATCGTCAACGGCGTCGGCTACGACGCCTGGGCGGCCAAGCTGTTGAACGCGAATCCGGCGCCGGACCGGAGCGTGCTCACAGTCGGCGACCTGGTCGGCAAGAAGGTGGGCGACAACCCCCACCTCTGGTATTCGCCCTCCTACGTCGACCAGGCGGTGGAGCGGATCGCGTCCGACCTCGGCAAGATCGACGCCGCAGATGCGGCGTACTTCCAACGCCAGGCGGCGGACTACAAACGTGTGGGTCTGAAGAGCTACCACGACACGATCGCCGCAATCAAGCAGAGGTACGGGGGAACGAAGGTGGGCGCGACCGAGAGCATCTTCGCCTACCTGGCCGAAGGAACCGGACTCAACCTGATCACGCCGCCGGGCTATCTGAACGCGATCAGCGAAGGGGCCGACCCGAGCGCGGTCGACAAGGCCACGGTCGAGGACCAGATCGCGACGAAAGCGATCAAGGTGTTCGTCTACAACTCGCAGAACTCGACGCCGGAGGTCCAGGGCCTGGTGGCGAAGGCACGGGCCAAGGCGATTCCTGTCGTCAGCGTCACCGAGACGATGCTGCCGGCCGGCGCGACATTCCAGGCCTGGCAGACGGGGCAGTTGAAGGATCTGCTGCAAGCCCTGGGCGGCTGACGGAGACCTCCGCCGCCCTTGCGCCAAGAATTCATCAAGCGTAGAATTCCACGCACGATGAATTTTGGGAGGGACGCAATGCGGGAAAAGCTGGAGACTCTCGTCCAGCCGGTGGTGGCCGGCCTACTCGCCCTCGTCACATTGATCGGCCTGATCGGTCCGGCCATCAAAAGTCCATCGCCTCACGACATCCCAGTCGGTCTGGTCGGTCCGGCTCCGGCGACCCAGCAGATCGCGACCGCCTTCGCGACCAACGCGCCAGGGGCGTTCCACTTCACGACCTATGGGACCGAATCCGACGCACGGGCGGCCATCGACGCTCGCGAGATCGATGGCTCGCTGGTCCTCGGAAGCGGCGGTCCGCATCTGATCATTGCCGGCGCCGCGGGGGATGGCGCGACCGGCGTCATCACCGGCGCCTTCACCAACGTGTTCCAATCGCAGGGCCAGACGCTCGTGGTCGAGACCGTCCATCCCTTTGCCTCCGGCGACCCGCACGGCCTGATCCTGTTCTTCGTCATCCTCGCGGTGATTGTCTCGACATTGATCACGCAGGCGCTCGCGGGCTTGCGCCGTGGTGTTTCTTTGGCCGCGCGACTGGCCCTGGTCGTCGTTTACGCGATCGTCGCCGCTCCGGTCGCGATGGGTGTCGCGACGTGGATCGCCGGCGATTACGGCTCCGGATTCTGGACCGCGACCGCGCTCGTCGCGCTCGGGTCCGCCGCGATCGGTGCGGTGGTCGCGGGGGCGGCCGCGTTGCTGGGAAGGCCAGGCGTCGCGCTGGCCGCGCTCGTGGCCGTTCTCCTCGATCTTGTCTGCTCGGGAGGCCCGATCGGCAGCCAATTGCTTCCCGACGCTTATCGCTGGCTCGCGCCTGGGATGCCCGCCGGGCAGCTGTTCAGCGGGATCCGCGGCGCGCTGTACTTCGAAAACGCAGGCGTCAGCACCCCGGTGACGGTGCTCAGCCTGTGGCTCGCGGCAGGCCTCGTGCTGATGCTGCTCGGCGCCCTGGTCACACGTCGCGGCGCGGCCCATGGCGCGGACCGGTAGGAGGCCCGGCCCGGGCCGCACGCGGGAGAAGATCCTCGCCTCCGCGCGGTCCCAGTTCGCCAGCTCAGGCTTCGAGAGCACGACCATCCGCGGCATCGCAGCCGGCGCCCGCGTCGACCCGAAGCTGGTCCTCCACTATTTCGAGTCGAAAGAAGGCATCTTCCAGGCCGCGATGGACTTTCCCTTCGATCCGGCGCAGGCCATCCCCGAGCTGCTGAAGCCGGGGCTGGATGGGCTCGGCGTCCGGTTGGCCCGCTTCTTCATCGACATATGGGACTCACCCGCGGGGGTCCGCGCCCACGCCATCGTGCGCTCGATGGTCACCAGCGAAAGCGCCGCGGCCCTGATGCGCGACTTTGTCAGCAGAGAGATCCTGGCCCGGGTTGCCCAGGCCCTCGAGCTCGACCATCCTCAAGTCCGCGCCAGTCTCGCGGCCAGTCAGTTGATCGGGCTGGCCATGCTTCGCTACGTGGTGAAGGTCGAGCCGCTGGCCTCTGCGTCGCCCGCCAAGCTCGCATCCTGGATCGGACCCACCTTGCAGCGCTACTTCACGGACCCGCAGGCAACTCGCCCGTGAGCGGAACCGCTCTGGCCCTGCTGGCGGGCACCGGCGTGATCGCGTTCGTGGACTGGCTGGCCGTCTTGGCCTCGAACCGGCGGCTCGAATATGCGGCCAAGCCCGCGGTCATGATCGGCCTGATCGCGGTCGCCCTCGCCCTGCGCCCGGCCAGCTCGGCCGAAAGGGCTTTTTTCATCGTCGCCCTCGTGCTGGGCCTGGCCAGCGATGTCTTCCTAATGCTGCCGAAGGACATGTTCCTGGCGGGCCTGGTCGCCGCGCTGGTCGAGCACATCGCGTACATCGCGGGCTTTCGCGCCCGCGACCTCAACGTCGCACTGCTCGCGATCGCGGTCGTGGTCGCTCTGGCCTCGGTTGCCGCGTTCATGCCGCCGATCTACCGCGCCCTGCGCAACAGCCGGCCGAAGCTTGTGGCTCCGGTCATTGTTTACGTCGCGGTGTTCGTGGTCATGGTCGCGTCGGCGGGCGGCACCGGTTCGCTCGTCGCGCTGTGCGGCGCGCTTCTCTTCTTCTATTCGGATGCGATCCTGGCGTGGAATCGATTCGTCAGGCCGGTCCCGTTTGGCCGGATCGTCAATCTCGTCCCCTACCACGTGGGCGAGGCCCTGCTCGTCGTTTCGCTGGTCAGATGACGATCACGATCGACGACTTCCAGCGCCTTGACATGCGGGTCGGCATGATCGTCGACGTCGCGGATCTTCCCGAGGCGCGCAAGCCGTCATACAGGCTGAGGATCGACTTTGGGCCGCTGGGAACTCGCCATTCGGCCGCGGCGCTGAAGACCGAGTACGCGCGCGATGAGCTGCTCCACCGCCAGGTCATATGCGTCGTCAACCTGCCACCCCGCCGTGTTGCGGGTGTGAGCTCGGAGGTGCTCGTCCTCGCCGCCACCGAGGAGGACGGCAAGCTGCGGTTGCTGGGGCCGGATCCCCCGGCGGAGCTCGGAAGCCGGATCACTTAGCATCACGCCGATGCCGAGCCCGTACACCTGGCTGCTCTTCCTCCACCTCCTCGCGGTGGCGACGTTCCTCTTTGCCCACGGTGTCTCCGGCGGCGCATCGCTCCTGCTCCGCGGACCAGTTTCGAATCAGAGCCGCTCCCTTCTTCGGCTCTCCCAGCAATCGTCTTTTCTATCCAATCCAGCAATCCTGGTCGTGATCATCACCGGGATATGGATGACGTTTGCTGGACCCTGGTCGGGCAAGGTCTGGCCGTGGGCGTCGCTGGCATTGCTGATCGTCGTCTTCGCCGCAATGGTCTTCGTGGCCCGTCCGTATTACATGGCGCGGGACGCCGTGAAGGAGTCGGACGAGGCGGTCGCGGCGCGCCTTGCCGGCGCCAGGCCGCTGCTGGCTGTGTGGGTGGGCGTGCCGGCGCTGGTGATGCTATTCGGCCTGATGGTTTTCAAACCTTTTTGATTTGAATACGAATTCAGGCTTGGACCGATACCTCAATTGAACGATGACAAGGCGCGGAGCGGCGTCCTAGGTTTGCGCCGTGGCTATGAAGATCAGGGTCATGGCCTCTCACGGGCCGCCCGGCCGGGGCGGGGTCCCCGCGCTGGTGTACCGCGCAGAGGCATACGACGAAGCGGACCGCTTTCGCGAACCCAAGTGGGGGTGCTCGCACAGTCACGACAGCGTCGACCACGCCTTCAACTGTGGGATGGATTGGCTCGACGACCAGGCTGGCGAAGCCGCCTCCAAACTGGCCTGAAGAAAGCGCCGCCGCCTAACTCTTAGAATCGGCTAGATGCAGACCTCGACGCTCTCGCCTGCCCATTCGTTTGGCGAGCTCGAGCAGTACCGCGGTGAGCTGATCGCGTACTGCTACCGGATGCTCGGCTCGCCGTTCGACGCCGAAGACGCGGTGCAGGACGCCTTCGTCCGCGCCTGGCGCAGCCGCGACAAGTTCGAGGGCCGCTCGGCAATGCGGTCCTGGCTATACCGGATCGCGACCAATGTCTGCCTTGACGTGCTCAAGGGCAAGGAGCGTCGCGAGCGGCCGATGGACATGGGTCCTTCGTGCGAACCGATCGAGGCCAACCTTCACGTCCCTGCGGAGGTGACGTGGCTCGAACCGATCCCGCTGAGCCTGATCGCGCCCGACCGCGATCCGGCCGACGTCGCCGTGGCCAACGAATCGATCCGGCTGGCGTTCGTGGCCGCGCTGCAGCAGTTGCCCGCCAAGCAACGCGCGGTGCTGATCCTTCGCGAGGTCCTGGACTGGCAGGCGACCGAGGTCGCTGAGCTGCTGGACACCTCGGTGCAGTCCGTCAACAGTGCCTTGCAGCGCGCCCGCGCGACGCTCGCCAAGACCAACGCCGACGGCGCGACTCGTGCGCAGCCGCTGAGGGCCGCGGACCGCGCCATGCTGGAGCGGTACGTCGCCGCCTTCGAGGCGTACGACCTGAGCGCGTTGACGAGCCTGATCCGGGAAGACGCCAGGCAGTCAATGCCGCCCTACGATATGTGGCTGAGCGGCCGCGATGACATTCTCAGGTGGTGGTTTGGGCCGGGCATAGGCTGCGAGGGGTCGCGGGTCATTCCGACGATCAGCGCCAACGGCATGCCCACCTTCGGTCAGTACAAGCCAAGCCCCAACGGCGGCTTCGACCCATGGGCGCTGCAGGTGCTCGACATCTCCGGCGGGCGGATCGGCGAGTTCACGTTCTTCCTCGACACGGCGAAGCTCTTCCCGCTATTCGGGCTGCCGCTGCACCTCGACGCCTAGGACTCGCTCCAGGCCCAGGAGCGCGATGAGCTCCAGGGTGGCGACGTTTGGATTGCGCAGCCGCATCTCGCAGCCGCGGCGGCGGGCCTCCAGCCGGGTCCGTGCGATGCGGTCGATCGTGGCGATGTCTGGACGTTTGCATCGGGCACAGTCCAGGATGACCGTCTCGGTCGACATCGATCTCCTAGACGGAATACCTCCCTCGAACTAATCGGTTCGAAGGCGATGAGTTTTGCGGCCGGGGGAGGTCTAACCGAGCATGAAGAATTCACGCTGGCTCTCACTCATCGTCCTGTGCACGGGTTTTCTTTTGATCGTTGTGGACATGACGATCGTGAACGTGGCGCTGCCGTCGATCCAGATCGATCTCGGCTTCTCGCAGTCCGGGCTGGCGTGGGTCGTCAACGCGTACCTCATCGCGTTCGGCGGGCTCCTTCTGCTCGCGGGCCGGGTGGGGGACTTGCTGGGTCGCAAGCGGGTCTACCTGGTCGGCCTCGGCATCTTCACCGGCGCGTCCGTGCTTTGCGGTCTTTCCTTCGGGCAGCCCATGCTGATCGGGGCGCGCTTCGTGCAGGGTGTCGGCGGTGCGGTGAGCTCGGCTGTGATTCTCGCCATGATCGTCACGCTTTTCCCCGAGCCGCTCGAGCGCGCCAAGGCATTCGGCATCTTCAGCTTCGTTGCCTCGGCGGGTGCGGCGATTGGGCTGCTCGCCGGTGGCCTGATCACGCAGGTGGTGAGCTGGCACTGGATCTTCTTCGTCAACCTGCCACTCGGCATCGTCACCGCGATCGCGGCGGGTCGCCTGCTGGCCGCTGACAAGGGCATCGGCCTTGGTCAGGGAGCGGATGTGTTGGGCGCGATCATGGTGACGGCCGCGCTCATGCTGGGTGTGTACACCATCGTCCAGACCTCGGAGTACGGGCTCGGCTCCCCACGCACGCTCGTCCTCGGAGGTGTCGCGGTGGCGCTCCTCGGGGCGTTCGTCGTGCGCCAGGCCCGCGGACGCAACCCGATCCTTCCGCTGCGCGTGTTCGACTCCCGCAAGGTCGCCGGCACGAACATCGTGCAGGCCTTGATGTCGACCTCGTTCTTCAGCTTCTTTTTCCTCGGCTCGCTCGACCTCGAGCGCGTGCTGGGCTACGGCCCGATGGCGATCGGGCTCGCCTTCCTGCCGGTGGCTATCGTGATGGCTCTCTTCTCGATCCGCTTCTCCGCGCAGCTGATCAACCGGTTCGGCGCCGGCGCGATGCTGGTGACCGGCCAGGTCGTGGCCGGGCTGGCGCTCGCGATGGTCGGATTTGGACCCACCGACGCGAACTACGTGACCCACCTGCTGGCGCCGATGTTGCTGCTCGGGCTGGGCGGCGGGCTGGCGTTTCCGGCGCTCACGATGATCGCGATGGCAGACGTGCACCCGACCGACGCCGGCCTTGCCTCCGGTCTTCTGAACACGACCGGCCAGGTCGGCGGGGCGCTTGGTCTTGCGGTTCTGGCGACGCTAGCCGGCTCCCGCTCGCTGGAGTTGGTCCGCAGTGGCTTCGACGTCACCACCGCATTGGCGGGCGGATACCACTTCGCATGGCTGATCGGAGCCGGCATCGTCGTCGTGACGCTGGGCACCTCGGCCTGGTTGCTGCGCAGCCAGACCGTTGTCGTGGTTGACGAGGGTTGCGTCAGTTGCGAGGCGGCGGCGTGATCGCCTCCTTCATCATGGTGAGCCTCGACGGTTACTTCGAGGGTGACAAGCCCTGGGATATCGACTGGCACCAGGTCGACGACGAGTTCAACGAGTTCGCCATCGAGCAGCTCGATGAATTCGACTGCCTGGTCTTCGGTCGCGCCACCTACAAGGGGATGGCGGAGTACTGGCCGAGCGAAGAGGCGATCAGGACGGATCCCGAGGTTTCATCGCGGATGAACCGCGCGCCGAAAATCGTGGTCTCACGAACGCTCCAAAAGCCTGAACCGGAATGGAACAGCTCCACGCTGGTCAACGATCCGAACGAGCTGCGGGAAAAGGGCCAGAAGCTACTCGTCCTGGGCAGCTCCGTGCTCACGACCAGCCTCATGGAGCAGGGCTTGCTCGACGAGTTGCGCATCATCATCAACCCGATACTGATCGGCTCGGGCAGATCGCTGGCCAGCTCAGCGACGCGCCCCATCCCGTTGAAGCTGCGGAGCCGGCGCGACTTTCGCAACGGAAACGTTCTCCTCACGTATGAACCAGCTTCCTGACCCGGTCCGCGAGATGGTCGATGCGCCGAGCAACGCCCACATCGCGACCATCCTTCCAGATGGAAGCCCGCACAGCGTCCCGGTGTGGGTCGGTCTGGAACAGGGACGGGTCGCGGTGCTTACAAGCCCAAGATCACGCAAGGCTCAAAACCTCCAACGCGATCCACGCATCTCGATCTCGATGACGGACGTGCGGCAACCGAACGTCATGGCGCAGGTGCGGGGTCGGGTATGCGAGCGGCTCGAGGGTGACGAAGCTTGGAAGATCATCGACCGCATGTCACAGAAGTACATCGGCGCGCCCTATCCGCTGCGCGAAGACCGCGTCGTGTTTCTGATCGAGCCGGAATCCGCGTGGTCGCAGACCTTCTGATGCCTCGAGCGCAACCAAGCGCGGCGCGCGTCTATGGCCCGGACGATTTGAGGCCGAAGACGTCCTGGGCCAAGGTTGTCGAGCATCTTGAAGAGGCCAGGACTTTCTGGCTGGCCACGGCGCGAGCGGATGGAAGACCTCACGTGATGCCCTTACTTGCGGTGTGCATCGACGGTGATGTCTATTTCTGCGCTGGAGCGCACACTCAGAAAGCGCGGAACCTGGCCCGCGACGCCAGATGCGCGCTGACGACGGCCACGGAGGGGCTTGACGTCGTCGTCGAGGGGACGGCGGCAGTGGTGACGGACCCGGCGATCGTGGAGCGGGCTGCCGCGGCCTTCATGGTCAAATACGGTTGGGACGCCGACCCGCGGGATGGCCCATTCCACGGTGAGGGCGCGCCGACTGCCGGGCCACCCCCGCTCGACCTCTACCGAGTCCTGCCGGCTACCGCCTTTGCGTTCGGCACGGACGAATCATCCAACGCGACGAGGTGGAGGTTCGGGTAACTCTCCTCGCCTGACCTTGCCTCTTGTTACGTTGAGTTGTAAGTCGGCATACATGACGGATGACACCTATTTCCACGTGCCCGGCGTCGCGAGCGTCAGGTGGGACGCTCCCAACAGGGCTGTGCTCGTGGAGTGGGAGGGATGCGCGAACACGGCTGAGTTCCGGGCCCTGCTCGATTCGGAGATCAAGGCGCTCAAGGACCATGGCGGCTCCCGCCTGCTCGCCGACTGCCGCCGGCAGCGGGTTCTGAACCCGGCCGACCAGGAACGCGCGAACCGAGAGTGGATCCCGCACGCGATCCGGGCCGGCCTCAAGCGATTCGCGATTGTTCTACCGATCAGCGACCTGGCCGCGGACAACCTGCGCGAGCGCTTGAGCCAGGTCCCTGAAGGGACGATGAAGGTAGCCTACTTTGGGTCCGTCGAAGAGGCCCGGGACTGGCTGGGCCGCTAGGGCCGCTTCTGCTCGAGCCCGTGCTGGCGCTTCACCCAGTAGTCGAGGCGGTGGCGGAACCGTTCCACCTGCGACGCCAGGACCGGCAGGTTTGTCTCTTCAGCCTCGCGCTGCGCCTCCCGGGGCATGGTTGGGATCACTTTGGCGAGGAGGTCGAAGAGCTCCTGCTCGAGCTTGACCAGGTGTCCGTAGACAACAACCCAGCGACGGGCTTCCGCCAGCGACTCTGACTCCGGGTTTTCGCCACTGATCGGTCGCTCGAGATCGGCGCCTTCCCAGGCCGCCCCGGCGGCCTCCTCCCTTCTGGAGGCCATGATCGCATCATCACCCTTATGGGAAGGAATGTCACGATGTATTTCGCCTGGATTCATCTGGGTGGCCTGTATTCCCGAACGCGATGCGGTCCCGCACCACCCGAGCTCGGCCCAACAGCCGCGAACGTTGGACCGCGTCCTCACCGAACCGATCGCGGATCGCGTCGACCGCAGCCTCCAGCCGCTCGCCTCGCGGACGCACGCGTTCCGTGAAGAGGTCGAGCTGCCCGCTATCGCCGTCACTGAGCGCTGAGACACCGACGCCGAGGGTTCCGACCGTCAGCCGAGGATCCCGCGCCGCGAGCAGCTTCAACGCGGCCTGATAGATCTCGTCG
>DASPYE010000102.1:0-2706 GCA_035636935.1 Candidatus Dormiibacterota bacterium | reverse complement strand
GTGCTGGAGGAATTTGCCGACCTCGCGCGCGCACGCGCGCGAGCGCAGGCGCGTGTACACGCGCACACGCGTGCGCGTACGCGCGCGGATTCAGGACCGCAAGAACCTGAACTCTTTGCCGTTTGGGAATTGCTTGATTGGGTAGAACCGCGCCATCATGATGAATTGGCGGTCATGATGAACCTTGACGTCAAGGAAGTGAGTCGGCGCTTGACATTGTTGGAAATGAACGGCTATATAATCGGCGACTGCGGAGCGGTGACCCGCTCTTCTCGAGCCTGACATGGCAAACCCACTGATCATCGTTGAATCCCCTGCGAAGGCCAAGACGCTTGGCCGGTTTCTTGGTGCCAAGTACGACATTCGCGCGTCGATGGGTCATGTGCGCGACCTGCCGAAGAGCACCCTGGGGATCGACATCGAGCATTCGTTCAAGCCGGAATACGTGACGATTCCGGGAAAGGAATCGACGATCAAGGATTTGAAAGCCGCCGCCAAAGGCGCTTCTGAAATCCTCCTGGCATCCGACCCGGACCGCGAGGGCGAGGCGATCGCCTGGCATCTCGCGCACGTCCTCAACCTGAAGGACCCACGCCGCATCGAGTTGCACGAGATCACGCCCACCGCTGTGGAAAAGGCGCTCAACGCGTTGCGTCCGATGAATCAGGATCTCGTCGATGCGCAGCAAGCTCGCCGTGTGATCGACCGGCTCGTCGGCTACAAGCTGAGCCCCTTGCTCTGGAAGAAGATCCGAAAGGGCCTCAGTGCCGGCCGCGTGCAATCGGTCGCGGTCCGGTTGGTCTGCGAGCGGGAAGAGGAGATCGAGACGTTCGTTCCGGTCGAATCCTGGACGCTCGACGCGATGCTCTCCAAGATCGATCTCCCGCAACGCATCTTCGCCGCCCGGCTGCACAGCAAGCAAGGCAGCGAGGACAAGCTCGAGCTGACCGAAGAAGGCCAGATCAATGAGATCGTCGCGCAACTCAAGGGCGCCAGCTACAAGGTGCTGTCGATCGAGACCAAGGACAGCATGCGGAATGCGCCGCCGCCCTACAAGACCAGCACGCTCCAACAGGATGCCTCGAACCGGCTGCGGATGAAGCCGAACCGGACGATGAGCCTGGCGCAGCAGCTCTACGAAGGCGTCGAGCTGGGGAGCCAGGGACCGACGGGCCTGATCACCTACATGCGTACCGATTCCTTCCGCATCTCGGACGATGCGAGCACGGCGGCGCGACGCTTCATCACTGACCAGTACGGCCCCACCTATGCTCGCCGTGACAAGGTGGAGTTCAAGGCGAAGGGCCCGGTGCAGGACGCCCACGAGGCGATCCGGCCGACCGACGTCGAACGCACGCCGGATTCCCTCCGCAACTATCTCACTCCCGACTTGCTCAGGCTGTATCGGCTGATCTGGCAGCGCTTCACCGCCAGCCAGATGACCCCAGCGCGTTTCGCGCAGACGCGCGTTGACATCGGCGCGGCTGACTACGTCTTCCGCGCGAACGGCTCGGTGCTGGTGTTCGACGGCTTCTATCGCGTCTGGGAGCGCGATAGCGACAACGACGAGGAGAAAGAGCTGCCGGCGCTCGCCGTCGACGAGGGGCTCAACCTGCGGGAGCTGAAGCCGGAGCAGCATTTCACGCAGCCGCCGCCGCGCTACACGGAGGCCTCCTTGATCAAGGCGCTCGAAGAGCTGGGCGTCGGCCGGCCGAGCACCTTTGCCCCGACCGTCGAGGTCATCCAGACGCGCCATTACGTCAAGCAAGAGGAGCGCCGGCTGTCCCCAACCGAGCTCGGCAAGACCGTCAATGCGTGGCTCGTGGAGCATTTCCCGGACATCGTCGACGTCACCTTCACCGCCGGCATGGAGGAGGAGCTCGATGACGTCGAGGAAGGGCGGCGCAAGTGGGTGCCCATCGTCCGCGAGTTCTACGCGCCGTTCTCCAAGACACTGACCAAAGCCGAGGCCACGGCGCGCGTCAAGGTCCCGATGCGGGAAACCGGCGAGGACTGTCCCAAGTGCAAGCAAGAGGGACGCACTGGCCGTCTCGTCTACCGCATGAGCAAGCTCGGAGAGTTCGTCGGCTGCTCGCTGTATCCAGAGTGCGATTACATCCAGGGTCGCGAGGGCCAGGAGAAGGCGCCGCCGCCGGAGCCGACCGGCGAGATGTGCCCGAAATGCGGCAAGCCGCTGGTGACGCGCACTGGAAAGCGCGGTCCCTTCGTCGCCTGTTCCGGATATCCGAAGTGCCGCTACGTCAAACGCGAGATCAACCCGGCCGACGTCGTCGAAGGCCGCGTCTGCCCCACCTGTGGCAAGCCGCTACTCAACCGCAAGGGACGATTCGGCAGCTTCGTCGGCTGCTCCGGCTATCCCGACTGCCGCTACATCGAAGGTGGCACGCGCACCGTCGCACCTCCCGCAGCCAGCGAGCTACTGATGGACGATCCCTGCCCGCGTTGCGGAAAGCCGCAAGTGCTGCGCCAGGGACGGTACGGGGAGTTCAAGAGCTGCTCCGACTACCCGGCCTGCAAACCGGAGCGGGCCGCCCGGACCAGTGCCCGGCCGCGCGGCCCCCGCACCAGGAAGCCGACCGTTCCCGCGGCCTGACCCGGGTTTCAAACTCGCGCGCAGCGGCTATACTTTGGCGAGCAAATAAGCACGTCTCTCGACGGCCACGGGTTGCCTGAGCACAGGTCCGC
>DASPYE010000101.1:0-2122 GCA_035636935.1 Candidatus Dormiibacterota bacterium | reverse complement strand
GAATGGGAAAACCCGACCGGCAGCATGAAGGACCGGATGGCGGAGGCGGTCATTCGCGGCCTGAGGGGGATGGCCGACTCAAGCCCGGCGATACGGTCGTGGACTACACGGGCGGCAGTACGGGCGCCTCGCTGGCGCTGGTCTGCGCCGTCAAAGGCTATCGCATTCGCATCGTCACATCGGACGCATTCAGCAAAGAGAAGCTGGACCAGATGGCAGCCTATGGCGCGGAGTTGATCCTCGTCCCGAGTGAGGGCGGACGCACCACCAAGAAACTGATCCTGGACATGATTGCCGCCGCGCGCGCGCTGAGCGAAGAGCCACATACCTACTGGACGGACCAGCTCAACAATCATGACAGCATCGCCGGGTACCATCCCCTGGGCGAGGAGATTTGGACTCAGACGCAGGGCAACGTCGATGCATTCGTGCATTCGGTGGGGACCGCCGCGTCCTCACGTGGCGTCGCGACTGTGCTGAAGCGGCACAAGCCGTCGGTCAGAATTGCCGTCGTCGAACCCGGGGAATCCGCGGTGCTCTCGGGAGGTCAGGCGGGGCCGCACAAGATCGAGGGCGTGGGCATCGGCTATGCGCCTCCGCTCTTTGAGCCTACGCTGGTGGACGAGATCATCCCGGTGAGGACCGACGATGCCAAGGCGATGGCCCGGCGGTTGGCCCGCGAGGAAGGGGTCTTTGCCGGCACGTCGTCAGGCGCGAACGTCATCGCGGCGATCAGTATAGGCGAGGAGTTGGGACCAGGTGCAATAGTGGTCACGCTCATGGCAGATTCCGGGTTGAAGTACGTCGGCACCGACGTCTACCGGAGATAGTCTCCCATGAAATGGCTTTGGCTCGCCATGTGCCTCACGGTCGCGTCGGCCGCCGCTCGGACCGACGCCGCGCCCCCGCCGCCATTGATCGACTATCACCAGCACTTTTTCAGTCCCGATCTGGCCAAGCTCGTCGGCATCGAGCCGATCGATGCCGCCAAGGTTGTCGCCCTGCTCGATTCGGCCGGTATCCGCCGCGCCCTGGTCTTGTCGGTCGCCTACAGTTGGAGTAACCCGAGCAGAAACGTCGAGAACGATTACGAGCACGTGAAGGCCGAGAACGACTGGGTGGCGGCACAGGTCGGGCGCTATCCCGACCGGCTGAGGGCGTTCTGCAGCGTCAACCCCGTGCGCGACTACGCGTTGACGGAGATCGAGCGCTGCGCCAGCAATCCGCTGCTCCGCGCCGGCCTCAAGCTGCACATCGGGAACTCGGCGGTGGATTACCACAGCACGCAAGACCTGCAGAAGCTCCGTCAGGTGTTTCGCGCGGTGAACGCGAAGCACATGGCGATCGTCATCCATATGCGTGCGTCGATTTCAAGGAACTTGCCGTACGGCCGGCTAGAGGCGCAGATTTTTCTGGACTCGATTCTCACCTCGGCGCCCGACGTCCCCGTGCAGATCGCCCATCTCGCGGGAGCGGGAGGCTACGATTCGACCGCCGATGCGGCGCTGTCGGTGTTCGTGGATGCGATTGCACGTCACGATTCGCGCGCTAAACAGCTGTGGTTCGACGTGACGACGGTCACGCGCAACGCGACGCCGGAGGACAGCAAACTCCTCGCCACCCGCATTCGGCAGCTAGGCGTCGATCGCGTCCTGTTCGGATCGGATGCGGCGGCCGGAGCCAACCTGGCGCCCCGCGAGTCTTGGGCCGAGTTTCTGAAACTGCCGCTCAGCGAAGCGGAGTTCCGCACGATCGCGAACAACGTCGCCCCCTACATGCGCTAAGGAACCATGAAAACCACCCGCGTTATCCATGTCCTCGCCGCCATCTGCTTCGCGTTCCCCCTCGCGGCCCAGCAACGCCACACCATCACCCATGAGGATGTCTTTCTCATGAAGCGCGTCGGCTCGCCCACGATCAGCCCCGACGGCCGCTGGATCGTGTTCAGCGTTACCGAACCGTCGTACACAGAAGGCGAGCAGGTCACCGATCTCTGGCTCGTGCCCAGCGACGGTAGCGCCGAGCCACGCCGCCTGACGAATACCAAAGGCGGCGAGAGCGGCGTCGATTGGAGTCCCGACAGCCGGCGAATCGCATTCAGCGCGCGTCGCGAAGGCGACGA